>CAZGLW010000004.1:0-55213 GCA_964525985.1 uncultured Acutalibacter sp. | reverse complement strand
ATCTGCGGCCTCCTTCCCTGTTGCCCGCGGGACGACGGTCGGAACGTTCTCTGCGCTCGCCCCTGTCCCTGCGGTCGTCACGGCGGGGGCGTTCGGGCCGGTCGCCGCGGTTGTCGTTCAAAACTTCGCCCTTGTACAGCCACACCTTTACGCCTATACGGCCATAAGTTGTGTTGGCTTCGGCAAAGCCGTAGTCGATATCAGCACGCAGGGTCTGCAGCGGGATAGTACCGTCGTGGTACTGCTCACTGCGGGCGATCTCAGCGCCGCCCAAACGGCCGGAAACCTGGGTTTTAATTCCTTTGGCCCCCAGACGCATGCTGCGGCCGATACAGCCCTTCATGGCTCTCCGGAAGGAGATACGGCGCTCCAGCTGGGAAGCGATGTTCTCTGCCACCAGTTGGGCGTTCAGGTCGGGCTGGCGCACTTCTACAATGTTGATGACCACAGGCTTGCCCAAAAGCTTTTCGCACTGGAGCCTGAGTTTTTCGATCTCTGTGCCGCCCTTGCCGATGACCATGCCGGGCTTGGCGCAGTGAATATGCACGCGTACCTTAGAGGCGTCGCGCTCGATCTCGATTTTCGGGATGCCCGCGGAGTAGAGCTGCTTTTTCAGTACCTTGCGCAGATTGTAATCCTGCACCAATGTGTCGCCGAAATCGCTGTCCTTTGCGAACCAGCGGGAGTCCCAGTCTTTTATCACGCCCACGCGAAGACCGTGGGGATTCACTTTCTGACCCATAATTTGCCTCCTTACCGCTTACTCTTTTTCCTGCACCACGATGGTGATGTGGGAAGTTCTCTTCAACACCCGGAACGCTCTGCCGTGGGCGCTCGGCCGGATCCGCTTCAGGATTGGGCCGGGGGTCACGTAGCACTGGGAAACATACAGGTTCGCTTTGTCCATGTTGAAATTGTTTTCAGCATTGGCCACGGCGGACTTGAGAAGCTTTTCCAGATCCTCGCAGGCGGCTTTGGGCGTATTGTGCAAAATCGCGGCGGCAAGGTCCACCGGCTTGTTGCGGATGAGGTCCAGCACGATGCCGACCTTGCGGGGAGAGATACGGGTGTAGTTCAATGTTGCTTTCGCTTCCATAATTTATCTCTTCTCCTTTCCTTACTTGGTCGTCTTCGCGCCGGCATGGCCCTTAAAGGTGCGTGTGGGGGCAAATTCGCCCAGCTTATGGCCAACCATGTCTTCGGTGATATACACCGGCACATGTTTGCGGCCGTCATGGACCGCGATAGTGTGGCCCACAAAATCCGGGAAGATCATGGAAGCTCTGCTCCAGGTTTTCACAATCTTCTTTTCACCGGATTCATTCATGGCCTGGATCCTTTTCAGCAGCACGGGCTGTACAAAAGGTCCTTTTTTAAGACTTCTGCTCATGTTTTTCTAACCTCTCTTTCCCGTGTTGCTTACTTGGCGTTTCTGCGCCTTACGATATACTTATCGCTGCGGTTGTGCGTCTTGCGGGTCTTGTAACCCAAAGTGGGTTTGCCCCAGGGGGTTACAGGGCCGGGACGGCCGACAGGGCTTTTTCCTTCGCCGCCGCCGTGGGGGTGGTCGTTGGGGTTCATGACGGAACCGCGGACCGTGGGCCTCCAGCCCATGTGACGCTTGCGGCCGGCCTTGCCGATTTTTACGTTCTCATGGTCTATATTGCTGACCTGGCCGATAGAGGCCATACAGGTCTCGGGCACGTTGCGCAACTCGCCGGATGGCAGTCTTAAAAGCGCCATACCGTTCTCCTTTGCCATCAGCTGGGCCATAATTCCTGCGGCCCGAGCCAACTGGGCGCCCTTGCCGGGATACAACTCCACATTGTGGATGAAGGTACCCACGGGGATGCTCTTCAGAGGAAGGGCATTGCCGGGCTTGATATCGGCAGCCTCGCCGGAGACCACCTTGTCCCCGGCCTTTAAGCCGTTGGGGGCCAGAATATATTTCTTCTCGCCGTCCTCGTACTGGATGAGGGCGATAAAGGCGGAACGGTTGGGATCGTACTCGATTCCCAGAACGGTGGCCTCCACGTCATGCTTCTGACGCTTGAAATCGATAATGCGGTACTTTTTGCGGTTCCCGCCGCCGCGGTGACGGACGGCGATCCTGCCGCAGCTGTGGCGGCCGGAGTTCTTGCTGACAGGGGCCAGCAGGCTCTTTTCAGGGCCGCCTTTGGAAAGGCCGTTATAGTCCGTAACGGACATGTTGCGCCTTGCCGCGGTAGTCGGCTTATAATTTTTGATTGCCATTTGTTATTCACTCTCCTGATTCGCTTTGCGGGAAGGGTGGCAGTCTTCCCATTCATGCTGTAATGACGGCCTTGCCTTAGACCATGCTCTCGAAGAACTCAATGGTCTTCGAATCTTCGGTTAAAGTGACGACGGCCTTTTTCCAGCTTCTGGTGTAGCCTTCGTTCCTGCCCTGGCGGCGAAGCTGGCCTCTAACATGGAGGGTGTTCACCTTGTTGACCTTGACGCCGAAAAGCTCTTCTACAGCCCTTTTGATGTCGATTTTGGTGGAGTTTTTGCTCACTTCAAAGGTGTACTTCTTCTGGCTGTTGCCGTCCATAGTCTTTTCAGTGATGACCGGACGGATAATGATATCCTGTGCTGCCATTACGCATACACCTCCTCAATTTTTGCCACGGCATCCTTTACGACGATGAATTTGTCGGCGTTCAGAATATCGTAAACATTCAGGGTATTGACCTGGGCGGTCTTCACACCGGGAATGTTTCTGGCGGAAGCAATGACCTTTTCGTCTACAGAGTCGAGAACAATCAGGGCCTTTTTCTCACTGCCCACAGCCTTCAGCATCCCGGCAATAGTCTTGGTCTTGTATCCGTCGGCAGAAATCTGATCGATGACAATCATCTCATCGTCCAGCACCTTAGAAGAAAATGCGGACTTCATAGCCAGGCGGCGGACTTTCTTGTTGACGGTGTAACTGTAATCCCGGGGCTTCGGCGCAAACACGACGCCGCCGTGGGTCCACTGGGGGGCGCGGGTGCTGCCCTGACGGGCGCGGCCGGTACCTTTCTGTCTCCAGGGCTTTCTGCCGCCGCCGGCAACCTCGGAACGGGTAAGGGCGGACTGGGTGCCCTGGCGCTGGTTGGCAAGATAATTCTTAACCAGGTCATTCATAACTGACACGTTGGGCTTTATGCCGAACACGGCCTCGGAAAGTTCCAGGGTGCCGGTTTCCTTGCCCTGCATGTTCAAAACTTTGATAGTAGGCATTCTGTTTCCTCCTTCCCTTACGCTTTCACAGTGTCGCGGATAACCACGACGCCGCCGTTGGGCCCGGGAATGGCGCCCTTGATGGCGATCAGGTTATTTTCCGCGTCTACTTTTGCAATAGTGAGATTCTGTACGGTAACGGTCTCCGCGCCCATATGACCGGCCATCTTCAGGCCGGGAAACACACGGGAGGGATCGGAGATGGCTCCGTTAGAACCGCCGTGACGGGCCACAGGGCCGGTACCGTGGGACTCTTTCAGGCGGTGGAAGTTCCAGCGCTTGATAACGCCCTGATAGCCCTTGCCCTTGCTCGTACCGGTAACGTCCACATGCTCGCCGGCTTCAAATGTGTCAGCCTTGATAAGGTCGCCCACATTCAGCGCGCCGCAGTCCTCCAGACGAAGTTCCCGCAAAGTCTTTTTGGGAGCTACATCGCCCTTTTTGAAATGGCCCTGCAGGGGTTTTGTCACCCGCTGGGGCTTCTGGTCGCCAAAGCCTACCTGCACAGCCTCGTAGCCGTCGTTTTCGACAGTCTTTTTTTGCGTGACCACGCAAGGGCCGGCCTCGACTACGGTGACGGGGACCACGTTCCCCTTCTCGTCGAAGATCTGCGTCATGCCGATCTTCTTGCCGATGATTCCTTTTTTCATTTTTTTCTTCCTTTCTCCGTGAGGCGCCTGCGTTCCTTTCTTCCGGGAAGGCCGCCTCATTTTCAGGTTATTGGTTGGGCTCTCCCAACTTGACCCTCTGTCTCGGTTGGTTGGATCAGAGTTTAATCTCCACTTCAACGCCGGCAGGGAGTTCCAGGCCCATCAGTGCTTCAACGGTTTTGTTCGAGGGCCTGAGAATGTCGATCAGTCTTTTGTGGGTACGCATCTCGAACTGCTCGCGGCTGTCCTTGTTCACGTGAGGAGAACGCAGGATGGTGACCACCTGCTTCTCAGTGGGCAGCGGGACCGGACCGGAGACCCGGGCGCCCGTGCGCTTTGCGGTAGCGACAATCTTTTCGGAAGACTGATCTACCAGCCGGCTGTCATACCCCTTAATCCTGATTCTGATTTTTTCTTTGACTGCCATAAAGTCGCCTCCTATATTAAAGTAATGGTTGGCGGGCTGGGTTTTTTCACTGCGTCCGTAATAAGGGCCGCCGCTTTCCGGCGCTCACTTTTTTTGTACACAGGTCCGGGTGTTTCCACCCTGGGCATCAAAAAACCGAAATCCGCGCACGGATTCCGGGGCCGGGAAAAACCCATAAGCATCCTTTGAAAGACATAATTTTGGCCTGTCGGGGAGCCCCGCCGGTTCCGGTCTTTCAAATTCCTTCGCCCGGTTTGAAATCGGACATACTCCACGGAAAAACCGGCCCTTTAAGGGCCGCAACCTCCCGCTTCATCGCATATCTTGGAACGCTTTTTTTAAAGCGCTCCCGCAGTCACATCAGGTATCATACCATGCCTGTGTGCATTTTGCAAGAGTTTTTTGTAAATTTTTTCGACTTTAACAAAACTTTCTCCAATCCTCATTCCTCTTTGGTCCGCATAGCCACCGGAGAAGTTTGGGCACTTCGATGGGTAGCCGGCACCTCCTCCAGGGTCCTCTTTTCGGCTTCCTCGGTTCTGGCCGGCACAAATTGCTCAAAAATACACAGATTCCCCAAAGACTTTGCCTTCCGGTACTCCTCCTCGGTGCGCAGTGTCCAGCTTACCTCCTGCATTCCGAACAGCCGCCGGACCGCATGCAGGGAAAGCACGTTCCGATTATGGAAATCGTAAGCCTCAAAGTGGGGCCTGGTAAGGAAATTCGTCATCAGGTTCCTGCCGAAAAAAGCCTGTGCGGCGGTTAAGGTCTCTCCTTTTTTCAGCTTTTCCATCAACTGCCCCCGCACAATCCGGGGATGATTCTTCCGAAACCACCGGACGATCCGGGGATCAAAGGATTCCACGCAGTACAGCCCCCTGTAGCCTTCAAGTTCCTTCATGGTCAGCCGGCACAGGGTGTCCGCATCATTATAGCCTTTCAGTTCGATGATGAGCGGTGTGCGGCCATCTACCATCTCCAGCACATCGGAAAACAGGGGGATTGTTTCTTTTGTGCCAAACAGCCTGTACTGCCGCAATTCCTCAAGCGTCATGTCGGAGATCATCCTGTCTTCCCCACAGGTCCGCCTGATTGAATGGTCATGGTGGACCACTACAAAGTTGTCCCTAGTCAGCTGTAAATCCAATTCCATTCCAAAGCCGCACAGGGCCGCCAGGGAAAAGGCCTTCATTGAATTCTCAGGCACACCGTTTTCCTTGTTGTGAAGGCCCCGGTGGGCATAGTCGTAGTCCCGAAAGGCCGAAAAGTCCGCCCCCCGGCCGGGAGCAATAGCCCAAAGCCAAAGAACCACACATACCAACGCCAGCGCAAGTACGGCAATCAAAGCTGTCATTGAGAACACTCCCATTCTTTCTGTGGATTTCCCTCTAGCTTTTTCTTTCCGCAAAGGGTAAAATACAGGTATACTATAGCGCATCCCGCGGGAATTTGCAACCGGGATACGACAAACAAGGAGGTCGCCTTATGAAATTTACCAAAGGCTACTGGCTGAACCTGCCGGGAGTAGAAAACGCAGACTGTGTTCAGATCCGCGAGGTGAAGTTTGAACAGGACCAGGTCTATCTGTACGCCGTGCCCTATCCCCAAAACGAGCGGGCTATGGGCGGCCCGGTGCTGGAAATGTATCTTTCCTCCCCCAGACCCGATGTGATCCGTACAACGGCCTTCCACTTTATGGGCGGCGCAAAAAAGGAACCCAAGTTTGAACTGGAAACAGAACCCGGCGCTTTGTACGCTGAGGAGACAGAAAACGGTTTGACGGTCCACAGCGGCAAAACAGAACTGCGGATCACCAAAAACCCCGCTTCTTTCACCTATTACTATGACGGAAAAAAGCTGACCAATATCGGCGAACGTTTTGGCCACGCCATGATCAGCACCATGAAAACCCCGGAGGGGCCCTTTATGCGGTGCCAGTTTGATTTGGACATCGGCGAAAAGGTCTACGGCTTGGGTGAGCGCTTTACTCCCTTTGTAAAAAACGGCCAAATCGTAGACATGTGGAACGAGGACGGCGGCACCTGCACCGAGATCGCTTATAAGAATATCCCTTTCTACATGACCAACAGGGGCTATGGAGTTTTGGTGAACACCAGCGGCAGGGTATCTTACGAGGTCTGCTCAGAGGCTGTTACCAGAGTGCAGTTTTCCGTGCCCGGGGAGAAACTGGACTTTATGGTGGTGGGCGGCGGGGACGGAAAGACCGTTCTCCAAAATTACACCGCACTTACCGGCAGACCCGCCTTACCCCCCGCCTGGTCCTTCGGCCTGTGGCTCACCACTTCGTTTACCACCTCTTACGACGAAAGGACCGTAAGCAGCTTTGTAGACGGTATGGCCCAGAGGAAGATTCCCCTGCATGTGTTCCACTTTGACTGCTACTGGATGAAGGAAAACGAGTGGTGTAATTTTGAGTGGGACAAGGCAATGTTTGACGACGCGCCCGGCATGCTTTCCCGGATGAAACGGGAAAAGGGCTTGAAAATCTGTGTGTGGATCAATCCCTATATCGGGCAAAAATCCCCCCTGTTCCGGGAGGCTATGGAGCAGGGCTATCTGCTGAAACGTGAAAACGGCGATGTGTGGCAGTGGGACCTGTGGCAGGCCGGAATGGGTCTGGTGGATTTTACCAATCCCGCCGCCAGGCACTGGTACCAGGAAAAACTGCGGACCCTGCTGGATATGGGCGTGGACTGCTTTAAAACCGACTTCGGCGAGCGCATACCCACCGACGTGGTCTATTATGACGGCAGCGACCCGGAACTGATGCACAACTACTATACCTACCTGTACAATAAGTGCGTCTTTGACCTGCTGGAAGAGGTGAAGGGGAAAAACGGGGCCTGCCTGTTTGCCCGCAGCGCTACGGTAGGGGGCCAAAAATTCCCGGTCCACTGGGGCGGCGACTGTTCCTCCAATTACCTGTCAATGAGCGAGTCCCTCCGGGGCGGGCTCAGTCTATGCATGTCGGGCTTCGGTTTTTGGAGCCACGATATCAGCGGCTTTGAGGGCACAGCCCCCGCAGACGTGTACAAACGCTGGGCCGCTTTCGGCCTTTTGTCCACCCACTCTCGGCTCCACGGGTCCAACTCTTACAGGGTACCCTGGCTCTTTGACGAGGAGGCTGTGGATGTGCTGAGAAATTTTACCAATCTGAAATGCACCCTGATGCCCTACCTGTATTCCGCCGCCGTGGAGACCCACCGGACCGGCGTACCCTCTATGCGGGCTATGGTTTTGGAGTTCCCAAAGGACATTTCCTGCGCGGATTTGGACCGCCAGTACATGCTGGGGGGCTGTCTGCTGGTGGCCCCGGTGTTTACAAAGGAGGGCGATGTTGACTACTACCTGCCCGAAGGTACCTGGACCGGCTTTTTGGACAACCGGACAGTGGAAGGCGGCAAGTGGCTGCACGAGGTCCACGATTTTATGAGTCTGCCCCTCATGGCCCGGGAAAACTCCATAATTCCTGTGGGCGCGGATGATCAGAATGTAGAATACGATTACGGCAAAGACCTTACCCTCCATGTGTTCCAGTTGAAAACCGAAGCCAGCGCCGACGTGAAAGACATGTATGGAAACGATCTTATAAATGTCTCCGCCAAAAACGACAGCGGCAAAGTGACCTTCCAATTTGAGGGCCGGACCGAAGGATTGAGCATCCTCCTTCGAAACGTCTTCGGCGTGGAAAACCTTTCCGGCGCCGTAGCGGAACAGCATGAATTCGGCACGC
Organism: uncultured Acutalibacter sp.; assembly: GCA_964525985.1. Classification (GTDB taxonomy): domain Bacteria; phylum Bacillota; class Clostridia; order Oscillospirales; family Acutalibacteraceae; genus Acutalibacter. Next base: position 47,139 of record CAZGLW010000004.1, on the reverse strand, counting down.
TCCTCCATGTAAACGCAGATCTGAGCGACGTAAGCTTTACCATGTAAATCGAAAAGTTTTAACAACACATAATAAACGGCAGGGCCGGGAGAAATCCCGGCCCTCAGTCTGTCGAAAAAGCCGGCGAAGGGGCAGATTCTTGCAAGTATCGGTACAATGTGCGGAAATGGGACAGGTCACGCAAGATGCCGGAACGCTGGAAACCGAAGCGCGGCCAAAAGACCTACATGAACTGTCCCCCTGTTTCCTGTTCCAGACGCTGTATGCCGGCGGTCACTTCTACCCGATAGGCGCATTGTGCCATCTTTTCCTCCCAATCTCCCGCTATCTCCCGCCAGCGGCTGGAGTCCCGGCGGTACAGCAGGGCACCAAAACCAAATATATCGCATCGGTCCTTCTGAACAGTCTGTTCCAGCGCCCCCTCGATCTCTTCTCTCAATAGTCCGGACAGTTCCTCTTCAGCCCGGACATAAAGCGCCTCCTCCAGTTTGTCCCGCCCACGGTCAAGGGCGCTTACATCGGCCCGGACCTGGACCCGGATAATAAAGCCGGGTAAGTTTCCCCCAACCTCCTCCGCTTCCACTGTGCCAGAGACCCCGGAAAGAGACAGCGTTACCTGGCCTAGGTCCTCTCCGGATACAACAGCTTCTCCGTTTTCCAGTCTGTCCTTCGCGGCCAGGTACCCTCTAGTCTGATCCGGGGACAAAAACCCCTTCAGTCTGTATCCGTCGAAATAAGCGGTAGACGCAACCTCCACTCCGCCGTCCTCCAGCGCCCGCAGCACCGGCGCTACCGGCGAAGAGCCCTCACGTTTCACGCCGTTTACAAAGTCCAGTATTTCCGTATCTACGGCTCTGCCGTTGTCCTTTCCACTGCCGCCGATCTGCTGAAGTTCCCCCATTTTGAGATAGGTCCCGTCCTTTTGCGCCGACAGGATTTCTTCCGCCCGGCCTTCCGCCAGGAAAAGCTTTACTGATGGCCGTGTGTTGTAGTAGCGGATAAAAAAATCCAAACACCGATCTAAGCCCTGCCGGGCACACGCTTCCCCAAACACCACCAGATAATTATGGGCGTAAAAGGGCTTTCTGCCGGTGGAAAGGGTCAGGCTGTTCAGGGCTTCCAGCACAGAATCGCCCCTGCACCGGAAGAACTCTTCCCCCTCATCTTCGGGAGAAATTGAGGACCGCACCGTTACCAGAAATCCATCACCGTCCGCATCTACGCCAATACCGTGGATCAGCAGACGCTCATACAGTTCTTTCCCGCCGCAGCCCCAAAGGCCCAGCAGCAGGACCACGCACATTGCGATAGACGCCGTTTTTTCCAAAAGTCTCATTTGTCTTTCCCCCTTTTCACTTTGTGGCGTATCACATCCCAGGCCAGCACCGTTAAAGGCAGGAAGAATCCGGTGGCCGCCGTTCCCCAAAAAAGGAAACCGGTGTGCAGCAAAAGCCCCTGTGCCGCCCGGTTCTCAGCAGTGGCAAAGGCCAACAGCAGCACGCAAAGTCCGGTCAGAACAACGGAGAGTCCCGGCTCACGCCGGGAGGACAGGGAGAAAAAACACACCCGGCAGGCATAGGTATCACAGGCCAGCTTGATGATAAGCCCCATCATCCACACCCCCACAAACACCGCGTCCAGCCTTTGCATGGACCGCACCTCTGTAATGGAAGACAAAGTGTACACGGGAAAATTTTGAGTGGCAGCGTACCTGCCCAGACACCCCTGCAGAAGGAGCAGCAGCAACGACACAAAGACCGTCGTGCCCGCCGCCCATCCGGCAAATCCCTTTACTTCGTTTCCCCTCACCATAGGAAGCAGCACCGCCATATCCGCAAAAATAGAGGTCCGGGCAATAAACAGTAGCGTTCCCTGCAAGGTCTGGGAGAAGCTATCGGCAAAAAGAGGCTCCAGGTTCTCCGGGTCGAACCGGAAAGCCACAATGCCGAACACCAGCGCCGTTCCCGCCAGCAGCACCGCAAACACGCAGGCGGCGCACCGGGCCACGGTTTCAATTCCCCGGAAGGCGCCATACAGGGCTACTGCCAGAATGGCGGTTATGGTGAAAGCGGCGGGAAAACCGGGGTTCACGGTGTCCTGCAGAAATATTTGGAACAGTCCCAGAGAAGCGCCGTTGACCAAAATAAAATAGAGGATATACAGCACGGGGACAAATTTCCCCGCCCTGCCCCAGAGACTTTGGGCTGCCTCTCCCACATTCTTGTCGGGGCAGCGCCTGTGCAGCGCCCAAACCGGCCAGGCGATACAGGCCCCCAGAATCATGGACAACAGGTAGGAAATAATGGCGTCCAGCATGTTCTCTCCGCCCAAAAACCGGGAGTTGAGAGCAATAGTGACCACCACCCTGGAAACAAACATCATAATAAAAAACTGCGCCGAACTGATTTTGCACGCGGTCTGGTTCACTGCGGACCTCATTTTTCCTGCCTCACTCTCCCTTTTCCCGGCTGCCCGGCATATCCTGCACTCTGGCGTTCCAGCGTGACAGCTTTTTCCAGCTTTCCCGGCCAAACACGTCCCGCCGAACCAACTCTCCCCGGAAAGGCGACACAGGGCTTAGCAGGGGCACGCCGAAGCTTTCGGCGCCGCAAAGGTCCATCAGCATCAGGGCAAATCCAATCATCATGCCCCACACCCCAAACAGGCCGCCGGCCAGCAGAAACCCAAACCGCAGCAGCGCCGAAGGCTCGTACAGTCTGGGAATGGCATAGCCGGCAACGGCGGTAAGGGCCACCACCAGCAGAGAAGGAGCGCTTACCAGCCCGGCTGACACGGCGGTGTCACCAATAACCAGGCCTCCCACAATGCTTACTGTGGCGCTCAGCGATCTTGGGGCTCTGAGCCCGGCCTCCCGCAGGATCTCATAGAGGAAGTACAGCAGCAGGGTTTCCACCATTACCGGAAAGGGCGTCTCCGACTCGGCCCGGGAGATCTTCAGCATCAGCGTCTCGGGCAGAAGTTCGGGATGATGGGATGCGACAGCGGCATACAGCCCGGGCAGCAAAATGCTGACGAAAAACGCAATATACTTGATCCACCGGATAAAAGCGGCGTAAAAGGGCCGGGTCAGGTAATCGTCCAAAGTTTGGAAATTTTCTACGAAAAGAAAGGGCGCCAGGATCACGCTGGGAGTGCCTTCTACCAGCACGGCCACCCGGCCCTCTTCGATCTTGCCGCAGACCACGTCGGGCCGCTCAGTCAGCCCAGCACCGCTGAAAAGGCCGCCGCGCTCTAAAAAGCCCACCAGGTACCCGGCGCCCAGAACGGTTTTTAGATCACAGCTTAAAAGTTTCTGCTTTACCCTGTCCACGATATCCGGCGAGGCCACCCCTTCCAAATAACACAGCGCCAGGGGTGTACGGCTTTGAGAACCCACCTGCAGCTTTTCAAATTTCAGTGCAGTGGTTTTCATTCTTCGGCGGATCATGGACATGTTGTTCTGATAGCTTTCGGTAAAACCGTCCTTAGCCCCCCGCTGCATCACCTCGTTCTGGGGTTCCTCAGGGCCGCGGCTGTCAAAGCCCTGTACCCCAAACACCAACGCCTGGGTACATCCCTCTACACACAGCACCGCAAAGCCGCTCATCAGCAAGGTGAGGATCTCGGAGATCCGGTCTTCCCGCTTCTGCTCCATAGTTCCCAGCAGGCATTCCTCGATGAAGGTCAGCCGCTCTTCCGGCACTTTGGGCAGCTTCCGGCCCACCAGGGGATTTAAAATGCTCAGGGTGATATTCTGCTTGCTCACCAGTCCATCCAAACCGAAAAGCACGGCCCTCACCCCGGAAAGATCCATATCACGTGCCATGAAATCCATTGCGTTCTCAAACTTCTGTTGAAAGAATTTCCTGTTCTCCTGTACACTGGAAGAAATCTTTTCCATTCCGCGCCCGCCTTTCTCTTTTTGGGTATTCTTGCCGCAAGTGAAAGAATTTATGACGGCTGCGGAAAGTATTTCTCTCTTTTCCTGGGAAACAGTAATTCTGAAAGGGAGTGGTCTCATGATGACATCTTTGCTGCGCACGCTGGTGATGTACGCCGCAATCCTCATTGGCGTGCGGGTAATGGGCAAACGGCAGATCAGCCAGCTTCAAACTTCTGAACTGGTGGTAACCTTACTGATCTCCGAACTGGCTGTCATGCCAATCCAAGAGCACGACGAACCTCTGTGGCACGGCTTGGTCCCCATGCTGGTGCTGGTTCTCTGCGAAATCGTCATGTCCTTCCTCATGCTGAAAAGCGGGAAATTCCGGCGGATTGTGTGCGGCAAACCCATTTTGGTCATCCAAAACGGAAAAATCCTTCAGGACCAGATGCGCAGAATGCGCATGAGTACGGAGGATCTGCTGGAGCAGCTTCGTCTGAACGGGGTGTTCCATTTGGAAGAGGTAGCCTACGCGATTATTGAGACAAACGGTATACTGAGTGTGACAAAACATCCGAAAAACGACGCCCTCACCCCCATGCAGGCCGGAGTAAGGGCAAAATCGGTGCCGTTGGAGGTTGTAGTGGTAAGCGACGGGGAGATCTCCCTTCACTCGGTAAAGCTGTGCGGCAGGGACGAAGCCTGGATAAAAGCCCAGATAAAGGCGGCCGGGCTCAGTCTTTCGCAGGTTTTCCTCATGACCGCCAGCAGAGAGGGAAAACCTAAAATTATAAAAAAAGAGCCAAAACAGACATAAAAAAGGCCCCGCAATACCGGGGCCATTCCTTTATGTGGCGTGCAGCACGGCACGCTTATCCATTGCCCTTGCTGCTGATAATCTTTGACAGCTCCTCCATAAAGCTGTTGATGTCCTTAAACTGACGGTACACTGAAGCAAAGCGCACGTAAGCCACCTCGTCCACACTCTTCAGCTTTTCCATAGCGTAGGTGCCAATGCGCTGAGAGGAAATCTCACGGTCAAGTGAGTTCTGAAGCAGACTCTCGATCTCATCCACGATATGCTCTAAGGTGTCTACAGACACGGGCCGTTTTTCACAGGCCCTCAAAAGGCCGTTTAAAAGCTTATTCCTGTCAAAGGTTTCCCGGGACTTATCCTTCTTGATAACCACGATAGGCACGTTCTCAATGATTTCATAAGTGGTAAAGCGCTTGCCGCACTTTAAGCACTCACGGCGGCGGCGGATACGTTCGCCCTCATCGGTGGGGCGGGAATCGATTACCCTGCTTTCCGTATAACTGCAATAGGGACATTTCACAGAAAAGACCTCCTCAAAAGGAAACGCTGGATTTTTTTATAGTATACTATATGTTGCGGTGAAAAAGCAAGAGAACCGGCGAAAAAAGTCGCGGTCCCACTGCCCCTTGCGAAAGGACTGCCTTTCAGGTATAATGAGTAGGCAGCATATCTCATCCCATATCTTCGAAAACAGGTAGATACTTATGGCTATTTTAACCGTGAATCATATTACCCAGAGCTTTGGGGAGACCATTATTTTAGAAGACGTCTCTTTTGAGATGCAGAAGGGCGAGCGTCTGGGCCTGGTAGGGGTAAACGGCAGCGGCAAAACCACTCTTTTTAAGGTCCTTACCGGGGAGTATGCCCCGGATACAGGTTCTGTGGTGTTTGGCAAGGACACGGTGCCGGGTTACATGGAACAGCACGTATGCAAGGACTTTCAGAAGACAGCCTTTGATGAGGTGATGACCGTCTTTGCCCCTTTGCTCAAAATAGAACGGGAACTGGAAGACCTTTCCTCCGTTCTTTCCCGGAACCCTTCACAGAAGGAAATGGAAAGGCTCATTTTAAGACAGACGGAATTAAACGACAGGTTTGCAGACCAGGGAGGGCTCACCTGCCGGTCGCGGGCCAAGAGCGCCCTGATGGGCCTGGGTTTTACCGAAGAGCAGACCCGGAACCTTGTGGGGGTGCTAAGCGGCGGTCAGAAGGCCAAGCTGCAACTCGCCAAAATGCTTTTGGGCAAGGCCAATCTTTTACTGCTGGACGAGCCCACAAACCATCTGGATATCACCGCCGTAGAGTGGCTGGAGGATTTTTTGAAGAATTACACTGGCTCCTATATTGTCATCTCTCATGATCGGTACTTCCTGGACAAGGTGACAGACCGGACCCTGGAGCTTCAAAACAGAAAGCTGGACTCTTACAAGGGAAATTACACCCGATATTTAAGCCTGAAAGAAGAAAAACGTCTTTCCGCGGAGCGAGCGTACGAAAACACTCAAAAGGAGATTCGCCGGCTGGAGGGGATCATTGAACAGCAGCGCCGCTGGAACCAGGAACGCAACTATGTGACTATTGCAAGCAAGCAAAAAGCCATCAACCGGCTGGAAGCGGCCCTGGAAAAGCCAGAGCAGGACCCGGAATCCATCCGGTTCCAATTCCACGCCAGCCGAAGAAGCGGCGACGACGTGCTGGCGGCGGAGGACCTGTCCATTTCCTTTGACGGGAACCCGCCCCTGTTCCAAAACGTGGACCTGGAAATAAAGCGCGGGGAAAAGATCTTCCTCATTGGTCCCAACGGCTGCGGGAAAACCACCCTGTTTAAAATCCTGCTGGGCCAGTACCATCAGGACACTGGCCTGGTGCGACTGGGCACCGGAGTGGACCTGGGTTATTATGAGCAGTCCCAGCTGAGCCTGCACGACGAAAAAACCGTGATAGACGAAATATGGGACCTGCACCCCCGGATGAACCGGACCGAGATCCGCAGCGCTTTAGCTGTGTTCCTGTTTAAGGGCGAGGACGTTTACAAGCCTGTGGGGGGCCTTTCCGGCGGCGAGCGGGCCAGGGTTCTGCTGTTAAAGCTTATGCTCTCAAAGGCCAATTTCCTATTGCTGGACGAACCCACCAACCATTTGGACGTCGGTTCGTGCGAAGCGCTGGAAAACGCTTTGCTGGGCTATGACGGCACCCTGCTCGTGGTGTCCCATGACCGGTACCTTATCAACAAGCTGGCGGATAAGCTGTACGTGTTGGGTCCCCAGGGGGCAAGGCTCTACCGCGGCAACTACGACTATTATCTGGAAAAGCGGGAGTCTGAAAGCGAGGGGAAAACGGAAAAGGCTCCGCCAAAGGTCAACCTGTACAAACTGCGGAAGGAGCGGGAATCGGATCTGCGGAAGAAGCGGTCCGTCCTCTCCAGGCTCGAGGGCGAGATCGAGGAAAACGACCGGACTTTGCGGGAATTGGAAAAAAAGCTGGAAGAGCCGGAGACAGCCGCCGACTACCAGGCTGTTACCGAAACCAGCCAGACCATTGCCGCCCTCCATCAAAAGGCGGAGGATCTCTTGCTGGAATGGACCGGCCTTTCAGAGCAGTTGGAGCGCCTGGAACAGGAGGACGAAGCATGAAAGCAAAGGTTGTAACTTTAGGCTGCAAGGTAAATCAATACGAATCTGAGGCCATGCTGGAAAGCCTGCTGGACGGGGGCTTTCTGGAAGCCGCAGGGGCAGAAGCCGCCGATGTGGTGGTGGTAAATTCCTGCACGGTCACCGCTGAAGGGGACCGGAAAGCCCGACAGGCCCTGCGGCGCGCCAAAAAGGAAAATCCCGGCGCCGTCACGGTGCTTACCGGCTGCTGGCCCCAGGCCTTCCCAAAGGAGGCGGAACAATTTCTGGACGCCGACATTGTTCTTGGCACCTCGAACCGGACGTCCCTGCTGCCCCATGTGCTGGAATACCTTTCTTCCAGGCAGCGCGCAGTGGACATTCCTCCCCATGAACAGGGAGAAAAATTCGAGGACCTGAAGGTCTCCTCCTTTCACGGCAGGAAGGGCTCTCCCCGCACCAGGGCCTTTTTGAAAATCGAGGACGGCTGCGACCGGTTCTGTTCTTACTGTGTCATCCCTTACGCCAGAGGAAGGGTACGTTCGAAACCTCTCGGAGATATCCGGGCCGAAGTGGAGGACCTGACCGCTCACGGCTATAAAGAAGTGGTCCTTACCGGCATCAATCTGCCCTGTTACGGCCAGGACCTGGGCGTTACCCTGTGTGACGCTGTAGAAACCGTCTGCCGGGTCCCCGGCGCGGCCCGGGTGCGGCTGGGGTCTTTAGAGCCTGAACAGCTTACTCCACGGGTCATTGCACGCCTGGCCCGCCAGGAAAAGCTGTGCCCCCAGTTCCACTTGTCCCTACAAAGCGGGTGCAATGAGACCCTAAAGCGCATGAACCGCCATTATACGGCGGAGGAATATACCGGCATCGCAGAAAACCTGCGAAAGGCCTTTCCAAACTGCGCCATTACCACCGATGTGATGGTAGGCTTCGCGGGGGAAACCGAAGAGGAATTTGAAGACTCTTTGGCCTTTGTGGAGCGGATCGCCTTTGCTAAGGTACACGTGTTCGCATACTCACGCCGACCGGGCACCAGCGCTTATAACGCCCTCGGCCAGGTAGAAAACGCCATAAAGGAAGCCCGCAGCCGTCGGATGCAGGAAACCGCGAGGAAAAGCCAGATGGACTTCTACAGGGCACAGATGGGCAGAACGGAAGAGGTGCTGTTCGAGCAGGCGGTAGAGCCCAACGTATATGAGGGCCATACGAAAAATTACACCCCCGTTCGGGCAGCTTCCTCCAGGCCTTTACATGGGCAGATCCTGCCGACGGTTCTTTCCTCCTTTGGGCCGGAGGGCTGTCTGGGGACTGTTGTTTTTCCGTAAACACGCACAAAATTTTATTTTCCCCTCTTGTAAATTTTACAAATACATGCGATGATAAGAAGAGAACCTTTTGAGGGGGGCTTATCATGGCGAAAATAAACGACAAAAAATTTACCAAAACTGAAAAAAGCTGGATCATGTACGACTGGGCCAACTCGGTATACGCTACCAACGTACTGGCGGCCATCTTCCCCATCTATTTCGGCACAGTGTGCAAGCAGGCCGGAGCGGATAACCTGGTGCTGTGGTCCTACGGCACTTCTATCTCCACCTTCCTGGTAGCCATTCTGGCCCCTGTGTTGGGGGCGCTGGGCGATCATAAGGGCCACAAGAAAAAGCTCTTTGCCGGGTTTTTGGTCCTGGGCGTGGCATTTACCCTTTCCAACGCCTTTTTTGCGGACTACCGGCTTTTGCTGGTGGGATATGTGCTGAGCCATATCGGCTTTTCCGGCTCGTGCCTGTTTTACGATTCGTTTTTGACTGATGTGACTACCTCCGAACGCATGGACAGGGTGTCCTCCTGGGGGTATGCTATGGGGTATATCGGCGGCAGCACAATCCCCTTTATCCTGTCCATTGTCATCTTGCTGGTCATGGGCATGGATAACCCCCTGGCCTTTAAGCTGGTGATGATGCTGACCAGCATATGGTGGCTGGTGTTCAGCATTCCCACGCTGTTAAACGTTAAACAGGTACATTTCGTAGAGAATCAGAAAAACCTGGTGCGCTCCACCTTCTCGAACCTGTGGAAAACGGCTAAGGAAATTTTCTCCAACAGAAGGATATTTCTTTTTATTATTGCCTACTTTTTCTACATTGACGGAGTTGGCACAGTGATCTCCATTTCCACCTCCTACGGCTCTAAGCTGAACCTGGACCAGGTAAGCATGATTTTGGCCCTGCTGGTCACTCAGGTGGTGGCCGTGCCTTTTTCCATCCTTTTCGGCAGGCTTGCTGGCAAAGTGGGCAGCGTCAATATTCTGTGCTTTGCAACAGCGGTATACTGTGTGATCTGCGGAGTGGGCTTTTTTATGGGCTTTAACATCGAACAGCACCCCGGCGACGAAAACGCCGTGTTCCTGTCCACCGTGCTGTTCTGGTGCATGGCCTTTCTGGTGGGCACGGTTCAGGGCGGCATCCAGGCCATTTCCCGGTCCTATTTCGGCAAGCTTATCCCGCCGGAACGCTCAAATGAATATTTTGGCTTTTTTGACATTTTCGGCAAGTTCGCGGCGGTCATCGGCCCGGCGCTGGTGGCAGCCTTTACCCAAATCACCGGTAAAGACTCTATCGGCGTACTCAGCCTGGTCCTTTTGTTCCTCATCGGCTTCTGCATCCTGTTCTTTGGCCGGAAAACCGTGTTTGCCGGGACAAAGGGGGACTGACCCCATGCGTTTTAAGCGGGAAAGCACTCACGCACTCTCCGTCGACCTGCACGGCCTTTATGAGGATGACGCCAAGAAACTTCTTTTAAATTGGCTGGACCATGTACCATCCGGAGTCACCGAACTGCGGGTTATCCACGGCTCCAACCGGGGCACGGTCCTGCGGGACATGGTGCGCGGTCTTTCCCATCCAAAAATAAAATCCAAACTGGCTTCTCTCAATCCGGGAGAGACCAGGATCCTGTTGAAATAAGCGTGAAAAGGCCGCCCTGTCGGGGCGGCCTTTGTTCCTTTTCCCCGTTATACCGTTACCTTCTTCAGCACCGGAGACAGGGCTTTGTACAGGGGCATGGCCAGGGCGGCGTCTATCAGGCCCTTAACAAAGCTAAAGGGCATGTTGAACCAGGTAAGGGCCTGGGGCAAGGTTTCAATATTTGAGTTTATTACCCGGTACATGTCTAGAATCTGGGGGATAGTAAGACCGTAAAACAGGGTGTAAGCCGGGTAGCTGATAAAATAGTTGACGGGTACGCTGAGCACCGCCATGACCAGCGCCCCCAAAAGTGACCCCAGCAAGGCACCAACCCGGTTTTTGCGGTACCTGTAAACCAGCCCGGCGGGCAGCACAAGGGTGACCCCCATCAGGAAATTGCACAGTTCCCCCGCGCCGGCCGTGGTGGTAAACAGCAGATTCACCAGGTTTTTTACAAAGCACACCGCTACCCCTGACAGGGGCCCCAACGCAAAGGCCGCGAACAGAGCGGGCAACTCGGAGAAGTCCATTTTGATAAAGGGGGGCATTAAGGGCACGTTAAAGCTTAATGCCATCAGCACTGTGGCCACTGCCGATAGAATGGCGGTAATGGCCATCCTCCTGGGGTTAAAAAACCGTTTTTTCCCCATATTTTGCATAGACCAAAACTCCTTTTGATGATATTTCGCAAAAGACCTACGGAATAAAAAAACCCGAAGCGCCAGGCGCAACGGGGATAATAAGCGAAACAAAACTTTTCAGGAACCGAAAAGCCGCGTTTATGCCCTTCTCTCATCCGGACTGTACCGTCGGTACCGGAATTTCACCGGTTCGGCGCTGAGTGTTCAGCGTTCGCAGACTTTTTCTGCCGGTCAGGAATTGCACCTTGCCCCGAAGACCATTTGCTGGTATTATAATAAGCGTATTTTCCCAGACTGTCAAGCCCTGGATAAAAACGGAGGCAGATATGAAACTGTTTCGCAAAAAGGAAATGGAAACGCTGGAGACCGCGGCGGGGCGGGCCGGCGTTTCTTTGGAAGAACTGATGGAAAACGCCGGGACCTCTCTGGCGGAGGAGGCGGCCAGCCGGTGCCGTCCAATAACCGGCAGACAGGTGGTCCTGCTGTGCGGCAGAGGCAACAACGGGGGCGACGGCTTTGTGTGCGCCCGGCACTTGCACAGCGCCGGGGCGGTTTGCACTGTCCTCCTGGTCCAGGGAGAACCCCGAACCGGCCTTGCGAAAGCCGCTTTTGATAAAATCCCCCAAAGTGTAAATGTGCAAAACTGGCGTACAGACCCGCAGTCCGCCGAAAGCTTGTTGGAAAAGGCAGACCTGGTCCTGGACTGCGTATTCGGGTTCAGCTTCCACGGGGAACTGCCCGGGGAACTGCAGGATATTTTCACTTTGGCCAACGCCCGGTCATGTATGAAGCTTTCGGCGGACCTGCCCAGCGGCGCGGAGTGCGACACAGGCCGGTTGAGCAAAGGGGCTTTTATGGCGGACGTGACCGTCACCTTTACAGCGGAAAAACCCGCCTGCCGTTCCTATCCAGCCAAAGAAGCCTGCGGGGAAGTAGTCATCCGGCAGGTCGGGGTCCCCGGCAGCCTGACCGCCGCGGCGGAAACAGGGACCGCGCTGACAGACAGGAACTATGTCCGGCCCCTTTTAAAAACTCCCGGCCCCCAAAGCAACAAAGGGGACTTGGGGAAACTTTTGCTGGTATGCGGCGGTTATGGCATGGCCGGGGCCTGCATAATGGCGGCCCAGGCGGCTCTGCGGTGCGGCGTGGGCCTTCTGCGCATAGCCACGGACGCATCCATTTATCCAATTGTGGCCCAAGCGGTGCCAGAGGCTGTTTTCTTCCCTTTGGACCGGGCCGATCGTTCTGCCTGTGAACAGTATCTGGAAGAAGCTCTAAAAGCTTCCACTGCCTGCGTTGTGGGCTGTGGCCTGGGAAAACTGGCTGAAACCTTGTGTCCCACAGTGTTCTCTCACTGCAAAATACCCCTGGTTATAGACGCCGACGGCCTTAACTTCTGCGCCCGGCACTCCGGCGCTTTGAATCAAATCCAGGCGCCTCTGGTTATAACTCCTCATCCCGGCGAGGCCGCCCGGCTGGCGGGCAGAAGCGTTGCAGAGATCCAGCAGGACCGGATCGAAGCAGCCAAAAGCATATCCAAAAATACAGATACCGTGACAGTGTTAAAGGGGGCGGCCACCGTTATTGCCAACCCCGAGGGCCGCTGCCTGATAAATCCCACCGGCAACGCCGGCATGGCAAAGGGCGGCAGCGGCGATGTACTGGCGGGAATTATCGGTTCTTTCATGGCCCAGGGGCTTTCCCCCTTCCAAGCTGCCGGAGCGGGAGCATATCTTCACGGACTGGCGGGAGACATCTGCGCCCGCAGCATGGGCCAGCGCTTCATGCTGCCCACGGATTTGACGAAGTCTTTACAGCAAGCGTTTGTTTTGGTAGAATAAAGGATAACCTGTGGGAAGTAGGGAAAATTTATGTATACATACCTTTGGTGTTTCTTCATCTTTGCCTTTTTTGGCTGGTGCGGAGAAGTGGTATTTGCCGCTATCGTTGAGAAACGTTTTGTCAACCGGGGCTTTTTAAACGGGCCCATCTGCCCTATTTACGGCTTTGGGGTAGTACTCATCGACCTGTGTCTTAGGCCCTTTGGCGGCAACACGGCCCTGCTTTTGATCGGCAGTATGCTGGTAGGCTCGGCCCTGGAATGGCTGGCCGGCTTTCTGCTGGAAAAGCTGTTCCATCAAAAGTGGTGGGACTACTCTAACGAGCCGCACAACCTAAACGGTTATATCTGTTTAAAATACTCCCTCCTGTGGGCCTTTGCGGGGGCCGGCGTGGTGGGGGCTGTGGTGCCTTTCACCAGAAAGCTGATCTCCCTGATTCCCCGACCTGTAGGATGGGCGGTTCTGGCTGTCTTTCTGTCTCTGGCCCTGGCTGACTTTGTGGTGACGGTTATAGCTATTGTTGGTCTTAACCGCAAGCTGAAAAAGCTGGAATATGTCTCCAGCAAGCTGAAAGCCGGGTCAGACCTGCTGGGAAAAGGCCTGTACGAGGGTGCCGCCGCAGCCGAGACCAAAAAACAGACCCTGGAAAAGGACTGGCAGAAAGAAGCTGCCCGCCTGAAAGAAAAATACGAGGAAAACCTCAAGGCCAACAAGCTCCACAGGCGTTTGCTGAAGGCTTTCCCCGATTTAAAATCCTTAAAGCACAACCAGGAGTTGGAATCGCTGCGGCAGAGCGTAAACGCCTTGCAGAGAAAGTCCTCTGAAGTGCTGCGCCGCCGTAACGAGGCGGCCGTAGCGGCTTATGAGGAAAAACTGGCGGAAGGTCAGGAAAAGCCTTTTGCGTTTGGCCTGTGCTATGAAAAGCTGTTTTGGATCTTTATGATTGGCAATGTGGTTGGCTTTGTTTTGGAAACCTTATATGCTCTGGCCATTCCTCCCCATAAGTTTGAACTGCGGGTCAGCGTGGTATTCGGCCCCTTTATTCTTGTTTATGGGTTTGGGGCCGTGGCCATTACGCTGTTCCTCTATAAGATGTACAACCAAAAGGATACCCTGATTTTCATTGCCACTATGGTCATTGGTGGGGGATTTGAGTACCTGTGCAGCTTCTTGCAGCAAGCCCTGTTCGGTACGGTTTCCTGGGAATACAGTAATTCCCCGTTAAATATCGGGGGCAGGACCAACTTGATGTACTCCTTCTTTTGGGGCGTTTTAGGGCTGATTTGGGTAAAAGACCTGTACCCGGTGCTTTCACGGACCATTCAGAAAATCCCCAAAAAGGTTGGAAGGCCCTTAACTGTAGCGGTGTCTGTATTTATGGCCGTAGATATGGCCCTTTCCGCCGGGGCGGTGTACCGCCGGTCAGAACGGGTGAACAACGTACCTGCCACAAACGTCGTGCAGGAATTCTTTGACAATTACTTCTCCGACGAATTTCTGGACATTATATATCCCCATATGCGGTACGTTGGCAAACCGGACATTGTGGAAAACGAACCTGCCTTGCCGCCTCACCAGGATTGAAAACAGTTAGAAATGTAAGTTTGACAATGACACAGTACAGATTTGGTCACCCAATATTTTTTCGTTGACATGTTCCACCCTCGCGGGGTATAATGACAAAGATATCTTTCCGGGTGTAGCTCAGATGGTAGAGCGCGTGGTTTGGGACCACGAGGCCGCTGGTTCGAAACCAGTCACTCGGACCAGACCTGCGGTCGGCAAGACGCGAACCGCAGGTTTTTTCATGCCTTTAGCTCGCGGCCCGCGAGTCAGCCTTCTAAACCGGCAAGGGCACACCTCTGAAATCGCCAATTTCAGGGATTTTTGTTGCGACGCAAAATTTGAGATACGAATTTTTGGAAAAACAGTGCTGTTTTGAAAATAGTATACGCCCATGTATTTACATCGTATTGTACTCTTTGCCAAATTGTGTAATAATAAGTCTGCCGTTTTGCGGAAGGCCGTAAAAGACGGCGCAGTCTGTTAAAACCAAAAAATCATATGTCAAGGGAGGACAGCTTGACTGCGGTCAGGTTGTCCTTTATTTTTTTATATTTGAGATTTTTTGCGGCTCTGAATCGTTTTATATGTGAAAAGCTTTTCAAATCGTCTCAAACAGAAAGAAGGACCGGCAATGGACAACGAGACCTTTACCCAATGTGTAGAGCGGTACGGCGACGCGGTCTACCTGGCGGCCCTTCATGCCTGCGGAAGTCCGGCAGATGCGGAGGACATCGCGCAGAACGCGTTCATCAAGCTACTGGAGCGGCAGGAATCTTTTGAAAATGAAGAGCACCTGCGCCGGTGGCTTATTCGGGTAACGGTAAACGAGGGGAAAAGCCTGGTGTGTTCGCGTTGGTTCCGAAGCCGGGCAGCGTTGGAGGAATATGCCGGTACTGTTGACTTTGAGGCTCCGGAGGAAACCGAGTTGTTCCTGGCCGTAATGGCTCTCCCAAGTAAGTACCGAGTACCGGTGTACCTTTTTTATTATGAAGATTACTCCGTAAAAGAAGTGGCGTCCATGTGCGGTCTAAAGGTATCTACTGTGCAGACCCGGCTCCAGCGTGCGCGGGAGAAACTGAGAAAGGAGCTTTTGGCAATGACGGAGAGGACCGAAACCGGAAGAAAACCAAAAAGATTCATACTGCGCAGGCTGGCCGTGGCCGCCGCTGTTATGGTCTTGGCCGTCGCCCTAGCTATGGGTGTCAACGCCGCCACCGGCGGGGAACTGTATGACATCACCATCGGCAAGCTGATATGCACCCTGTCAACAGATAACGGCTGGACGGCGAAGCTTTATGAAAATGCAGGCGGAGAGGAATTTGTCATCATAGAACGCCCCGGCAGCACGGATAGCGAAGATTTTGAAACCGGTGGGTACGAAAACACGGTAACGTATGAGATAGAGATGGACGATGACGGGAACATATCCATGAAAACAGATGGCTCTGAGGATGCTGCTGCATTTCCCCACAAATGACTGCAAAAAAGAGATCCCTTCGGGATCTCTTTTTCGTTATCACAACACTTTTGATAAAAAATCTTTCAACCTCGGGTTTTGGGGGCTGGTAAAAAACGCTTCGGGCTGGTTCTGCTCGGCGATAATCCCATCGTCCATAAACAGCACACGGGTAGCTACCGACCGGGCAAAGCCCATCTCGTGAGTGACTACCACCATAGTCATGCCATCTTCGGCCAGTTCCCTCATAATTTCCAGCACCTCTCCAACCATTTCCGGGTCCAGTGCGGAGGTGGGCTCGTCAAAGAGCATCACGTCCGGGTCCATCGCCAGCGCCCTGGCAATGGCAATGCGCTGCTGCTGCCCGCCGGAAAGCTGCTTGGGGTAGGCGTTTATCTTGTCCGGCAGGCCCACACGCTCCAAAAGTTCCATAGCCCGTTTTTCAGCCTGGTCTTTGGTCATGCGTTTCAGCTTGACCGGAGCCAGCGTAATGTTGTCTTTTACGGACAAATGGGGGAACAGGTTAAACTGTTGAAACACCATGCCCATCCGGGCGCGAAGACTGTTGACGTCGTTTTTCGGGTCGGTAATGTCCACACCCTCAAAGGTGATAGTGCCTGATGTGGGTTCCTCCAATAAATTTAAGCACCGCAGAAAGGTAGATTTCCCAGATCCGGAAGGCCCTACAATGGCGACTTTTTCGCCCTTTTCAATATGTTGGTCGATCCCTTTCAGCACCTGGTGGCTGCCGAAGGATTTTGTCAACCCATTAACCTCTATCACTGGCCCGCAACCTCCTTTCCAGCAGGGTGAGAAGCCCCGTAAGCACAAGCACCAAAACCAGGTAAATGGCGGCAATGGACAGATAGGGCATATAGGGGGCATAGGTGCGGCTCTGCACGATCATGGCTCCCTTAGTCAGGTCGGTAAGGCCGATGAACCCGCACACCGAAGTTTCCTTCAGCAGTGTGATAAGCTCGTTGCCCAGTGCCGGCAGAATGTTTTTGACCGCCTGGGGGATAACAATGTACCCCATAGTCTGGGGATAATTCAGTCCCAGAGACCGACCGGCCTCGCTTTGCCCCTGGTCAATGGACATAATGCCAGAGCGGACAATTTCGGCCACATACGCGCCGGAGTTGATACCAAAGGACAGGGTAGCGACCCAAACAGCGCTGTCATCTTTGGCGGACCGGAAGATGATGAACCACATAATCAGGAGCTGCACCGTGGTAGGCGTGCCCCGGATTACGGT
This sequence comes from uncultured Acutalibacter sp., assembly GCA_964525985.1. Lineage (GTDB taxonomy): Bacteria > Bacillota > Clostridia > Oscillospirales > Acutalibacteraceae > Acutalibacter. The sequence continues at coordinate 30,102 of CAZGLW010000004.1, read as the reverse complement.
AAGGTATACCTTACATAAAAAGTTCAACACATCCATTACAGCCTTGCCCGGGCTCCAGCTTTTTTTTCGGCGTGAATCATGGGCCGAACGGATCACCGCCACCAGTACGCCGATAAGAACGCCTAAAATCAGGGCACCCACGGTCACTTCCAGCGTAATGCCCACGCCCTTAGCAAAATATTTCCATCTATCGTCCTGAATGAATGTCTGATGAAACTGGTCAATAAACCATGCCCAGGCTTTCTGCATATGGAACCTCCCGGCTTTTATTCGGCCTTGATGTACTTATCTACAATGGTCTGCACAGTACCGTCGGCAATAAGTTCGCCCAGGGCTTTGTCCACCTTTTCCAGCAATTCCGTGTTGTCCTTTGCAATGGCAATGGCGTAATCCTCATTGGCAAACTCGGTATCCAGAATTTTTAAGCCCTCATTTGCGGCCACAAATGCCTTTGCGGGCTCATTATCGATAACCACGCAGTCTACCTTACCGGAAAGCAAAGCCATAATGGCGTCGGAGCCCTTGCTGTAGCCGGTGACGTTCTCTTCGCCAAAGCCGCCGTCTTCGGGGGGATAAGAGCAGTAGATCCAGCCGGTGGTGCCCTGTTGGGTGCCGATCTTCTTCCCCTCCAGATCGTCGACGGAGGCGATGTCGGAATCTTCGGGCACGATGACCACCTGCACGCCAGTGGCGTAGGACTGGGTAAAGTTCACGTTCTTTTTGCGGTCCTCGGTAACAGTCAAGCCGGCCATGCCGATGTCGGCCTTACCGCTCTCAATGGCTGGGATGATGGAATCGAACTCCATGTCGGAGATGGAAAAATCCATACCCAGCTTGTCGGCGATGGCCTTGCCCACCTCGGCATCTATGCCCACAATGTTCTCGTCGGTGTCATAGTACTCGTATGGCTCGAAAAAGGCGTTGGTGGCCATAACCAGAGTGCCGCTGCCTCCGGAATTGGCAGTGTCGGCAGTGGAAGTGGCATTTACAGCGGAACTGGCAGGTGCGGAAGAGTTTTCTTCCTGGCCGCACCCGGCGCACAGGGCAGCCAGCACACCTGCGGCCAACAGTAAAGCGATAATCTTTTTCATTGACAAGTCTCTCCTTTGTGAATTTTTTGTTGGTTTTCTGCTTGTGATGTATATTATACACGGAATATTCAAAATTTCAATGGTCAAAACCACGAACGTTCTTTAAAATAGAGACATTGATTTGTATAAAAATTCACCATGCGCTTTTCCCCCCTCCCTTGACTTTTTCCTTTTTCCCCTCTAAACTGAAAAGACAGAAAACTGAAAGGACGGGCATCATGGGCAATTACAGCATTTCTCAGGCGGCGGAAACCTTTGGTATAGAGCCACATACTCTGCGGTTTTACGAAAAGGAGGGCATTATCGTCCCAAAACGCAGATCCAGCGGCGTGCGGGTATATACCGAGGAAGACATGTCACGGCTGGAGATGGTCATGTGCTTAAAAAGCACCGGCATGCCATTAAAAGATATCAAGCGCTATTTTGATCTGGTGGAGCAGGGAGACGACACCCTGGACCAGAGGTTAAAAATTTTTACCGACCACCGCCAGCATGTGTTGGATCAGATTGGCGAATTGCAGAAGGAACTGTGCAAGATCGAAAAAAAGATTGAGTGGTATCAGGGCTTTTTGGAAAAAAAGAAAGGGTCCCTTTGAGAGCCGCCGGACCCCATTTATCGAGAATTTATGAATAAATTGGAAACACAAAATTGTGAAGAAATTGTTAAAAAAGCGATATTGATTTTTCGGGTATATGTAGTATACTTATGTCAGAAACCCTGTTATTCTGAAATTTTCGGCAATATTCCGTGATTCCGCGAGAACAGGGGCATTATTTTTTAGGAGCGTGAATGTCTTGGAAAAGTTTTTTAAGCTCAAGGAAAACGGGACCACGGTCAGGACGGAAATCGTCGCCGGCTTGACTACGTTCATGACAATGGCGTACATCATTGCCCTGAACCCCAACCTGATCGTCGGCTTTGGGCAGGGCGCTTTCGGCGGTTTTGGCGATGATGCCACAGCCGCGTGGAACGGCGTGTTCCTGGCGACCTGTCTGGCATCCGCAGTGGCCATGTTCTGCATGGCGTTTCTGGCGAACAAGCCATTCGCTCTTGCTCCCGGTATGGGGCTGAATTCCTACTTTGCGGTGGTAATTGCCCAAATTGCCGGCGCGGCGGGATGTTCTTACCTTGCGGGCTTGCAGGCCGGCTTGTGCATCATCCTGATCGAGGGCGTCATCTTTCTGTGCCTCTCCGTCCTCAATATCCGCGAAAAGATCGTCGAGGCAATTCCCCTGGGAGTCCGGCTGGGTATTGGCCCTGGCATTGGCCTGATGCTGATGAATATCGGCTTTGGTTCAAACGCCGGCGTGGGAGCCAGTTCTGAGCATTACGTTATGCGTGACTTTTTCGGGGCGCTGGCGGCAAGCTCCGCAAAAGAAGCCCTGGGTGAGTATTGGCCCGATATGGTCCTCACGGTAGCTACCATGTTCATCGGCCTTTTTGCCATCATCATTTTGGCCCATTACAAGGTTAAGGGCGCAGTGCTTTTTGGAATGCTGGGCGCTTCCGTGCTGAACTGGGCGGGGCAGGCTATTTTCCTGCATACCAATCCTTTTGCTTCCCTGGCTACGGCCAGATGGATTCCCCCCTTCTCCGATATGGCAAAGACCACTTTGTTCAAGTTTGATTTTGCCACACTGCTCTCTCTGGGCTGGCTTACGGTTATCATCCTGATTGTCACGTTCTGTATCATTGACATGTTTGATACCATCGGCACAGTCATTGCCACAGCCAACCGGGCGAAGATGGTGGACAAGGACGGCAATATGCCGAAAATGCGCGAGACCCTCCTTTCCGACGCGGTTGGCACAGTGGTAGGAGCCTGCACCGGCACTTCCACCGTTACCACTTTCGTGGAGTCCGCTTCCGGTGTAGAAGCCGGCGGGCGCACCGGCCTGACTGCTTTGACCACCGGTATTCTGTTCCTGGCCTGCATGTTTATCTCCCCCATTGCGGCTATTATCCCCGCGTCAGCCACTTCCGCCGCCCTGATTTATGTCGGCATTCTGATGCTCAGCGGGCTGAAGAACCTGAACCTGGATGATATTTATACCTCTGTACCGGTATTTATCATGTTATTGGCTATGCCTATTTCCGGTTCAATTGGTCATGGCATTGGTCTGGCACTGATTTCCTATACGGTTTTGAAACTGTTTACCGGAAAGGGCAAAGAGGTTTCTGCTCTTACCTATATCCTTTCCGCGATCTTCCTGGTCAAGTTCTTCCTGGCCGTGTAAGAGAGAAAAACAACTAAAAAGGGCCGGAAGGTTTTCCGGCCCTTTTTCCTATCCTCAGATATCTTGCACGATCCCCGTTTTCCGGCGAGAGTTTCAAACTTCCAGCAGTGTGATCACATGACGGGGACATTCCTCGACGCACTTGCCGCAGCCCACACACTTTTGAGCGTTTACCGTAGCCAGATTGTCAGTTACGGTCACCGCGCCATACTCGCAGGTGCGTTCGCATTTTTTGCAGCCGATGCATCCGATCCTGCATACAGCTATGGTATCCTTTGCTTTGTCGCAGTTAGAACACCGGACTACCGCCTGCTTTTTCAGGGGAACAAATTTGATCATGCCTTTGGGACAGGCATCCACACATTTGGAACAGCCTTTGCACTTGCGGGGATCGATCTTTGCCACGCCGTTGCAAACGCTGACTGCCCCGTATTCGCAAGACTTCACGCAGTCGCCCATACCCATACAGCCGTACCTGCATCTGGTGATACCGCCCATCAAAAAGGCGGCGGCGGAACAGCTTTGGATGCCGTCGTACACCATTTTGTCGGTGGTGTTGTCATAGCTGCCCATGCACCGGACAAGAGCAGCTTTATACTCTACTTCTACTCCGTCAAGGCCCAAAAGCGCAGCGCACTTTTGGGCGGCGTCCTCCCCGCCGGGGGAACACAGACCGGGCTTGGCTTCGCCTTTGGCCATAGCGGCGGCGTAGCCCGAACAGCCGGAAAAGCCACAGGCCCCGCAGTTGGCGCCAGGCAGTACCTCTTCCAGGGCTTCGGCCTTTTCGTCCCGGGGCACGGTCATCACAATAGAGGCCACCGCCAAAATGACCCCGGCCAGCAGACCGATGATACCCACAATAATAATGGGAGTTAAAATTTCCATAACATTACCTCACAATAAACCGTCCACCAGGCCGTTAAAGCCCAGAAACGACAGGGCCACCAGAGAGGCAGCCACCAGCGTGATGGGCAGCCCCTGAAAGGTCTCGGGGATATCGCAATCTTCCAGGCGTTCCCGAACCCCGGCAAACAGAACCATAGCTGCCAAAAAGCCTATACCAGAACCAAAGGCGTTGACCAAAGACTGCACATAGCCAAAGCTGGGGTCGGCAGCGCCTTTTTCCAATACCAGCATGGTAACGCCCAGCACCGCGCAGTTTGTAGTGATCAGGGGCAGATAAATACCCAATGAGTTATAAAGCGGGGGCATGTACTTTCGCAGGACCGTCTCTAAAAGCTGTACCAGCGCCGCGATTACCAGAATAAACACGATAGTTTGCAAATAAGAAAGCCCATTTGGCACCAGCAGGTAGGTGTACAACGGCCAGGTTACGGCGGTAGCGATAACCATGACCACCGTGACGGCGCAGCTCATTCCTACGGCGGTGTTCAGCCTTTTTGAAACTCCTAAAAAAGGACAGATGCCCAGAAACTTGTTCAATACATAGTTCTCGGTTAAAATAGCCGCCAGAAAAATGGCAACCAGGGATTTGATGGTTGACCCATCCATTACGCTTTCCCCCCTTCGGCAGGTTCCGTTTTCCGCCCTTCTTTTTCAGCAATCTTCGAGCAGGAAGACGCCAAAGGGCAGCTGCTGCAGCCCGTATCCTCCGGAGCTTTGCCCTCTTTCGAAAGCTTCCCGGCCAAAGCAATGAGCATACCGAAAACAAAGAAACCGCCGGGGGGAAGAAGGAAAATAATGATTGGTTCCATGAAATTCGACAGAATGGGTACGCCAAACACGGTGCCCGCCCCCAACAGTTCCCGGATAATGCCCATACACAGCATGGCGGCGGTAAAACCTACCCCCATTCCCAGTCCGTCCAGAACAGAAGGCAGGACTTTGTTTTTGCTGGCGAACATCTCCGCCCGGCCCAAGATGATACAGTTTACCACAATTAGGGGCAGGTATACGCCCAGCGCCGTGTCTAAAGCGGGAGAAAAAGCCTTGATGAACAACTGGACAATGGTGACGAATCCGGCAATGATGGTGATATAGGCAGGAATGCGCACCCTGTCGGGAATGACCTTGCGCAGCAGGGAAATAGCCGCGTTAGAACACACCAGCACGAAAGTGGTGGCCGCCCCCATACCTATGGCGTTGGAAGCTGCGGTGGTCACGGCCAGAGTGGCACAGCAGCCCAAAACCAACCGTAAAACCGGGTTCTCTTTAATAATTCCTTTGGTAAACTCATGCCAAAGGGGGTTTTTCTTTTTTGTTCCCATGACCTCCCCCTCCTTTACGTCAGCGCCGGCTGGTTTTGCCAGGCTGTCACTTCACGCCACTGTTCTACGGCCCGGTTCACCGCGTCCGTCACGGCTGTGCTGGTGATGGTGGCACCGGTCATAGCCTCAATCTGGCCCTCCGCCGGGACCTGGTATTTCACCACTTGAATGCCTGAATCCGGCACAGCCTGTTTGAACTGGTCCCGGAACTCTCCTTTAGTGGCATTGGCCCCCAGGCCGGGGGTCTCGCCGTGACTCAATATCACCACCCCGGTGATCTCTCCTCCCGGAGAAATACCTGTCATGACCTCCACGTCCCCGCCATATCCTTTGGAAGAGGTCTCAAACACATAACCCACCGTTGTTCCGTTGGCGGCGCCCTGATAAACCGGAGAGCCCTCCCAATCGTCGGGCACCTCGACTTCCGTAAAGCTTTCCGCCTCCGGCAGAACGAGTTTCCTCGATTCTTCGGCTTTCAGCGCCGCCTGTTCGGCGATTTTATCTTCCGTCAGCAGGTTAGTGCCGGCCAAAGCCGCCGAGACAATGACGCAGATGGCAAACAGCACGGCGGCGGGCTTTGCAATACTTTTTATGTCAAGCTTCATTCTTCGCTCCCCCTTCCGGTTTTTTCTCCGGTTTAGGTTTGCCGAAGGCCCTGGGTTTTACGGCCCGCTCGATCAAAGGCGTTAAAATGTTCATCAAGATAATGGAATAGGACACGCCCTCGGGCAGGGAGCCGAAGGTGCGAATGAGCATGGTGAGCACCCCGCACCCAACGGCAAACACGATCCGGCCCTTCCAGTACAGGGGACTGGTGGTGTAGTCGGTGGCCATAAAAAACGCACCCAGCATAAGCCCGCCGGAAAGCAGATCGAACAATGGGTCGCGGCCAAACAGGAAGGACAAGACCGCCACTGTGCCCAAATATGTAAGGGGGATCACCGGGGAAATGACCCGGCGTAGAATTAGGTATGCCCCGCCGATGATGATGGCCAGAGCGCAGGTCTCGCCCAGGCAGCCGCCGTGGGCGCCCAGAAGCAGTTGGAGATAGTCCGGCGCGCTGTTGGGAGAGTTCACATACATTTGACCGGAAAGCGGCGTGGCGGTGGTCACAGCGTCGGCTGTGGCGGAATAGTCAAAAGCCGCCGTCCAATGGGTCATTTTGGCGGGGAAAGAGTTCATCAGCACAATGCGGGCGGTCAAAGCCGGGTTTACAAAGTTCTGCCCAATGCCGCCGAACATCTGCTTTACCACTACAATTGCCACCACGCTGCCGAATGCGGCAATCAGCGGGTTGATAGTGACCGGCAGGTTCAAGGCCAGCAGTATGCCCGTTACCACACAGCTTAGGTCTCCCACGGTTTGGGGGCGCTTCATTATCAGGCGGCTTATATACTCGCTTAAAATACAGGAAGCCACGCATGTCAAAATAACCGCTACAGCCCTCAGACCGAAAATAACCACCGAAGCAATCATGGCCGGGGTAAGGCCGATGATAACGTCCAGCATAATGCTTTGAGTAGTTTTCTTCCCATGAAAGTGGGGAGAAGAGGAAACTATAAGCTTTTCCATCACTTTTTCCCCGCCCTTCTCACATAAGATTTTCCCAGCCGTATGGCCTGGACCAGCCTTCTGCCCGCCGGGCAGGAGAAAGCACAGCAGCCGCATTCCATACAGGTCATCACGTCCAGATCCAGCAAGGCAGCCACGTCCTTTTTCTCAGCGGCCTTTTCAAGCTTTGTGGGCAGCAAGTTCATGGGGCACGCCGCCACGCAGCTGCCGCAGCGTATGCAGGCGGTAGGCTCTAAAAGACGGGCCTCCCGTTCGTCAAAAGCCAGAATGGCGTTGTTCTGCTTTAAAACCGGCAGGTCATCGCCGGTTATGGCCACACCCATCATTGGGCCGCCCATTAAAAGTTTTTTGGGTTCGGCCTTATAACCCCCGCAGAAGTCTATGACGTCTTTGATTGGCGTGCCCACCGGCACAATGACGTTTTGGGGGTTCCTCACAGCCGAGCCGTCGACGGTCACCCTCTTTGCGGTAAGAGGCATGCCTGTGCGCATATACCGGGTCAAAAAAGCAATGCTGGCAATATTCATCACCAGACATCCCACGTCTGCGGGCAGGCCTCCGGCGGGAACGCATCTGTTTGTGCAAGCCTGAATCAACACTTTCTCGGCACCCTGGGGGTAGCGGCTTTTCAGGGGAAGCACTCTCACCTCGTCCTGGGGGTCCTTTTCAGGGTTGTCGGCAATTTCTTTCAGCTTTGCTATCACATCGGGCTTGTTGTTCTCAACGGCAATCAAAACCCTGTGTACATCCAGAATTTCTTTGATTTTATAGATCCCCTCCAGCACGTCGGGGCCATTTTCCAAAGCCTCCCGGTGATCTGAAGTGACGTAGGGCTCGCACTCGGCCACATTTACAATCAGGGTATCCAGCGTCTTACCCTGGGGCACATTCAGCTTTACATGGGCGGGAAAGCCCGCGCCGCCCAGCCCAACCAGACCCGAGGCCCTGGCTGCTTCTGCCAGCTGTTCCTTATTGCGGATGGGAGCGGGGGGCGCGATCTGGGGATCCGGTTCCATAAGCCCATCGGAATCCACCGCCACCGCAGTGGTCATCTGACCGCCGGTCAGCATCACCTGGGTGATCTCCGCCACAGTGCCCGACACGGAGGAATGGACCGGAGCGGAGACAAAAGCACTGCTTTCGCCCACTACGGTACCCACATAGACATGATCTCCTTTTTGCACTGTGGGATTGCAGGGAGCGCCAATATGCTGCTGCATGGGCAGAATCACCCTGGCGGGCGGGGGCAGTACTGCGCTGGGGATCGCCCAAGTGTTTTTATGGTGGGGCACCGCCGCTCCGCCGTGAGTATGAAAGGGCTTTGCAGGGAAAAGCCTCTCGTTCATGGATCTCACCAGCCTTTTTATAAAATATTATGCAAGCCCGCAGAAAAGTCTTGTGTATCAATTGTTTGCTCTTCTAATTCTACTAGAAAAGCTTGCCGCTTGCAACTGGTTTTTCCAGGCAGAACAACCCTGCCTTTTTCCCCGATACCAGGATGTTGAAGGTGTTCCGCAGGGAAAAGCCGTCAAACTCCGGCAACAGAGCCAGAAATTCCTCTTTTTTCGCGGTGAGGAGGACCAGTCTGCCGCCAGGTTTTAACACCTGAAAGATCTGAAAAAGCGCTTTCCTATAGAATCCTGTAACGTCCGTTCCCAAATCCCGGAAAATTCCCCAGGGAGGGTCGGTAATCACGGCGTCAACACTTTCCGGGGCCAGCGACCGGTCCAGAGCAAGAACATCCTGCCGCTTTATTGCCAGGCCGGGACGGTCCCCAAGTTTCTCCCCGGCACGGCGCAAAACATTTTCATCCAGGTCGAATGCGTAAACCTTAGAAAACGGAAACCGTTTGCATCTCTGGGCCGGAATGGCCCCATAGCCGCAAAAGGGGTCCAGGACCACATCGGTGTGGGAAGGCCGGCTGAGCCAACACATAATGTACGCAAGTTCCGGATGCAGTTCGCCCGGTTCCAACAGTTTGTCATAGCTGGTATGACGGGAGAGCCGCTTTAAGAACCAGCAGGTCCCCTCGCTCCTGGAAAGCGCCCAAAATTCCGTATCCGGCCGGCTTTTGTCCAGCCGCAGTCCCGAAATCCGGGCGATGCGTTTTTCTAAAGCTCCCCGGGAAACGGGGTCTGTCGCCGTCAGCTTGTTCTGACAGGAGGCGACCAGCCGGAAGGTCCTTACATTTTTGGGGTGATGTTTTACCGCTTCCCAGTCCACCGGGGCAGAGGCAAGGCTTTGAAGAAAATTGTTGATGGGATCGTCCCCGGAAACGGGGGCGGCGTAAAGGACCTGGAACACATTTTGAAAACAGAACATGTTCAGGTCGCTGTAGGGCACAGCGGTTTCAAAGTCCACCCCGCCGTCCAGCAACGCCCCCAGGCGCAGGTCTTTCAGCCGCTCTTCCAGCATGGCCTTTATGATCTCCTGGGCCCCGGCTGGGAATGTCGCAAAATAACGTGGCATAATAAGCTCTCCCTCGATTTAAAATTGGAAATATACAAAGTCCTGGGGGTCGTACCCTGTGCCGTAAGACCCGAAAAGCAGAATCAGGACAATCAGGACAAAATATATGCAGTACCGGGGAAAAAACATCCGGTTGAGCCGTATCAACAGATGTTTTTCCGTAATGAGCCAGTCCAGCAGGCAAAAGGCAGGAGTGAGGACAGCCACTACAATAAGGGCCGGGACCGACAGGCCCATCTGCCGGAAATCAACTGTAAAGCCGGACATGGGAATACGAAACAGCGCGGAAAAAATCATGCCGGCTTCCGAGAGGGATTCGGCCCGGAACAGCACCCAGGATAGGCACACCAAAAGAAACGTAAAAGCTATTCGAAACAAATGGAGCCACCGGCTGTCCCTCCGGATATGGGCAAACGCAAACCACCTTTCCCGCACAGGCTGTAAAAGCCGGGAAACCACCTGGTAAAGGCCGTTTAAGAGCCCCCAGGCCACAAAGGAAAGGGCGGCCCCGTGCCACAGGCCGCTTATGGCAAATACGATCAGGATGTTCAGGCAGCTTCTCCATTTCCCCCGCCGGCCGCCTCCCAGAGGAAAGTAAAGGTAGTCCCGGAACCAGGTGGAAAGGGAGATGTGCCACCTCCGCCAGAAATCCTGAATCGATACGGCAAGATAAGGACAGCGGAAATTTTCCATCAAATCGTATCCCAGCATTTTGGCGGAACCTCTGGCTATATCGGAGTAAGCGGAAAAATCACAATAGATTTGAAAGGCAAAGGCCAGGGTAGCTAGGGCAAATTCGCCGCCAGTGTGGTTTTGAGGGCGACTGTACACGGTATTTACCAGCACCGCCAGGTTATCCGCCAAAACCATTTTTTTAAACAGCCCCCACAGCACTGGAAAAAAACCTTCTCTCAGGCTTGCGGCCCGAAAGGGGTGATATTCCCTGATCTGGGCCAGCATATGCCCCGAGCGTTCTATGGGCCCGGCCACCAATTGGGGGAAAAAGGACACGAACAGGGCGTAGTCAATAAAGTTTCGTTCGGCGGCGACGTCCTTTCGGTACACGTCTACCGTGTAACCCAGAGCCTGAAAGGTGTAGAATGAAATACCCACGGGCAACAGAACATCCAGCACGGGGGCCGAAAAGGAGAGGCCTAAAATCCCAAGTACCCGGGAGAACAGGCTTGCAGCAAAGTTAAAGTATTTAAAGAAAAACAGTACAACCAGGTTTATAAGCAAGCTTAACGCCAGCCACAACTTTCTCTTTCCCAGGGCCTGCCGTCCCACCAGCAGACCGCACCAGTAGGTAACGGCTGTGGAGAACAGCATCAAAAGGGCGTATTGGGGGTTCCAGCACATATAAAAAAGATAGCTGGCAATCAAAAGCTGTAAATTCCGAAGCTTCCCCGGCAGCAGGTAATAAACCGGAATATTGACCGCCAAAAAGGCAAGATATGAAAGAGAGTTAAAATTCAATCCCCCGTCCCCCCTTCTCCTGCCGGGTTTGAGCGGATGGGTCTTTCGTCCCATTCCCGGCGAAGAGCCGCAAAATGCTCCACCCGTTTTTCCCACAGGCTCCGGTCGCAGTTCTCGGAAGGAGCGAGGCCCATGATTTCCAGCCTGCCCGCCATGTACCGGGAAAATTTGTCCGCTCCCCGATAGTTCAGGTGAAGCAAATCGTAAAAGTCAGTGGTGAGATCGATGTCCATTTTATTAAGCTCCGGGCCCAGATCCCAGTACTCCGCCCCCATAGAAACCAGATCGTTTCGGGCCATATTCAGCAGGTCGTCCCGCAGTCTGGCAATGTTGGGAGCCATGTAAAACACAAGAGAAATATTCCTTTCCCGGCAGAAGTCCATCATTTTTTTGGCACATTCCAGGTTGCGGGGGTAACAGTCCTCATAATGGCCGCAATCCCGGGTTTCCAACTCTTTCCGGGATCTCGCCCGATCCAGGAACATATATCCGGCCAGGGGATCCGGTTCGTATCCCAGCAGGCCTTCTTTATAGTCAGCGGGTTCCAGCTTGTCCCATCGGTCGTGGTAAGCATATAGAGGAAACAAAAGGCCTGTCCGCTCTTCCGGTTCCGCTTCCTGGAAGGTGGCGGCCAGCCGGTCCGGCCCCCAGGGCATGTAGGCGATATTCACCTTTGAAGAGCGGTTCTTCCCTATAAACAGGCCTGTGGCCTCTACAAACACAACTTTAGGCGACTGGGTTTTACATGCCTGCCGCAGATACCGGTAGGTGAGAGGAAAAGACTGATCGGGCCCGGCCATGACGAAAGAGGCAATCCCTGTCTGCTGATAAACCACCGAAGGGACCACGTCGCAATAAGCGAGAGACGAACCCAAAAATAGGACGTCCACGCTGTTTTTGGGTTCGGCCTCATACATGCCCCATATGGCCCCGGTATCGTGGCGTTTTGGAATGAGTACGGCGGACGCGCCCGCACAGAAAAGGCAGACGGCCAGCAGCAGGCAGAAAATCCCAATAAACTCTTTTTTCCAGGATCTCATAAACGCACCCTCTCAAGCGGAACAGAAACAGGCTGGTCGACCTCGTCACCTTTCATTATATTGGTTTTCCCTCTACTTTGCAATTCGTCCCAGGGCTTGCCATACATGCTCCAAAGGCGGCAGGGTCAGCTTTAGCACAGCGCCGGTAAGCAGGCCTGTAAGCAAGCCGAACAGCAGCAGGAAGGGAACATAAAACAGCACCGAGGTAGATGTAATCAGCCTGGCGGCCAAAAGCTGGGCAAAATTGTGGCACAACGCCCCGCACACGCCTATCACAGCCAGAGACGCCCTTTTGTTTTTCCACAGGGCCCACATACACACTGTGCTGCATATCCCCCCGGAGAGGCTCATGATTCCGGCGGTAATGCCCCGGGTGAAAAAGGCAAAACCGGCCTTTAGCAGAGACAAAAACAGAGCGCTTCCCAGACCCAGACTGCCGGAGGCATACATGGTGACAATGTTTGAAAGGCCCAGCTTAAAGCCCGGCGGGGTCATGGGCAATGTAGGGAGCAGACCCTCCAAAAGGGATAAACAAAGGGTCAAGGCCGCCAAAATGCCGGTGAACGCCACTCTTCCCGCTTCTTTTTTCACGGTCTCTCCCCCTTTCACTGCTAGTAGGTTTCGGCGTCCGCCGCTGCTTTCCCTTCCAGCCGCAGGCTTATCTTTGCCGGCAGGCACAGGGCGCTCTCCCCGGCCCGTGTAAGCTTACCGGTGCGCACACACACCCGGTCGGGGCAGTCCGCCGCCGTCACGGCCGCCCCGTCTTGAGAAATGACCACTGTGACGGACAGGCCGTTTTCCCCTGTCACCACGGTCTCAAGGGGCTCTTCTAATGCGGCCAGTTCCTGGCGGAGAACCACCTCCCCGTCCCGCTCTATTACCGCCACAGTGCCGTCAGGAGATTTAGCCAGCCCCCAAAACAGCAGACCGCACAAAACAATCATCCCCCCGAACAGTAGCAGGTCCCTCCGGAAGAAAAGCTTCCGCTCTCTCATGGCGTTCCCTCCCACAGGTACGACTCTTCGGTGAGAGAAAAGGCCTCTGCCAAGCCCTTTGTGGCGTAGATCTCCCGGCTTTCCGTGATAAACAGCGCTTCCGCCTGAAATAGTTCCAGAAGGGGCTGGCTGTTTTGTAGGCCCAACACAAAGCAGGCGGTTGCCAAAGCGTCAGTATAGGCCCCGTCGCAGCCGTCCTCCTCCCCCCGCCACACGGTAACGGACACCAGGCCGCTTTCCGCGGGATAGCCTGTTTTTGGGTCCAGCAGATGGTGATAGGTTTTCCCGTTCTCCGTAAAGGTCTTTTCATAGCTGCCCGAGGTGGAAACGCAGCCTTTTTTCAGGGAGAGGGTCCCCAAAGAACCCTCTCCCGCCGGATCCCTGACAGCTACGGACCAGGGTTCTCCCCAGGGCTTTTGGCCGTACAGCCCCACGCTGCCGCCCACAGACGTTACTCCGTAATCCACACCTCGGTCCTTCCAAACCTTTAAGACCTGATCGCACGCGGCGCCCTTGCCCACGGCCCCCAGATCCAACGAATACCCGACAGCCAGCGTGGCTTCATATTCCACGGGCAGGGAAAGAGCGTGATAGTCCACTTGGCTCAAAGCGGCGGCCAAAGCCTCTTCGTCAGGCACATGCGGCTCACCGTCAAAATCCCACAGGCGGCTGACCGAACCTACAGTGGGGTCAAAGGCCCCTTCGCTGTTACGGCTCACCAACTGGCATATCTGCAGAACGTCCCAGGTCCGGGGATCGATTTCCGTTCCATCCAGACCACTTTCGTTCAGCCGGTTGATGTCGCTCCCTTCTACCCGCCAGGAAATCAGGGATTCCAGGTCCCGCACGGCGTCGCAGGCCTGCTGTTCTGTTTCCACCGGGTCACCGTCTCCCGCAAAGGTTTGATTCATGGCGGAACCCATGACAAATACGGTGCTGCCCTGAAAAGGAGAACGGGAAACTGACCGGACCAGCGCCAGGAGCAGGAAAAGGATCCCCGCTCCTATAAAGGCGGTCAGAACTCTGTATTTTTTCCCAAGCTTCATATTTTATCCTTCTCTTCTCCTCAGGGCGTTTTCTTTATTATACCACATCTGTGTCTTTCATCACAGCGGGAGAAATGCGGTGCTTTTGGTTTTCCAAAAAAGTAAAGGTCTCTCCAAAAGGGGAATTGCACCCATCAGGGTCTTTAGGTGTCCCGACTCTGTTACCGGCAGAGAATCAAAGCGAAAGGCAGGGCGGAGCCGGACCTGGTCCGGGACTTCCAGTTTTTTCATGCGCTCCATCTGTTCGCGTTATAAGGTGTACGGTACGAAAAAGATCGGGGCCTTCCTTCCGGAAGTCCCCGACCACGCAAAACAGAAAACCGCAAAACACAGGTACATACGTTATTTATCCAGCTTTTTCGCCGCGTCGATAATCAATTCTACCGCCCGGTCCACATGGAACTTGGAAGTGTCAACGGTCAAGTCGTAATTGTTCAGGTCATCCCAACGGTTGTTGGAATAGAAGTTGTAATAGTTGGCACGCTGCTTATCTTTCTTGTTAATGAAATCGGGAGCTTTTTTGGGTTCTGCCAGCTTCTTCGAAACGATGCGCTCTACCCGAGCTTCTTTACTGGCGTGGATGAACACATTCAGACAGTTGGGATGCTCCCGCAGGATATAATCGGCGCAGCGGCCGATAATGACGCAGGGACCCTTGTCGGCAGCCTTCTTAATAATGTCGGACTGAATGATGAACAGCTTGTCATTGATAGGCATTTCGTTGATGCCGGGGACACGGCCGCCAAAACCACCGTAATTCCCCATGACCATAGAATACAGCAAACTGCTGGTGGCCTTTTCATCAGCGTCGGCAAAAACCTCTTCCGAAAGACCGCTCTGCTTGGCTGCTAGGGCAATCAGAGCTTTATCGTAAAAGGGCACGTTCAACTGGTGGGCAACCTTTTCTCCTACCTCGTGGCCTCCGCTTCCAAACTGACGGGCAATGGTAATAACAGGCAGCATACAGATTCCTCCTTGTGAAAACATCCTAATATTACAGGGTTACTTTTGAAAAATATAGATATTTCTTCCAGCATTATCATACGCCTTTTCTTCTGAAAAGTCAACAGGCGGAAGACCGCTATTGAAAATTTTCCTGTAAAAGGATAAAATAACGGGGAAAAATCACAAAGTCTTCACACACAAGGGGTATACTCATCGAAGGATTCTCCGGAAAAGGTACGCGGCCGGGAGAAAGGGGAGACGGATATGTACCATATTTTGGTAGTGGATGACGAGGAAAAGATCAGAACGCTTATTCGCAAATACGCCGAGTTTGGAGGGGACCAGGTCACCGAAGCCCGAAACGGCATGGAAGCTGTGGAACTCTGCCGTAAGGACCCGGGAAAATTCGACATTATCGTGATGGACGTGATGATGCCGGAGTTGGACGGCTTCTCCGCTGTGGCGGAAATCAGAAAGACCTGCTCGTCCCCGGTACTCATGCTTTCTGCCAGGGGAGAGGAATACGACAAGATACACGGATTTGAACTGGGTGTGGATGATTATGTGGTAAAGCCCTTTTCACCTAAAGAACTGATGATGAGGGTACACGCCATTATGAACCGTGTGCGGCCCAAAACGGGCAGCCAAAAACGGAACGTGGTGTCCTTTGAGGGTCTGTCCGTGGATTTTGACGCCCGCATTGTTACCGTAGACGGTCAAAGGGCCGAACTTTCCCCGAAGGAATATGACCTGTTGTGCTATATGGTGAACAACCGGAACCTGGCCCTGACCAGGGAAATGCTGATTACAAATGTGTGGGGATACGACTTTTACGGTGACGACAGGACCCTTGACACCCACATCAAACTGCTGCGCCGGTCCCTCGGACCTTACAGCAAATTTATTGTGACCTTGCGGGGTGTGGGTTACCGATTTGAGGCAGCGTAATGGGAAAGAGAAAAAAACTCAGTGTCCGCTGGCAGATTGCCCTGGGATTTGGAGCGTTCATCCTGGTGGTCGTGGTGCTGCTGTGGACGTTTCAGATCGCTTTGCTGGGCCCTTTTTACAAGGTAATTAAAACCGCTGAAGTGAAACAGGCGGCGGAGATTGTCATCAAAAAGCTGGATCTTCCCCAGGAAGAACTGGAGGAAACCATGCAGGATCTGTGCTATAATTCGGAGGTGAACATCACTGTCTCTGACGAGATGGGCACTTTGTACGGTTATTGCTTCGTTTCCCAAAAGGGCAGTCTCCTGCGGAACATTGTGGAAAAGGGCGGCACCACCCTGAACACCCGTTTGGCCTTTTCCCAGCTTTTTAACCAGGTGAACCTGGAAGGCGGCGCCCATATGGAGACCTATCCGTTGAATGTTTTTACCCAGGATGGTTCTCAGATGGAAACGGTCCTTTATGCCAAAGTGGTGCGCACCGGATCGGGGGATAACCGGATGGTGCTTCTGGAAAGTGACATCACCCCGGTCGATTCCACGGTGGAGACCTTGAAGGTACAGCTGCTGTGCCTGTCTTTTGTCATGTTCCTTTTGGGCGGCGTCCTTGCATTCTTTATCGCCAGGCGGATTTCCGGGCCTTTATCGGCCATAAACGAATCCGCTAAGGAGCTTGGAAAAGGAAATTACGGCATACGCTTTCAGGAAGAGGGAGCAAAAGAGGTAAGTGAACTGGCCCAAACCCTAAACTATGCGGCCGGGGAACTCTCAAAGGTAGAAGGCCTGCGGCGGGAACTGCTTGCCAATGTGTCCCATGACCTGCGGACACCCCTTACCATGATCCAGGGCTACAGCGAGGTCATGCGTGACCTGCCGGGGGAGAACACCCCTGAAAATGTACAGATCATTATTGACGAGACCCAGCGCCTGACAAATCTTGTAAACGACCTTTTAGACCTGTCCCGGCTGGAATCCGGCGCGGTTACGCTGGATAGGACAACTTTTGACCTGACCCGGAGCATCCAGACCATTCTTCACCGATACGACAAGCTGGCAGACTACAGTTTCCCCTTTGAGGCGCTTGAAGACGCTTGGGTCAATGCGGATGAACTGAAAATTTCCCAGGTTGTGTATAATCTGGTAAATAACGCCATCACTTATGCCGGAGAGGACAAGACCATCACTTTGCGGCAGACCGTGTATGACGGCAGAGTGCGGGTGTCAGTTTCCGACACAGGCGAGGGCATTCCCGCCGATAAGCTGAAAGATATCTGGGAACGCTATTACAAAGTGGACAAGGAGCATAAGCGGGCCCAGGTGGGCACCGGTCTGGGGCTGTCTATTGTAAAAAATATTCTGAACATGCACGGCGGCGCTTACGGGGTGGAAAGCACCCTGGGAGAAGGCAGCACCTTCTGGTTTGAACTGCCCCTTGCGGAAACGCCGGAAAACGGGTAGAATAAATCAGACTTGATTTTTTTAAGAAGAGGAGTGTTGTAGGATGAGCGAAAACTGTACCCATGATTGTTCCTCCTGCGGAGAGAACTGTCCCTCCCGCCAGGACCCCCAAAGCTTTTTGGAAAAACTGAATGATCTGAGCCATGTGAAAAAGGTGATTGGCATAGTCAGCGGCAAGGGCGGCGTGGGGAAATCCCTTGTTACCTCTCTTCTGGCCGCGGGCATGCGCCGCCGCGGGTATGAGACGGCGGTGCTGGACGCAGACATCACCGGGCCGTCTATTCCCAAATGCTTTGGTTTAAAGCAGCGGGCGCTGACCGATGAAAACGGCCTGTACCCTGTAGAAACCAGGACAGGCGTAAAGGTGATGAGTGTGAACCTGCTTCTGGAAGAGGAGACCTCCCCTGTAGTATGGCGTGGGCCCGTTATCGCCGGAGCAATCAAGCAGTTTTGGTCCGACGTGGTGTGGGGCAGCGTGGACTATATGTTTATAGACATGCCTCCCGGGACCGGTGACGCGCCGCTTACTGTGTTTCAGTCCCTGCCGGTGGATGGTATCCTGATCGTCACCTCCCCCCAGGAACTGGTAAGCATGATTGTTTCGAAGGCCGTGGAGATGGCCAAAATGATGAATATTCCCGTGCTGGGCCTGGTGGAAAACATGAGTTACATCCAATGCCCCAACTGCGGAGAAAAATTTTCCGTTTTCGGCGAGAGCCATATTGACGAAGTGGCCGCCAAATATGCCTTAAAGGTTCTGGACCGTCTGCCTGTGGATCCCAGGCTTGCCGACGCCTGTGATAAGGGGTCTGTCGAACTGCTCGAAGGAGACTGGTTGGAAAAAACCGCCGACCTGTTAGGAAGCCTATGAACCTGCTGATATATTCCCTGTTTGCCGTTCCGCTGTGGTGCGCCATGTTCGCCCTGTATTTTTTGCTGCGAAAGCACGGCCTGGCGCGGGTAAGCCTCATTGCCAAATGGGCGGGCACGTTCCTGGCGGCGGGTTCTGTATTGTTTGGTCTGGTCTCCCGGTCCAACTGGGAGCAGTCCCCCGAAAACCTCGTGCGCATACTGCTTTCGCCTGTCCTGTGGTTCGCGGTGCTGTGCGGGCTGGCAGATGTAGTTTTGGAAATTAAATTCATTCCCGGCATGGCGCTGTTCGCTGTAGCCCACTGCTGCCTGATCGTTATGCTGTTCCCCACCGCCTCGAAAAAATGGGGGCTTTTGGTGTGGGTCCTGGCCATGCTGGCGGCGGTTATCGTGTTCCGCAAAGAACTGCCTAAAATGGGCAGGCTGGCCCTTCCCTCCTGCCTGTATGTGGCGGTACTCTCCTGCACATTGGCGCTGGCTCTGCCCGGGCCGTTTCTATGGTGGAACAACCAGACGCTGGCGTTCCGGGGAGCGCGTATCTGCCTGGCCGCGGGGGCCTTGTGTTTCTACATTTCCGATCTGATGGTGGCAAAACAGGAATTTGGCCAGATGGACAGGAGAAAAAGGGATGGTCTGCAAAAACCTGTTATGCTTCTTTATTGGCTCGCGCTGTACCTGATCTCGGCCTCCGTCTGGCTGTAAAAACAGATTTTTCTTGACATCTGCGTGGCCAAAGGGGTATACTTTACAAAAACAGACTGGGATTTACGACCGTGTAAAAATGTCTTTTCTTTTGTTTTTATCATACTGTTTGGGGTATCTGTAATAAAAGCATAGGGTCTCGGATTTCCGAGACCCTTCGCTTCTTTTTACGGTTTTTTTATTTTATTCAGCCGACGGTTCCAGTCTAAAATCTCTTCTTTGTCCACCACGCCGCCCATAGTGCCGGCCATGTTGACCAACCGTCTGGCGGTAAATCCGTCAGCCATTTTCTCCATGCCCTCGCCGCCGGGACCATTTTGCTTCAACAGCTTCTCCAGCAGTTCTTTTACCAGGGCTGCGCCCCGGGGGACAGACTTGATGTCTCCGATGGTGTCGTTCAGGGAGAAATATCCCTCCGGCGCCGTAATATCGAACCAGTTCAGCACAGCGCCCTGTTCTCTCATGCGATAGTTTTCGTTAAAGGTTTCAACCCTGCGGATCAGACTGTAGTCCTTGCAGTCCCCAGCTTTGGCTGTGAGGGCCGTTTCGCCGGCGTTGGGCACGTCAAAGGTGAAAAAGTGAAAATCGCTCTGCTGCCTCCCCAGGCTTTTCCCGTCGGCAAAAAGCTCTACCTCCGGCTGGTTGGAGTACACGGTCACTTTTGTAACGGTTTCGGTCCGGTCCACATATCGTTTACCGCAAATATGGACAAAGGGATCCGCGGAAAGCCAGGCCTTGTAAGCGTAAAAAGCATCTTTCTTGTATTTCCGGTCAAAGGTGACAAGCCCCTTGTGGTTCATGCCGTTTTCGCCGCCCTCCTCTCTGGCGTCGGCCGCAAAGTCAAACATGTTCCACACATGGGTGGCCCACAGGTAAGGTCTGGTGAACAACTGCTTAATGGCTTCCTCGTGGTAATAGGCCTGGTATTCCTCGGTATAGTCCCCGGCTTCCGGGGTGGAGGTGTGCCAGTTTAAAGCCTCGCAGCCGTATTCGCTGACACCAACGGCCCGGTCCGGGTACTTCCGGTGGAAGTCGTCCAGCCAGGGGCCGTACATGGACACATTCCCGCCATACCAGCCAAAATAATGGTTGTAAGAGACCACGTCCGGCAGCTTTTGGTGTTCCCACTCCGGCTGGCAGGTGGAAAGGTTTGCCAACACAGTCTTACGGGTGGGATCCATCTCGTGGGCCAGGTCGTTTAACAGCCGGTGATTTTCGATCATATCCTCGTCCGGCGCACCGCCCATAGTGATCTCGTTGGAAAGTCCCCACACCACGATAGAGGGATGATTGTAGTTCTGAATGATCAATTCTTTCATTTGGGACAGGGTATTTTCACGACCCCCGGGCATGTGCCGGGAAATATAGGGGATCTCCGCCCAGACCACCAAACCCCTCTGGTCACAGAGGTCGTAAAAATACTGGTCATGCTGGTAGTGGGCCAGCCGGATAGTGGTGGCCCCCAGTTCGCAGATCAGGTCCATGTCCTCTTTGTGGTGTTCCGGCAGCAGGGCATTGCCAATGCCGGGACGGTCCTGGTGGCGGGAAACGCCCCGCAAAGGGTAGCTTTTCCCATTGAGGAAAAAGCCCTTTTTCGGATCTATCTCGTAACTTCTGCACCCAAAAGCGGCGGAGACGGAATCCAGCACTGCATCCCCTTCCTTTAGCTCCGCTTTGGCACAATAGAGGTAGGGATCCTTCCGACCGTCCCACAGATGGGCATTTTGCAGAGTGAAACAGGCTTTTTGCTCTTTGGCGGAAACCGTTTTCCAGTCCAGCGCCCTGCCTTCCCGGTCACAGATAGTAGTGGTCAGCGTTTTTCCGTTCAGATCGCCGGAAAGGTAGACCTCCACCTCTATCCGGGCAGCATCTCCCTGTACCACAGGGGTAACCTTTAACCCGGGGCCGCCCCAGTATGCCAGGTCAAAGTGGGACTCCGGCACGGCGATCAGGTTTACATCCCGGTAAAGGCCGCCGTAAAAGGTGAAATCGGCCTGCTGGGGGTATACGGTCTCATTTGGACTGTTGTCAACAGAAACGGCGATGAGGTTTTCCTCTTCCAAAGCAGCCGTAATATCTGCCCGCCAGGTGGAATAGCCCCCGTCATGGTGGGCCAGGTGCTTCCCGTTTACATACAGGTCGGCCGAAGAATTTGCTCCTTCAAATTCCAGATAGAACCGGTCACCCTCCGGAAGATCCCCTTTAGAAAGTGTCCTGGCGTACCAGCAGGTCCCCCGATAATAATCGCCGCCGCCGTCCTGGCCGTCTATCCCGTTCCAGGTGTGTGGCAGGTTTACCCAGATCCACCTGTCAGGCATAGTTTCCGGAAGGCAGTCAGCTTCTTTGGAAAAGGCCCATTTTTTGTTGAGAGATATCACCTTTCGCATGAAAACACTCCTCCGTCGATTGGAATAAGGACCGCCCTATTTGGGCGGCCCTTCCAGGGTTTTACGTCATTCGGACAAGGCCCGTGTGAGCCAGGCGTCCGCAATGTCCAGCGCCAGATACAGGCCGTTTTTTTCGCTGGTCTTTACAATCTGCTTGCGAGAACGGATCTCGGGATCGGTGTACATCAGCTGCACCGTGACCTTGTCGGCCACTTCCAGATCGCCTATCTGCTTTTTAGTCTTGATGTCGATTTTAATGACGTATTTATCCTTCATGCTCCCGTAGTAAATGGTATCGCCGGAGCGCACCAGAGGTTTTCCCTTATAGGTGGGGAAGCTGCCGGATTTTGAGGCCGTCCCGGCCCCTTTCACTTCGGGAGCCGCCTGCGCTTTTTTAGGCGCGGGCGCGGCTTTTGCTGATTTTGGCTCTTTCACGTTTTTGGTTTCTTTTTTCTCGCTCAAAAAATCACCGCGCTTTCTCTTGTGAATATGTGGGCTACTCTCCCAAATAAGACCGCACCATAGCCTTCAGCAGTTCATCCCGGTCAATGCGGCGGACAAGGCTGCGGGCGTTGTTGTGTGTAGTGATATAAGTGGGATCTTCACTTAAAAGGTATCCCACAATCTGGCTGATGGGATTGTACCCCTTTTCCTTCAGCGCGTCGTATACGGTAAGCAGAATACGCTTCATATCAGCTTCGCGCACTTCCTCTAAGGAAAATTCAATCGTACCGCTGGAGTAATCCTCCGGCATGGTGGAACACCTCCCTTTTCGGTTACTCTTTATGATACAGGATATTGGGAATAAATGCAAGTTCTAAATGGGAATTTTCTACGCTTCGGCTCCCACGGAATCATGGACGCCGCCTATACGTAAAGACGCCCCCGCGGCATTCAGCTTGGCCACAATGCCGTCCACCACCACCTGTACTTCCTCCTTGCTCAGTGTCTTTTCACCTGATACAAAGGAGAAGCGCAAGGTCAGACTCTGTTTTCCGGCCTGGCGGTAAGAATCGATGAGGCTTACCCCGGAAAGCAGGGTGGGATCCACGTCGGCCCAAGCGGGGATAAGCTCCCCATATTTCATACCTTCGGGCAGCAGCAAAGACAGATCGATGTCAATACCCGGGAACTTGGAGGGCTCATGATAAACGAGGTCCCTCTGGGGAATAGCGGCGAATTTGTCCATATCGATCTGGGCGCAGACCACCGCAGCCTTTCGATCCAGGTTCCCAAGAACAGCGGGATGCAGAGCGCACACCCAGCCCAGCTGCTGGCCGCCGCAGTATACCCCGGCGGTGTTCCGGGGGTGCTGCCATTTGTGGAAAGCGGGGACATTTTCAAAGGAGGGCTCTGCCCGCTTGACGTCCCGGCACAAAACCGAGATCATAGATATAAGCTGGAGGTACAGGTCTTTTTCGCTTTTGGTCCTGCTGTACAGGACCATCCCCAGGGTCTTTTTCTCGTTACAGTCGCCGTTTTCCTTTTTGCCCTCGCACACACGGCCGATCTCGAATATCCCAAAATCAGAGGCAAAGGACTTGTTCTCCTGCACAAAAGAAAGCAGAGTGGGGCCCATGTTGGTGCGCAGAACTGCCTGGTCGGGGCTTTGGGGGCTTAACAGCCTGACGTTTTCCTCCACCTCAATGCCCAAATCTTTGCACCTTTTGGCATCGAACCAGATATAGGAGTGGACTTCGTGGAGATGATACCGCTGTACAAGGATATCTTTTGCAAAATTATCCGCTTTATTAGCGTCGCTCCTTTTCCGGGGGTACAGGGGGCTTAAGGTGGTGGAAACCTGAAAATTGTCATAGCCGTAAATGCGGGTGATCTCCTCGATGATATCCGCCTTGATGGTCACATCCTTAGTGGCCCGCCAGGTAGGCACCTCCACCGTGAAGAGGCTGCCGTCATACTCAGCGCCAAAACCCAAAGACCGCAGCGTGCGCAGTATTTCTCCGTTGCTGATTTCTATCCCCGTGTACCGGTCCACGTAGACCTTGTCAAAACTCAAGGACACCTTCGGGTAATGTTTTACATAGACGTCTGTAAGTCGTGAAACGACTTGTGCCTCCGGGTCGATATCAAGCAGAAGTTTTATAAACCTGGCGATTGCCTGGTCGGTCATTTCCGGGTCCAGGGTCTTTTCGTACCGCATAGAGGCATCGGTACGCAGGCCCAGACGAGCCGAAGATTTCCTTATACTGGCTGCGTCGAAATTGGCGGATTCCAGCAGGAGACTGTCGGTGTTGTCCTCAATCTCCGAGGCCAGGCCGCCCATAATGCCCGCCACAGCCACAGGCTGGCCTTTAGAGCAAATCATCAGGGTGTTCCCATCAATGTCCCGTTCCACCCCGTCCAGGGTCTGGAAGGTGAAGGACTGGGAAAAACGTTTTACCTCGATGCTGTCCACTTTGGCACAGTCAAAAGCATGCATGGGCTGGCCCATTTCCAGCATCAGGTAGTTTGTCAGGTCGGCCAGCAGATTGATGGCCCTGCTGCCGCAGTAGAATAGCCGAATCCGCATATTTACGGGGCTCACCTTTGTCCTGATATTTTGCACTTTTAATCCGGTATAGCGGAAACACAGGTCTTTATCCTCCACCTGGATGTCAATGGGGGGAAGGCCGTCAAACCGGGAGAGAACTGCCGTTTCCAGGGGCTTTAACTCCCGGCCGGTCAGGGCGGCAAACTCCCGGGCAATGCCGTAGTGGCCCCACAAATCGGGGCGGTTGGTCAAAGACTTGTTGTCCACCTCGAACACCGTGTCCCGAATATCGTACAATTCTGTAATATCTTTGCCCACAGGGGTGTCCTCCGGCAGTTCCCACAGGCCGCTGTGATCGGCGGAAATGCCGATCTCCTTTTCCGAGCAGCACATGCCGTGAGATTCACACCCGGCAATAGTGGCGCAGCCAATAGCCTGGCCGGACACCCTGCCGCCTTCCTTTACAAATGGAACGATGATGCCGGGACGGGCATTGGGAGCGCCGCACACTACATCGTAGATCCCGTCACCGCCGTCCACCTTCAGCAGGTGCAGCTTCTCCGAATTGGGGTGGTCTTCCATAGACAGAATTTTTCCCGCTACCACATCCTTCAGGTCCGCGCCCATGTGGTACACGTCCTCCACTTCGGCAGTGGAAAGAGTGAAGCGGTGGATAAGGGATTCTAAGTCAAGGCCGGAAAGATCGACGAAATCGCCGATCCAGTTCATTGATATCAACATAGCTGTTCTCTCCTTCTTTTATTTCAAACAGGGCTTGACGCTCCCGCCGCGGCAGCCGGCTTTCTTGGCTTTCTGACCGGTGAAGCGCAGCGGGACGCCCCGCGCAGCAGACGGAGCCGCATGCTCCCTTTTACTCATGCTTGAATTGAGACAAGGCTTTCAGGTTCCCGCTGTTCAGGTCCCGTATATCCTTGACACCGTATTTCATCATCACCAACCGGGTAAGCCCCAGCCCAAAGGCAAAGCCGGTGTATTCCTCCGGGTCGATGCCGCCCATTTTCAGCACATTGGGATGGATCATACCGCAGGGGCAGAGTTCAAGCCAGCCGGAATGCTTGCAGGAAGGGCAGCCCTCACCGCCGCAGATCAGGCAGGAAATGTCCAGTTCGAAACCCGGCTCTACAAATGGGAAGAAGCCGGGACGCAGACGCACACTGATATCCCGCTGGAACACCTCTGACAGCATTGTTTTCATAAAATAGATAAGGTTCGAGATAGAAATATTCCTGTCGATCATCATTCCTTCCATCTGGAAGAAAGTGTTTTCATGGCAGGCGTCGGTGGCTTCATTGCGGAAGCACCGGCCGGGAAAGATTGCCCGAAGGGGTGCGCCGTATTTTTTCATGATGGCGTTCTGGGCAGCTGAGGTTTGGGTTTTCAGCAACTGTCCGTTCGAGAGATAATAGGTATCCTGCATATCCCGGGCAGGATGGTCCTTTGGCACGTTTACAGCCTCAAAGCACTCGTAGTCGCTTACGATTTCGGGGTAATCCTCAATGGTAAAACCCATCGAAGAGAAAATCTCCTCCAACTGCCGCTGGACAATGGTGATAGGGTGATAAGAGCCCTGGGTCTCCCCGCTGGGCAAAGTTACGTCATACTGTTCGGCGGAAGCGATCAAAAGCTCCTGTTCGGCAAGTTTGATTTTTTCCACCTGCTGGCCGATACTTTCCTCCACCTGCCTTTTCAGCTGGTTGATACGCTGGCCCATTTCTTTCTTTTGCTCGCCGCTTACATCCTTCAGCCCCTTTAAAAGTTCGGTGACAGATCCCTTTTTTCCCAGATAGGCCACCCGCAGCTTTTCCGCGGCTTCGCTGTTTTTCGCTTCTGCAAGTTCCCGCTGGAATTGGGCCCGCAAAGCTTCAATAGTTTCGTTCATGGCTTTCCTCTTTCCTTTCCTTAAAAGCGTTGTGGGGATAAAAAAACTCCGCCCCGAAATACAAGGGGCGAAGTAAATCTACTGCGCGGTACCACCCTTATTCAGAAAGCGGCCAGAGGCCCCTCCCTCTCATACAGCCGTAACGGGGCCGCCGTCGGGACCTACACAGCCGGTTCCCGTCTCCTTACCGGCCTTCCGTCCCGCCGCTCCGAAAGGAACTTCGCTCAGTCAGCGCCGCACCCCGGCTTTCAGCCGATGACCGGGGTTCTCTGTTCGTGCCGAAGAGAGTTACTTTCTTTCATCTCAGCGTTTTATCAGCCTCACCATTCTATCATAACCCCTCGGGATTTTCAAGGGCTTTCTCAAAAGTTTTCAGTCCTGGCCGGTATTGCAATGACGTGTGACAAAACTTCAACAATAATGCGTCACTCAGCATAGACCTTTGCAAGTCCGCCCTCGCCTGTCTCCCGGTATTTGCTGAACAAGTCCCTGCCGGTCTCATACATGGTGCGGACCACCATGTCAAAACTGATCTTTCGGGTATATGTGAGAAAATTCGCCAGGCTAAGGGCGTTGATGGCCCTCATGGCGGCAACGGCGTTGCGCTCGATACAAGGGATCTGCACCAGGCCGCCGATGGGGTCGCAGGTCAGTCCCAAATGGTGCTCCATAGCCACCTCGGCGGCATATTCAATTTGATCCAGGTCCATACCGTAAAGCTCCGCCAAACCCGCAGAGGCCATAGAACAGGCGCTCCCTATCTCCGCCTGGCAGCCGCACTCGGCGCCGGAAATAGAAGCGTTTGTTTTAATTACATTGCCGATGATCCCCGCGGCCGCCAGTGCGTGAAGAATATCCCGATCGGAAAATCCATGCTGCTCCTGCTTGTATACCAGTACTGCGGGAAGCACGCCGGAGGCCCCGCAGGTGGGAGCCGTGACAATGGTGCCGCCGCCCGCGTTTTCTTCGCTGACGGCAAAGGCGTAAGCGCACACCACCCGATTTTCCCGGGTTTCGGCGCTTTCATCAATATGTCTCTGCCGAAGGAGGAACTTCGCCTTGCGCTGTACGTTCAGCCCTCCCCGAAGCACCCCCTCCGCATTAAGCCCATTGTGGACAGCGGCTTTCATATAACCCCACACGCTGCCCAAGTAAGACCAGATCTCCGGCCCCTCGTTTTCTTCCACAAACTGCCACAGACGGATATCTTTCTTTTCGCAGTATTCCTTTATTTCCGCAAAGGTGGTAAAAGGATACGCGTCCTGGAGCGCTACGGAAGGGCGGCCCTCGATTTCAATTTTCCCGCCGCCCACGCTGTACACTCGCCAAGCCCCCAGTGAAACACCGTTCTGAAAGGCCTCCAGATCCATAGTGTTAGGGTGTTTCAGTTCCGTGACTTCTGTGTTAAAAATCACGGCGGCAGGGAAAGGAGCGAAAGCGTCTTTTACCGCCACGTCAGTCAAGTGGCCCCGGCCCGTCTTAGCCAAAGAGCCATACAGGGTGGCCTGAAAACTGTCGGCCAGGGGGAATTCCTCCCGGAACAGCGCCGCCGCGTGGCTGGGCCCCATAGTGTGGGAACTGGACGGGCCCCGCCCAATACGGTAAAGCTCTTTTAATGATTCCATATGTTTTTCCCTTTCCTTTACACGATCTCCCCATTGATAATCAAACGGTAATCGCCGGAGCGGAGGACAGCCACAAGAGCCTGGCCGTCGTCTACAGGGGCCTTGAGAGCGACGCCCGCCTTGCCGATAGACGCGCCGGAAATGCGGTGTTCATCCCCGCCGGAGGTGGGAAGCAGTCCGTGCTTCTCAGCGAACAGGGCCGCCTCCTTGTTTTCCTCCCCTGTGTTGTAGAAGTTGAAAATCTCGGCCCCGTCCATGTATTTGTACTGTGGTTTTATATCCGGGTTGATGTAGGGCGCGTGGCGGAAAGGATGGGCGTGGGACAAAAAACCGCCCGCCTCGTGGACGAACCCGGCGTACTTTTCCAGAGGGTACAGGTGCAGATTGACATGCTCCAACAAAAAGTTCAGGTCGATCCCATATGTCAGGACCTCCTTGCCGCTGGTATAAACATGCTCCAGCCCAAACAGCACATGGAACTCCCGCTCCTGTTTTTCCGCCCAGATCCGGGCAACCATATAGGCCGCGTAATACCGCTTTACCTTTTCCTCCCAGGGCAGGCTTTTGTCTACAGCCGTGTTGCCGCTTAAAAAGTGGTCGGTAAATACCATGCCGGCGTACCCGGCGTTGTAATAAGCCCTGGCCATTTCCTCCGGGGAATTATGCGCGCAGGCGCTGCACCAGTTGTTGTGGCAGTGCATTTCGTAACGGTAAGAATAAAGACCCGCAGGTTTCTGTTCTGTTCCCATCGTTTCAGGACCTCCCTTCCTCTTTTTCGTTTACCACATTGTTGGCCCAGATGCCGGAATGTATCATCAAAGCGCCGATGATGACCTTGATAATATCCGCACACTGGACGAAAAAGTATATCCATATCACGGAAAGCTCCGTAAAACGGCTGAGTATAAAAGCAACGGGCAAACACACCACCCAGGTAAACACGCAGTCAAACAGGAAGGTGATGAAGGTCTTGCCGCCTGATCGGATAGTGAAATAAGCGCCGTTGGTATAAGCGGCCACCGGCATGAACAGTCCGGCCACCATTAAAAGACGGGTGGCGGCAGCCCGTACTTCCGGCTCTGTGTTGTAGATACGGGGAATAACAGGGGCGCAGGCGATGAATATGAGCCCCATGACGATATTGGCTGCGACCGCAGCGAAAAGCAGTTTCCTAACGGTATCTTTCGCGCCGGCAATATCCCCCGCGCCGAGAAGTTGGCCGGACAGAATGCCAATTGCGTTGCCGGAAGCCATGATGACAATTGAAAACAGGTTCCACACGGTGGAGTTGATGTTGGTAGCCGCTACCGCAACAAGGCCCCGACTGGAGTAACACATACTTATCATGGCCATACCGGTGGACCAGAGGGTCTCATTCAACAGCAGCGGTGTGCCGGTCACGGCGATTTTTTTCACCAGGGGCAAGGGTACCCGCAGACTGCGGAAAGCACCCTCCAAAAAAGGAAAATTAGCCTTGTGGCGATAAGTGCGGATGATAAGGTAGGCGGCTTCCAGGTACCGGGCAATGACCGTAGCCAGAGCGGCTCCCACCACGCCCAGCTTTGGAAAGCCAAAGCTGCCAAAAATCAAAAGGTAGTTTAAAATAAGGTTCACAAAAATGGCAATAACACTGGCAACCATAGGGGAAAATGTCTCGCCGGTGTCCTTTAAAACGCTGGAAAAGCACTGCACCGCCACAAAAGGCAGGAAACCCCAAAGCACCACGGCCATATAATTTTTGGCGTAGGAGAGGGTAGCGGCGATGTCCTCCGGAGAAGAAGCTTCTTCATTCAAGTATAGCCGGAAAAGCTGTTCCCCAAACAGTAGAAATATTCCAATGCCCAAAATCAAAATGGCAACGGAAAACAGCACCCGAAAACGGAAGGTGGCCCGCAAACCCTCATGGTCGCCTTTACCGTAAAATTGTGCGCCAAAAATTGACGCCCCCGCAAGGCCGCCAAAAATGGTCAGATTGAAAATAAACACAATCTGGTTGACGATAGCTACCCCGGACATGGGGGTGGTTCCCAAGCGGCCGACCATCACATTGTCCAGAAGATTGACAAACTGAGTGACGCCCTGCTGGACAATCATTGGCACCAAAATGTGCAGAAGATCTCTGTAAAAAACTTTGTCGCCTATGTATTTTTTCCGAAAATCAGACATGTTATTACAAAGGTTCCTTTCCAAAAGACAAGTAATCATGGCATCCATCCGACGGTATAAAGACCCGATGGGTTTCTTTGTGCAGAATTTGCCGACGCCTCTGTCAAGGCGCTGCGGACATGAGCGGCAGCGAGTACAGCGCCGCCGTTACATAAATGTTCCCACGAAAATAACGATTTGCCAGACTGCCCTGATTATAGCACATGAGCGGAGTTTTCACAAGGAAGCGGTCAAGCATTTCTTACCCAATTTTGCTTTCTGCAGGTTCAATTTCATAAAAAACGGAAATTGTGCCCTGACAGACCCGTTCCCAGGGGAATACCCCTATTTTACCCGAGCAGGAGTGAAAACGTAAAGCCGGATACCGGAACAGGGCGATTTCAGAGAGAAAAAACTTACAGGTCGGGAGAAATAAAGATGCGGGTTTTTCGCAAAAACACGAAAAACCCGCATCAA
>CAZGLW010000003.1:42620-58272 GCA_964525985.1 uncultured Acutalibacter sp. | reverse complement strand
ATCACCGGCGATGTGACCCAGATCGATCTTCCGGACGGAAAGCGTTCCGGATTAAAAGACGCGGTGCGCATTTTAAAGGGCATCGGCGATATCGCTGTTTTCCGTTTTACAGAAAAGGACGTGGTCCGCCACAGACTGGTTCAGGACATAATACGGGCCTATGAAAAGGCCAGCCGCCCCCAATAACCCAGGAAAGGAATGGGCAATATGGAAAAAATCAGAGTTATCATCTCCAATCGGCAAAAGCAGGTAAAGATCCCTACGGGTCTGCGCATGCTCATCCGCCGCTGCTGCCACGCCGTTTTACAAATGGAGGATTTCCAGGATTCCGCGGAGATCAGCGTGTCCTTTGTAGACAATGAGCAGATTCGGGAAATGAACAGGCAGTACCGGAACAAGGATTCCGTCACGGATGTGCTCTCTTTCCCAATGGGGGAAAACGGCCAGTATGACGTGAACCACGAGACAGGGGCCAAAATTTTGGGAGACATCGTCCTCTCCATGCCCAGAGCTGTAGAACAGGCTGAAGCTTACGGCCACAGCCTGGAGCGGGAGGTAGGGTACCTCACCGCCCATTCCATGCTGCATCTGTTGGGCTACGACCACGAAAACGGCGGCCTTGAACGGGTGCGTATGCGAGAAAAAGAGGAAGAAGTCATGCGGGAACTGGGCCTGCCTGCCAGCAGCAGCTATACAATCGATGACGAATAATCCCGGCGGGCACCCTGAGGATCAGAACGGCCGCAGGCGGACGGTCCTGGACAGCTTTCGGGACGCCCTACGGGGCGTTTGGGGCTGCGTAAAAAGCGAGCGGAATATGCGCATCCATCTTGTGGTCTGCGCGTATGTGCTGTTTTTCGCTTCCCGGTTAAGCCTCTCCCGGGGGGAAATGGCCTGTCTGGTCCTGACCATCGGCTGCGTTATGTCTGCTGAGGCCATGAACACAGCTGTGGAAAAGCTCTGTGATTTTACTCAGAAACATCTGAACCCCCGTATCCGTGTGGTAAAGGACATGGCGGCGGGGGCGGTGTTCCTTTGCGCTTTGGCGGCGGCTCTGGTTGGCGCGGTGATCCTTTTCCGGCCGGAGTTATGGACAAGCTTTTTGGCGATTGTCACTGATCCGGCATCCTGCGCGGTATTTCTCGTTATTTTGGCGCTGGCTCTGGCCTTTATTATTCTGGGGCCGAGGGAACGTAAGGAAAAATGAGCAGGCGCCCCGGTGTAAAACGCAATCACGGCATATGGGGCGGCCCTTGAAGAAAGGCAAGTGACTGCATATGATAGAGAACTGCTGGGAACGGCAGCGTTCCGCTTATATTGCTATTGTGGGGAAGCCCAATGTGGGGAAATCATCCCTGTTAAATAAAATGGTGGGGCAAAAGATTGCTATTGTGTCAAGAAAGCCCCAGACTACCCGAAACAGGATCATGGGAGTGCTGACCCGGGGGGAGGACCAGATGGTTTTTCTGGATACCCCAGGTCTGTTGAAACCCAAAAGCGCTTTAGGCGATTTTATGGTCAGGTCCGTCACCCGTACTGTGGACGGAGTGGACGCCTGCCTGCTGGTCACCGAGGCCGGGGCCCCTGTTTCCAGGGCCGATGAAGAACTGATCCGCCGGTTCCGGTCCGGTCATATTCCGGCTGTGCTGGCAATCAATAAAATCGATCTGCTCCCCGACAAAAGTCCGTTGATGGAACAGATCGCCGTCTTTTCCCGCCTGTACGATTTTGAGACCGTAGTACCCGTTTCCGCAAGGACCGGCGACGGCATTGAGGATCTGCTTGACGAGATCGGGCGCTTGTGCCGGCCCGGCGGGCACCTGTTCCCGGAGGATACACTCACCGACCAGCCGGAGAGGGTCATTGTCTCTGAGACCGTGCGCGAAAAAGTGCTACGCCTGCTGGACAAGGAAGTGCCTCACGGTGTGGCAGCCGTCACCGAGCGGATGCGGGACCGGGACGGCCTGCTGGATTTGGAAGTGACCATTTACTGCGAGCGGGAAAACCACAAGGGTATCCTGATCGGCAAACAGGGGGCCATGCTGAAACGGATAGGCACCGCCGCGCGGGAGGATTTGGAACGGTTTTTCGGTTGCAGGGTGAATTTACAGCTTTGGGTGAAGGTAAAGGAAGACTGGCGGCAGCGGCCAGAGACCTTGCAGAGTCTGGGCTTTTCCGAAAAGGACCTGGAGATATGAGGGTCCCTATCACAAATTTGGAAAAAACCTTGCCGGAACCTGTCGAACAGACGAAAATTTTCCTGTCATAGCGGCGGCGGAGTCTGCAAATACTCTTTTTAGAGGGGATATCCTTCTAAAGGGGGAACTGTTGGTGGACGAAAAAAAGGCTTGGGAAAACTTTGCCAGGACCGGAAAGGTCCAGGACTATATCAGATACGCGCAGGTAAGGGACCATACAGCCGATCTCCAAACCGTAAGGGAGATTCCCGTGGGAGAACGGCGGGCCGAAGAGGTGCGGTCTGTCTTTCCTGTGGAGGTGCGTTATGCAGATCAGGACCCAGGGGCTCATTATCCGGGAGCAGACGGTGGGGGAGAGCGACCGTCTGGTGTGGATTCTCACCCGTGACGAGGGTGTGGTGCGGGCTTTTGCCCGCCGGGCAAAGAACTTGAAGGACTCAAAGAACGCCGCTACGGGACTTCTCTGCTACTCCCGCCTTAATCTATACAAAGGGCGGGACAAGTACATAGTGAATGACGCGTTCCCCATCGAGGTGTTTTTCGGCCTGCGGCAGGATATTGTCCGGCTGGCGCTGGCCCAGTATTTCTGCGGGCTTTCCACAGAACTGATCCCCGACGGCGTCGAGTCCGGCGACTACCTGCGCCTGGTTTTGAACGCGCTGCATTTTTTAAGTGAAGGGAAAAGGCCCGGAGAGATTTTAAAGCCGATTGTGGAACTGCGAATGCTCAGTCTGGCGGGGTATATGCCGGACCTGGTTTGTTGCGCCCAGTGCGGGGCCTACGAAGCGGAGCGAATGTACTTTAAGGTAGACCGGGGCGTCATCTACTGTCAGAACTGCTATATCAATAACGGCGACCCTTGCGTGGCCCTTTCAAAAGGGGCGCTCACCGCCATGCGGCACATCATCTATTCGGATTTTGAGAAAATATTTTCTTTCAGCGTTTCAAAGGGAGCCCGGAAGGAACTTTCCGCCGCCGCCGAGGCCTATACGGTCAGCGTTTTGCAAAAGCGCCCGAAAACCCTGGATTTCTATAACAGCCTGTTAGCGGAAAAGAGATAACGATGGATAAAAATTATAAGGCCCTTGAACTCGATAAGATTTTGGAAATGGTGGCCGCTGAGACCACCTGTGACGACGCGGCTCAGCTTGCCCGGAGCATCCAGCCGGTGTACACTGCCGCCGAGGTGAAATATCTGTTAGAGGAGACCGACGCCGCTTTTGTGCTGATGGCGAAATTCGGCGCACCATCATTTTACGGCATGAAAAACGTGACTAACGCCTTGCGCCGGGCCCAAGCAGGGGGCGGCCTGGGCCTGCGGGAACTGCTGGACGTGGCCGGTACTCTCCGGGCCATTCGGTCCTTAAGGCAGTGGCACGGGAAATGCGCTGGCGTGGCCACTGCCCTGTCCGGCAGATTTGAAGCGCTGACCCCCAACAAATATTTGGAAGAGAAAATTTTTGCCTGCATTTTAAGCGAGGAAGAGGTGGCCGACACCGCATCACCCGTGCTTGCGGACATCCGCAGGAAGATCCGCAGCGCCTCAGCCAGGGTACGGGACCAGTTGGACAAGCTGATCCACGCCCCCTCCCACCAAAAGCATTTGCAGGAGAGCATCGTCACCCAGCGGGGCGGCCGGTATGTGGTGCCGGTGAAGGCCGAGTTCCGGGGAGAGGTCCCCGGCCTGGTGCATGACACGTCCGGAAGCGGGGCCACAGTGTTTATCGAGCCCATGAGCGTGGTAGATGCCAACAATGAGATACGGGTTCTAAAATCCGACGAGCAGGAAGAGATACGCCGCGTTTTAATGGAGCTTTCCGCCGAAGCGGGAGAGTTTGCCGACGGCATTATTGAAAGCTACCGGTATGCCGTCCAGTTAAACCTGATTTTCGCTAAGGCCCAGGTGGCCTATAAGATGAAAGCCGTGGTACCAGAGATCGATGATAAGGGCCGCACGGTTCTGAACCGTGCCCGGCACCCCTTAATTGACAAAGAAAAGGTGGTGCCCACCGACGTTTCCCTGGGGGTGGATTTTGACGCGCTCATCATCACAGGCCCCAATACCGGCGGTAAGACCGTTGCCCTGAAAACCATTGGTTTGCTCACTCTAATGGCCATGTGCGGTTTGATGGTGCCCGCCGCCGAAGGAAGCAGGGTGGCGGTGTACCGGCACATCCTGGCGGACATTGGGGATGAGCAGAGCATCGAGCAGTCCCTTTCCACCTTTTCCGCCCACATGACCAATATTATCCGTATTTTGCAGGTTGCCGACGTGGAAAGCCTGGTGCTTGCAGACGAATTGGGCGCCGGCACCGACCCGATAGAGGGCGCGGCGCTGGCCACTGCCATTATCGAGGAACTGCGCTTAAAAGGCGCAAAGCTCGCCTGCACCACCCATTACGCGGAATTGAAAGCTTACGCCATACGGACCGAGGGGGTGGAGAATGGCTGCTGTGAATTCGACGTGGCCACTCTGCGGCCCACTTACCGGCTGCTGATCGGCGTGCCGGGCAAGTCCAACGCTTTTGCCATTTCCAAGCGTCTCGGCATGGACGAGCGGGTTGTGGACCGGGCCGGGGAGCTGGTGAGCCGGGAAAGCAGCGCCTTTGAACAGGTGGTTGGCCGCCTGGAGGAGAGCCGCAGAAAAATGGAAAATGAAATGGAAGCCATGAAGGCTTCCGCTGCCCAGGCCGCCCAGAGCCGGGAGCAGGCTGAAGCTTTACGGGTTGGAGCGGAACGGGAGGCCAAAGAGGAGATCGATAAGGCCCGGCAGGAGGCTGCTTTGATTGTGCAGAAGACCCGTCAGCAGGCCGACGCCCTTTTAAACGAGTTGGACGAGATGCGCCGCCAGAAAAACAAGGCTCTTTCCGCCGAACAGAAAGCGCGCCTGCGGTCCGGCATGCGCAATTTGGACAGGGCCTCAGACCCTGTCACACAAAGGAGCAACGAAGGCTATGTATTGCCCAGGCCCCTGCGTGTGGGGGACAGCGTTTTAATTTTTGATATTGATAAGGAGGCCACAGTGCTGGAAGAACCTAAAGAAGGCCAAGTGCTGGTCCAGGCGGGCATTGTCAAGACCCGGGCGGAGGTGGCAAACCTGCGCCTGCTCACGGCAAAGCAGCAGAAAAAGCGGCCCGAACGCACGGTCACCCGCTCTGTCTCCGCTGCCGATACTTCTGCGAGCCTTGATTTGCGGGGCAAAAACGTGGAGGAAGGGATCATGGAGGTAGACGCCTTTTTAGACCGGGCAGGCCGTATGAACCTCCAGCAGGTTTCCATCATACACGGCAAGGGCACCGGCGTTTTGCGCACGGGCATCCAGCAGCATCTGCGGAAATGCCCCCAGGTAAAAAGTTTCCGCCTCGGCGTTTACGGCGAGGGTGAAAGCGGCGTGACCATTGTGGAACTAAAATAACTATTGTGTCCCGGTACTGTCTACGATATAATGACAGGACCGGCTTATGATCGGAAGTACGAAGAAAATCTGCAAATATGAGGAATACCATGAAGCAAAAGCAGTTTGACGAGATAGCCGCCTATATGGACAGGTGCATGTACGACGCCGCTCACGACAAGGAGCATGTCTGGCGGGTGCTGGGCTATGCCCTGCGGCTGGCCGCAGAGGAGGAAAACGTGAACTACGACCTGCTCATTGCCGCCTGTCTGCTCCACGATATTGGCCGTGCCGCCCAATATAAAGACCCCTCACTGGACCACGCCGCCGTGGGGGCAGAAATGGCCGCTCAGTGGCTTTCGGAACACGGCTATGAGGAAAGCTTCTGCGAAAGCGTCAGAAAGGCCATCCGTTCCCATCGGTACCGCACGGGAGGCCGGGCGGAAAGCATCGAGGCTCAAATTCTGTTTGATTCCGACAAGCTGGAAGCCTGCGGCATGATGGGCCTGTTCCGCACTTTGGCTTACTGCAACTATGTGGGGGAGCCCTTTTACACCGTAGGCGCGGATGGAAAAGTGGAGTTTACGGCGGAGGCCCCGCCTTCTGTGGTGCAGGAATACTGCTATAAGCTTTCTAAGCTGGGAGATAGATTCTACACCCAGGGGGCCAAGCGTCTTGAAAAGGAGATGGCTCCCAGGCTTACATCCGCTGTGACGGACACTGTAAACGAGGTAAACGCCGCCAGGTCAGGGCTTTCACTGCTTACGGAGGTATTGGGCTGAACGAAAGCGACAGAATATTGCGAATTTGTAAAGAAACCGTCCCTCTTCTTGCAAGCGGGACGGTCTTGTATTATAATGAGAGGCAAGCGAAATTTTTGAGAAACACCTGCTCTCCTGGCCACAGAAGGGCGGGGAAGAAAGGAAGTCTTACCACGTGGCACTGAAACAGTTTAAAGCCGAATCCAAGCGGCTGATGGACCTGATGATCAACTCCATTTACACCCATAAGGAAATTTTTCTCCGGGAACTGATCTCTAACGCCAGCGACGCTATTGACAAGCTTTATTACCGCACCTTAGAGGACGGGGACACGGGTCTTTCCAGGGATGACTTTTTTATCCGGGTGGATCTGGACAAGGACGCCCGCACCATAACTATTACGGACAACGGTGTGGGAATGACAAAGGAAGAGTTGGACCAGAATCTGGGCGTTATTGCCAAAAGCGGTTCTTTGCAGTTTAAAAACGATAACGGGCAAAAGGATGATGTGGACATTATCGGCCAGTTCGGCGTGGGCTTTTACTCTGCCTTCATGGTCAGCGACCATGTGACAGTGGAGAGCAAAGCTTATGGCGCTGAAGAAGCCTGGCTGTGGGAGTCCAAAGGCCTGGAAGGCTACCAGATCAAGACCGGCACAAAAAATGACCGGGGCACAACGATTACTCTTCACATAAAAAGCGACACTGAGGACGAAAAATACAGCGAGTTTTTAGAGCAGTACCGGATAAGCGGCCTTATCAAGAAATATTCCGACTATATCCGCTACCCCATCCGTATGGAAATGCAAAAGTCCCGCAGGAAAGAGCCCCAGGAAGAGGGAAAGGACCCGGAGTACGAAACCTATTATGAGACCGAGACAATAAACTCTATGACCCCCATCTGGAAGAAATCGAAAAACGAGGTAAAGGACGAAGAACTTAACGCTTTCTATAAGGAGAAGTTCTTCGACTGGCAGGACCCTTTGCGGGTAATCCGCACCTCCACAGAGGGAGCGGCCACTTACAGCGCTCTGCTGTTCATCCCCAAAACCGCCCCTATGGACTATTACACAAGAGAGTATGAAAAGGGCTTGCAGCTCTATGCCAGCGGCGTCCTGATTATGGACAAGTGCGCCGACCTGCTGCCCGACTGTTACAGCTTTGTAAAGGGCCTGGTGGATTCCCAGGACCTGTCATTAAATATTTCCAGGGAAATGCTCCAGCATGACAGGCAGTTAAAGCTGATTGCCGGCAGGCTGGAAAAGAAGATCACCTCTGAACTTACCGCCATGCTGCAAAATGACCGGGAAAAGTATGAGGAGTTTTTTAAGGCCTTTGGCCTTCAATTGAAGTACGGCGTATACGACAACTACGGGGCAAAGAAAGATGAACTGAAAGATCTGGTGCTGTTCTGGTCCTCTGCCGAGCAAAAGCCGGTCACCCTGAAAGAATACGTCTCCCGCATGAAAGAGGGCCAGTCTCTTATATATTACGGCTGCGGCGAAACAGTGGAGCGAATCATGAGCCTGCCCCAGGCGGAGGCATTGAAGGAGAAAGGCTACGAAATGCTGTGCCTTACCGACAATGTGGACGAGTTTGCCTTGCGGATCCTGGAAAAATACGACGAGAAAGAGTTCCGGAACATCTCCGCCGACGATATAGACCTTATGACTGACGAGGAGAAGGAGCAGGCTAAGAAGGCCGCCGAGGACCACAAGGACATGCTGGACGCCATGAAGGAAGCCCTGGGTGACAAGGTCCAGGAGGTAAAGGTTTCCGGAAAGCTGAAAAGCCACCCGGTGTGCCTTTCTACCGACGGCATGATCTCAACTGAAATGGAAAAGGTTTTGAACTCCATGCCCACCGGAGAGAAGATCAAGGCCCAGCGCGTTCTGGAACTCAATGCCAGCCACCCTGTGTTCCAGAAGCTGTGCGCCCTTTACGGCACAGATGACGAAAAGTTAAAGACCTACACTGAAATCCTTTATGACCAGGCGCTGCTCATCGAGGGCGTGTCTATTGACGATCCGGCGGGTTTCGCGCAAAAGGTTTGCTCAATCATGTAACAGAGGAAGGGTAACATACCCTTCCCTTGCAGAACCGAAAGGAACCGAATTATGAGTTTTTCTCCCTATCCTCCGATTGCGCCGCCCTTTGCGGTAAAGCCTCCCCGAGACCCGCGCTTGACCGGAGCCACAAAGACCCTGAACCTTATGTGCCTGCTGGTGCTTTTCCAAACGGCGGCATCCTTTGTGTGGACTTTTTTGTTTCAGTCCCTCCTTCTGGCCGCCCACGTCAATCTTTTGACTGACCCGCTGGCCTACCAGCTGTTGACAGGCGCTTTGGTACCCCTGTCAACAGCGCTGCCGTTTTTCTTCTACCTGCTGGCAAAAGGGAACCCGGCGGAATGTCTGCGCTTTGAGAAGGTGGGCTTCAGTACGGCTTTGCTGTGCGTTTTGGCCGGGCTGGCCCTGTGCATGCTGGGAAATTTCCCCGCTTTCGCCATCCAGGATTTCTTTGGAAACTTTGGGTACGAGCCTGCTCAGGATGTGGCCGCCGGCCAGGAAAGCTGGCTCATGCTGGCGCTGGAAATTTTCTCCACCGCGATTGTGGTGCCGGTTATGGAGGAATTTGCCTTCCGGGGCGTGCTTCTCTCATCTTTGCGCCGGTACGGTTCCGGCTTTGCTATCGCGGCTTCGGCTTTGGTGTTTTCGCTGGTACACCTGGACTTTTCCAGTGTGGTTTTTGCACTGATTTGCGGCCTGGTATTCGGCTTTTTATATGTGCGTACCAACAATTTGTGGATCACCATTTCCATACACGCCTTAAACAACCTTCTGGCTGTACTGGGCTCTTACGGGGAATTCCTGTTCGGGGACGGGGCGGAGGTGTTTGAGATTTTGACCATGACGGTCCCACTTCTATTGGGTGCTTTAGCCATGCTTTTACTCATCCTCTTCCGGCGCGGCCTGTTCCGGCTCCCCGGCGTGTGGGACGGGCAGTCCCTTACGGCGGGAGAGTCGGCGGGAGCTATTGTCAGGGCCCCGCTGCTGTGGGTGATTGTAAGCTTTATGGCGTTATACACCGTCAGCCTGTTTATCTAGCATATGGAACTTGCGTTTTTGCCTGAAAAGGAATTTATGCTCCGGGCGTTGGAACTTGCCCGTGAGGCCCGGAAGGCGGGTGAGGTCCCCGTTGGGGCCGTAGTGGTAAAGGGCGGCAGGATCATCGGGGAGGGGCGGAACCGCCGGGAAGCAGGAAGAAGCGCCCTGGCCCATGCGGAACTGGAAGCTATTGAAAATGCCTGCCGCACGTTAGGCACCTGGCGGCTTGTCGGCTGCGGCCTGTATGTCACTTTAGAGCCCTGCCCCATGTGCACGGGGGCCATTATCAACGCCCATATCGACACGGTGGTATACGGCGTGGACGACGAGCGGGCCGGGTGCTGCGGTACCGCCGCAGACCTGTTTCAGCTGCCTTACAGTCACCGTCCCAGAATCTACCGGGGCTTTTTTGAAGCCGAGTGTAAAGAACTCCTGCAAAGCTTTTTTCAACAGATGCGGCGGCAGACAGTTTGACAATTTTCCGTCTTGGGAGTATGATAGTACCCGTTGGGACTCCGGGTGTTCATGGGTAACGCCATGACCTAACACAGGAACTGGGGTGAGATTCCCCGGCGAACCCGTCGCCGTGATGGCCGAGCGGACTTTCCGCAAGTGGAGGGCCCGTGCCGACAGCGGTTTTTGCTGTCTTACGCCTAAGCCGAAAGACTTGCCCGGAAGGTCGTACAAAGCCACGGGATAATGGTCTCTTTTTGGGAGGCCATATGGCCTCTTGTACAGGAAACCGTCTGGTGGCGAAAGCCTCCGGGCAATGTTTTCCTGTCTTGTGTGTACGGCCGGGGGCTTTCCGCTCCTGGCTTTTTTCCATACAGGACGCCGTCCCTCTATTCAAAATCCCGCACAAGCGGAAAGGAAAGAGGAAAAGATCATGAACAAACGCACAACAAACACTCGGGTACTGGCACTGCTGCTGAGCCTTTTGCTGGTCATGGGCGTTTTCGCCGGCTGCGGCGGGAACGCGGGTTCCTCCGGAACGGACAGCGCTCCGGCGTCTTCTCAGGCAGGTTCAACAGTTTCCAGCGCTGAGAACGGGGAAACCAAAGCTATTGCCTTCACGGTAGTCCACGGAGATGGCAGCAAAAAGGAATTCCCCATTGAGACAACCGCCGACAATCTGCGGACGGCCCTGGAGGAGCAGAGCCTTATTGCGGGCG
This sequence comes from uncultured Acutalibacter sp., assembly GCA_964525985.1. Taxonomy (GTDB): domain Bacteria; phylum Bacillota; class Clostridia; order Oscillospirales; family Acutalibacteraceae; genus Acutalibacter. The sequence continues at coordinate 47,644 of CAZGLW010000003.1, read as the reverse complement.
AGGAGAGCGAGTATGGCCTGTTCGTAAAGACCGTAGACGGTGAGACCGTAGATGACGCCAACGAGGAGTGGTGGTGTCTGACGGACAAGGACGGCAACATGACCTCCACCGGCGTAGACGACACAAAAATCGCCGACGGCGACGCATATACATTTACCTTTACTGTGGGGTATTAAGCACTTTTTAACAGAAAAGTGGACAAAAAAGAGCCGCCCTCGCCGGGCTTCCGGCAAGGGCGGCTCAATTTTGCTGTCTGCTCTTATAAATCTATTCTTTTCTATTCCTTGTTTTCGTCCTTTTCTTCCAGAGGTTCACCCTGCACCGTGATCTCCTCGGCCCGGTTGTTTTCAGCTTGGGTCACGGTAAACAGCAGCCCTTCATATTCAAATGAGTCTCCGGCCACGGGGATGCGGTCAAGGTTTTCGATGAGCCAGCCGTTAATGGTAGAGGCTTCGGTCCCGCAGTGGATATGGAAGAAGTCAAACAGGTCGTCCAGGTCGGTAGAGCAGTAGACCCGGTAGGCGCCCCCGTCTATTTTGTGGAAACTTTCCTGGGCAACTGCGTCGTGCTCGTCCCAAATCTCGCCCACCAGTTCTTCTATCACATCCTCTAAAGTCACAATACCTTCGGTGCCGCCGAACTCGTCAACGATTACCGCCATGTGCAGCTTGTTCTGCTGCAAAATTTTCAGCAGAGCGGAGATTTTCATAGAGGGCGGGATGAATTCCGCCGGCTTTAAAATGTCAGCAATACTTTTATCCGTGCCCCAGACGTATGAGTAGAAGTTTTTCTCGTGTATCACACCTATGATGCTGTCAATTGTCTCTTCATACACCGGCAGCCGGGAGTAGCCTGTTTCCCGAAACAGCCTGGCGGTTTCCTCCTGAGTGGCTTCTTTGGGCAGAGCCTCCACGTCCACCCTGGGCGTCATGATGTCGATAGCTTCGATGTCGTCGAACTCGATGACGTTTCGAAGCATTTCGCTTTCATTCTGGTCAATGCCGCCTTCCTGCTCGGCTTCCTCTACAATAGTGAGAAGTTCGCTGTCCGTTACCGAGTGGTCAGAGGAGACCCGGAACAATTTTCGCAGGCCCCTTTTCATTTGGGTGAACAGGAAGTTCACAGGCTTTAAGACCACGATAAACCCCTGGATGATAGGCGCCGAAAACATTGAAAAGCTTTCCGCATTTTCTTTGGCCAGGCTTTTCGGAGAGACCTCGCCGAAAATCAACACCACAACAGTCATGACAATAGTGGAAACTGTGGGACCGGCACCGTCACCCAGAGCACGGGTAAACAGTACAGTGGCAATAGCTGTAGAGGCAATGTTCACCAGGTTGTTGCCCACAAGGATGGTAGAAAGGAGTTCGTCGTAATTTTCTGACAGGGAATAAGCTAGCCTGGCGCGTTTATTTCCGCTTGACGCCATATTTTTCAGCCGGATCCGGTTCAGGGAAGAGAATGCGGTTTCTGTGGCCGAAAAGTAGGCCGAAAACACAATGAGGACAATTAAAATCAAAATCAGCGTCGTACTGTGACTGTCCATAAAAGGAAAAACCACAACCTTTGCATATAAATTTCACTCAGTATATCATATTCCCGGTACGATTGCAAGTGTTCCCGCGCGGAGGGAACTGTCCCGGCTTGTGGCCGGCGGCAATTTGTATTATACTGACGGGTAGGAGGAGAGGTTATCATGAAAACACTGAATCTTGGGATCGTGGCCCATGCCGACGCGGGCAAGACCACGCTGACCGAACAGATTTTATACCGGGCCGGGGCCATCCGCGCGGCGGGCAGCGTAGATGAAGGCACTGCCAGCACCGACCGAATGGAGATCGAACGGAAGCGGGGCATCTCCGTCAGGGCCGCCTGCGCGTCTGTGGTGTGGAAAGGGACCCGTCTTAATCTGATCGACGCCCCGGGGCATTCAGACTTTTTAAGCGAGGTGGAACGTACCCTGTCTGTGCTGGACGGGGCTGTGCTGGTGGTTTCCGCCGTAGAGGGGGTACAGCCCCAGACCCGTATGCTAATCGAATGTTTTAGGAAAGCGAAGCTGCCCTGCGTGGTATTCATCAACAAGCTGGACCGGGCCGGGAGCAGCTGGAAGGTGGCCCTCAGGCAGGCGGAGGAAGAATTCGGCGTGCCGCTGCTGCCTTTATCGGACCCGGCGGGAGAAGGGACCGACCAGGTGAGTCTGGCACCGGAGTACACGGTCTCGCAGGAATTTGCAGAGCGGGCCGTGCTTGCCTGCGGCGACGACGGCCTGCTGGAAAGCTTCCTGGACAGCGGAAAGGCACCGGCAGGGCTTTGGGATTCCCTCCGGGAAAAGACCGGGGAGGGAGAAATCGTCCCAGCGGTGTGCGGCGCTTCAAAATACGGTCTGGGCGTAACAGACTTGCTGGATTCCATATGTCTTCTGGTCCCCCAACCCAAGCCCCTGGGGAACACTCTGTGCGCCCGGGTGTACAAGATAGAGCAGGATCCGGTGTTGGGTAAGGCGGCTTATGTACGGCTGTTTGGGGGTGTTTTGAAAAACCGGCAGGCCGTAGGGGAGGAAAAGGTAACCCGGCTCCGGCTGGTGCGGGGCAGAAAGCTGGAGGATGGGGAGGAGGCCGGCCCAAACGACGTGGCGGTGATCTACGGCCTTTCCGGCCTGCGGGCGGGGGATCTGCTTGGAGAGGCGATGCCGGGTCTGCGTGACTACAAGCTGGCTGAGCCCCTGATGCTCTGCCGGGTTATCCCGGAACAGCCGGAACAGATGTCAGAACTGACAGCCGCCCTCAGGCAGTTGGAGGACGAGGACCCGGCTCTGCGGTTGGAGTGGAACCGGGAAAAGCAGGAAGCGTGGGTCCGTCTGACCGGGACCATTCAGAAGGAGGTGCTTGAATCTCTCTTGGAGGAACGCTGGGGCCTGCGGGCTTTTTTTGGCGAGGCTTCTGTCATTTACCGCGAGACTCCCGTAAAGGCGGCGGAGGGATTTGAGGGATACTGGGCCCCAAAGCCCTGCTGGGCGGTGGTAAAATTCCTGATCGAACCCTTACCCAGGGGTTCCGGCTTTCAATATGAAAGCAGGGTAAGTCCCGACAGGCTGCCATATAGGTACCAGGCCCATGTGGAAACAGCCGTGCCCAGAGCTTTGGAGCAGGGACTTCACGGGTGGCAGGTTACGGATTTAAAGGTCACGCTGATTGACGGGGAGTCCCACCATGTCCATACCCACCCCCTTGACTTTTTTGTCGCCACCCCTATGGGTATTATGGACGGGCTGAAAAATGCGGGCACCAGGCTCCTGGAGCCCGTCTTGAAGGCGGAGTTCTCCGGCCCCGAGAAGTACCTGGGAAAGGCAGTCAGCCTCGCGGTGGGCTGCCGGGGCAGGTTCGAAAGTCCCTGGGTGGAAAACGGCCGTTTCCGGCTGGAGGCTTTTCTGCCCGCCGCCGAAGCTGTGGACCTGCCGGTTAAGTTCGCCGCGGCCACAGGCGGAGAGGGCGTTTACAATTCCAGTTTTTCGCACTATCAAGACTGCCCGGAGGGTATGGGCCGGGACAGGGAACGAATCGGCGTCGATCCGCTGGATAAGGCAAGATTTATTCTGGCTGCCCGGTCCGCCCTGACTGAGAGCATGGACTAGGCGTTTAAAAGCCAGACCCCGGCATTCAGGTAGGCGGCGAAGACCACCCAGACAAGATAGGGCAGCAGCAGCCATCCTGCGGCTGGCGTCTCTTTAAAAAAGCGAACTGTGGTCAGTAAAATCAGTACCCACAGGGCAGCGAGCCAGAAAAAGGCCAGAGCGTAGTTTTGTACATGGAAAAACAGTAAGGGCCATACAAAGTTGAAGATAAGCTGGGCGGCGTACAGGACCAGGGCCCCATTTCTGCCGGTGCTGTCCCGCATCCAGACAAGATAGGCCGCGACACCCATCAAGATGTAAAGTACAGTCCACACCACCGGGAACACCCAGCCCGGCGGGGAGAGAGGCGGCTGCTTTACGGTGCCATACAGTTCCATGCTGCTCCCGGTCAAAAAAGCCGCCAGACCTCCCACTCCCAAAGGGATCAGCAGATTGACAATCAGGGGCTTTGCCTTTATCATGGTTTAAGACCTCCTGGGAAAACTGATATTTTCTACATGACAGTATATGCCAATTTTGCCCGGAAAATACAGGAACTGTCCGCGGTTCCTTTCCTCTGCTTGACATGCAAAATATCCGGTGATAAAATGAAAACACATTTTATATTTGGGAGGTATTGACATGGGTCTTCGTGTTTTACTGGTAAACGGGAGCCCTCATAAAAACGGGTGTACCGCTTTAGCTCTGGGAGAGATGGAAAAGGTCTTTCAGGCTGAGGGCGTGGAAACTGAGGTCCTTCATGTTGGGAACCAGGCGATCCGGGGATGTGTTGCCTGCCGGAGCTGCATGCAAAAGGGAAAGTGCGCTTTTGACGATGTCGTGAACCAGGCCGCCCCCAAATTTGAAGCCTGCGACGGCCTGGTGGTGGGCAGCCCGGTGTATTACGCTTCCGCTAATGCTACACTTGTGGCTTTTCTGGACCGGCTGTTTTACAGTACTCCCTTCAGCAAGACCATGAAAGTGGGAGCGTCTGTAGCTTCTGCCCGCCGAGGCGGCTTGACTGCCACTTTTGACGAATTGAACAAGTATTTCTTTATTTCCGGCATGCCTGTGGCCTCGGGCCAGTATTGGAACAGCATACATGGCAACACTCCCGAGGAGGCAGCCCGGGACCTGGAAGGCTTGCAGTCCATGCGCACTTTGGCAAAGAACATGACTTTCCTGATGAGGTCCATCCAATTGGGCAAAGACTCTTTCGGTATTCCCGAACGCGAGCCCGCCGTCAGGACCAACTTTATCCGATAAAAAGTACCGCTCCGGTTTGCTCCGGAGCGGTACTTTTACAGATAGCCTCTCATGTCGTCCGCCAGCTGTTGTTCCAGGCCGATCAGCTGCCTGGCGATGTCTTTCGAACGCTCATCGGCGGCTTCATACTGGTTCAAATACCGGTTTA
>CAZGLW010000003.1:0-42610 GCA_964525985.1 uncultured Acutalibacter sp. | reverse complement strand
TGTTACACCCATCGGTCATCAGTCCGGCCACAGTTCCGTCGGTCTGATCCATAGAAAGCATGACGTTTGTTTTCATCCAGGACATGGCCCGGGCCATAGGGTTGGGATCTTTGCCGCTGTCGCCGTATTCGTTTAACAGGGCGTGGGTGTCGTCGCCCAGCTTGCCGTGTTTTCTGCGGCACTGCTCCAGCGTTTCTCTCAAATCCTTGCTTTTTACCCTGGGCAATACCTCGTCGATGGAGTTTACGCCCATTTTGATTCCTGCATTACATTCCTGCAGCAGTTTTACCGTATCTTCCTCAATCATGTGAGAATCACTCCTTTTCGGGTTTCTTTTACAGTCTGCCCGAAAAAGAGCAGATTATTTAAATGCCCCAAAGCTTTGCGGCGGAGGAGACAAAAAAGCAGAAGATAAGTCCGCACAGAGTGGGCAGGAGAAAAGCGGCGGCTGTCCATTTCAGGCTTTTTGTTTCCTTCCACACTGTTATGCAGGTAGTGGAACAGGGCCAGTGCATCAGGGCAAACAGCATAACGCACAGGGCCGTTACCCAGGTCCAGCCGTTCTGTACCAGCAAGACGTGAAGCGAGGAAAGGTCCGTCATTTCCACTAGGCTGCCCCGGGCCGTATATGCCATAATGATAATGGGCACCACAATCTCATTGGCGGGCAGGCCCAAAATAAACGCCAGCAGGATAACCCCATCCAGGCCGAACACCCGAGCAAACGGATCCAGGGCCCCGGCACAGTGGGCCAGAAGAGTGGCGCTGCCAACCTCTGTATTGGCCAGTATCCATATCAGCAGTCCGGCGGGAGCGGCTACCGCGGCGGCGCGGCCCAGTACGAACAGGGTCCTGTCAAAAATGGAGCGCACAATGACCTTGCCGATTTGGGGCCTGCGGTAGGGGGGAAGCTCCAACGTAAAAGAAGAAGCCTCGCCCTTTAAAACCGTCACAGACAAAAGCTTTGACATGCCGAAAGTCATGCCAAGTCCCAAAAGAATGACCGCCAGGAGCAGCAAAGCGGACAGGAGCGAGGCCCCCGGCCCCCCGGCCGTTCCCAGCCCGGCGCCCACAAAGAACATGGTAATAATGGAAATAAGCATGGGCAGTCTGCCGTTGCAAGGCACAAAGCTGTTGGTCAAAATGGCGATGAGCCGTTCTCTGGGCGAGTCGATAATACGGCAGCCCACAACTCCTGCGGCATTGCAGCCAAAACCCATGCACGTCGTAAGCGCCTGTTTCCCGCATGCCCCGCAGGCCCGGAACACACGATCCAGGTTAAAGGCCACCCGGGGAAGGTACCCGAGATCCTCCAGCAGGGTGAACAGCGGGAAGAAGATGGCCATAGGGGGCAGCATCACCGACACTACCCAGCTTAAGGTCCTGTATATGCCGTCCACAAAAAGGCCGGTAAGCCAGGCCGGAGAGTTTGCCCACAGGAAAAAGTCCCGCAGGCGGTCCTCCAGCCAGAACAGCCCGGCGCTCAGCAGTTCCGAGGGATAGTTTGCCCCGGTTATGGTCAGCCAAAATACCCCTAAAAGCAGCAGCAGCATAATGGGAAAGCCCGCGGCCCTGCCGGTGAGTATGGCGTCCAACTTTCGGTCCTTGAGACTGTAGCCGCCGTTCCCCGGCCGGGTGACGGTCTGCGCAATCTGTGCGCCCTGCTCCACAATGGCCGAGACAATGCCGTCACGCAGTTCTCCCAGTGAGATCCCAGCGGATTCCCGGTCACTCTCTATCTCCTCCAGTAACCGCCGGATTTCCGGATCCTGTCTGGGGGAGGTTCCAAGTTGACGGATCAGTGAGTCCTCCAGGCTTTTGTCACTGTTTTCCAACAGCCGCAGGGAAAGCCACCGGGCGTTTATTTTCCCTCCAAACAGATGCTCCACAGCGGGGGACAGCTTTTTTACCGCTTCCTCTATGAAAGGCGAATAGGTCACCGGGGGCCGCTGTGGGGCCCGGCAGCCTTTTCTGGATACCCGTTCTACCTGTTCCATCAGTTCTTTCAGGCCCTTTCCGCTTCTGGCGGCCGTCCCGGTCACCGGCACGCCCAGCAGACGGGACAACCGTTCCAGATTCACTTTTATCCCTTTGCGTTTTGCCTCGTCCATCAGGTTCACGCATACCACGGTTTGCGGCAGAATCTCCAGTGTCTGCAAAACCAGGTTCAGGTTCCGTTCCAGGCAGGCTGCGTCGCAAACCACTACGGCGGCGTCCGCCCCTCCAAAGCAGAGGAAGTCCCTTGCCGCCTCCTCCTCAGCCGAGTGGGCAAGCAGGGAGTAGCATCCCGGCAGGTCCACCAATACGTACTTGTTTCCCCGGAAGGAATGTTCTCCCTGGGCGTTGGTCACAGTTTTCCCGGGCCAGTTTCCGGTATGCTGGTGCATGCCGGTCAAGGCGTTGAACAACGTGCTTTTTCCCACGTTTGGATTTCCCGCCAGAGCCACCGCCAGGTCGCAGTCAGAGCGTTTTTTGACTGCCAGGCCGCCTTCCAGCAGCCCATTTGACGCCCCCAGACCGGTGGAGTTTTTTGAAAGCCCCATAACGCCCTCCTATTCCGCGCCCGGCGAAGAACGGCCGGAGTGTTTGGAAAAGACCGGTTCATGTATCGGCAAGGCGTTCCGCACATGGTCTGCCCCGACTTGAGCGGCGTCGCTTTTCCGCAAGGCGATGACTGCCCCACGAATCAGATAGGCGGCCGGATCCCCCAGCGGACTTTTGCTTAAACATTCCACACAGGTCCCCCGGATCAGTCCGATATCCTGTAAACGCCTGCGCATGGGGCCCTGGGCCATCAGGCCGCTGACAACGGCGGTCTGGCCCGGCCGCAGACCGGCAAGATCGTTCCTATGGTCCATAGAACTTCAACTCCGAAAATAGAATAAAGGGAATGTCCCTTTATACACTATTCAGGGGGCAGGCACTTGGTTACAAGGAAAGGGTAGAAGGCAGATGGAGGGCCACACGACCGGATGCGGCGCCGAAGATATTTTAGCGTACCAGAAGAAGCAGGGGAAATAAAAAAGCCTCCCCGGCAGGGAAAGCTTCAGAGTACCAAGCAACCGTTATATCTACGTCTTCTTCCACGCACCGGGCAGGAACATCATCAGCATGGGGAAAAGCTCCAGTCGGCCGGCCAACATGTTAAAGGAAAGCACCAATTTGGAAAACCAGGAGAAGTGGGAGTAATTGCTCATAGGGCCTACTAAATCCAGGCCAGGACCGATGTTGTTCAGGCATGCCAGCACTGCGGAAACATTTGTCTCGACAGAAAATCCGTCCACAGAGATCAGCAGCATGGAAACAATAGCGGTAAAGCAATACAGGCAGATGTAGCTGTGGGTGTTCCATACAGTTTCTTCGCTTACCAACTGGCCGTCCATGTGCAGAACAGTGACAGACCGGGGCTTCAGCATCCGTTTTACGGTGCGGCGGCCCGATTTGAACATCAAAAGAACCCGGGCTGCCTTGATGCCGCCGCCGGTGGACCCGGCGCAGGCCCCGAAAATCATCAGAGCAATCAGCAGCATTTTGGAGAAGGAGGGCCACAGGTTAAAGTCCACCGTAGAAAAGCCGGTGGTAGTCATGATGGATGACACCGTGAAAGCGGCATGGTGGAGCGCCTCGCCGACGCCGCCGGAAAATTGCGGCAGGATATTCCATGTGATCAGGGCGGTGGAAACGAGCATTACGCCCAAATACAGCCGAAGCTCCTGGTTGCGCAGGACTTTTGAGAACTGCCCCAGGAGGAGAAGATAAAATATGCTGAAATTCATGCCGAACAGCGCCATAAATACAGTACACACCGTTTGCAGATAAGGGCTGTAGCCGGCCATGCTGTCATTTTTTACACCAAAACCGCCGGTACCCGCGGTGCCGAAAGCGGTACACACGCTTTCAAACAGGGACATGCCGCCCAGCAGTAAAAAGACAATCTGGACCAGTGTCAGTACGATATAGATGGCGTACAGGATCTTGGCGCTCTTTTGCAGCCTGGGCACCAGCTTATCCACCTGGGGACCGGGGCTTTCCGCACGCATCACATGCAAAAGAGAATTTCTGCCCTTCCCCATAGGAACCACCGCCAGCAAAAACACCAGCACACCCATACCGCCCAGCCAGTGGGTGAAGCTGCGCCAATACAGCAGCCCCATAGGCATGGCCTCCACATCGGTTAAAATGCTGGCGCCGGTAGTGGTAAAGCCGGAAACGGTTTCGAAAACGCAGTCGATAAAATTTGGGATGGCTCCGCTGAAAAAGAATGGCAGGGCCCCTACCAAAGACACAGCTACCCAGGAAAATGCCACACTGATAAAGCCTTCCTGTGCGCCGATTTCTCTGGTTTTGGGCCGGAACCCGTAGGTTAAAAGGCTCAAACAGGCGGCCAGCACAATAGAGCCGCACAGGGCAAACATGGCGGGAAGTTCCCCTCTGCACAGGGAAATTACAGCCGCGGGGAGCATGCAAACGGCTTCGATTCGCAGGATATAGCACACCAGCCGCAGTATCATTTTATGATTCATAAGCTCAACTCTCCACGAAAATATCGCTCAGATCCCGTACTGCCAGATCGGACAGGGCTGCCACGATGACGGTGTCGCCTTTCTCAATGGTGTCGCTTCCCTTTGGAATGATAATCCTGCTGCCCCGGTTCAGGCAGGCAATAAGCGTATTTGGCTTTAAGTGCAGCTGAGAGAGCTTTTTACCCAGTTGGGGCAAGCCTTCTTTGGCGCGGAACTCAATAGCTTCCACCCGATCGTCCACAATGCGGTGCAAAGTGAGCATGGAGCCACCTTTGGTGTTCCCCATAGCCCGGACGTACCGGACGATGTCGTTGCAGCAGAGATCCTTTGGGCTGATGATACAGTCAATGCCCTTGCCGCTTAAGATCTCGCTGTACTCCGTGCGGTTTATCTTGGTGATGACCTTGTAGGTGCCCAGATAATTGGCGTACATGGAGATGATAAGGTTTTCTTCATCTATATTGGTCAGGGTCACCACCGCATCAGTTTGGGCCAGGCCCTCGGCGTCCAGCACGTTCCGGTCGGAGCCGTCTGCGTGTATGACCGTAGCCTTTGGAAGCATATCGGCCAGTTCTCTGCAGCGGGCGGCGTCAATATCGATGACCTTCACGCTGGCGCCGGAATTCAGCAGCTTTTCCGACAGATAAAAGGCGATGCGGCTGCCGCCCACGATCATCACATCTTTTACCTTTTTCCGGTACAGGCCCAGACTGCGGATCAGCTTCGTCAGGTCGGAAGAGGATGCGGTGACTGAAAGCCTGTCCCCGGGCTGTAAAAGGAAATTGCCGTCGGGGATAAATACCTGGTTCCCCCGTTCCACAACGCACACAAGCACTTTTACCTTTACCAGATGCTCCATCTGGAACAGCTTGGCACCCGCCAGGACACCCCCTTCCCGTACCTCCAGTTCCACAATCTCTACCCGGCCTTTGGCAAAGGAATCCCTCTTTAAGAATGAGGGAAACTGCAAAAGCCGGTAAATCTCGTTGGCGGTGGAGCGCTCGGGGTTTATCATCATACTGAGGCCCAGTTCGTCCTTTAAAAGGAACATCTGGCTGTGGTATTCGGGGTTCCGCACTCGGGCAATGGTGTGTCTGCATCCCAGCTTTCGGGCCATAATACAGCACAGCAGGTTGGTCTCATCTGCCGAGGTGGCGGCAATAAGCAGGTCACTGCTGTCGGCGTTGGCCATCTTTAAGGTTTTTAATGTGGCGCCGTTGCCGTGAACCACATTTACGTCCAGGGACTGTTCAGCCTCAAAGAGCACATCCCGGTTATTGTCAATGACCACTACATCGTGGCCCTCTTTGGACAACTGCACGGTCAGGGCGGACCCCACCTTGCCGTCACCTACGATGACGATTTTCATGGCGCTTCGTTATCGGTCCTTTCCTCGTTCAATTCCGAAGTGCAGTGGGGGCATCTGGTGGCTTCAATATTGATTTCCGACTTACAGAAGGGGCATATCTTTGTAGTGGGCGGAGCGGCGGGCTCGTCCTTCTTGCCAAAGGAGCGCAGCTTGTTAATGGCCTTTACCACCAGGAACAGCACAAAGGCAATCAGTACAAAGTTGATAAGTGCGGAGATAAACGCGCCATATTTAAACTGAGCGTCTCCCAAACCCACGGACAGATCCTCAAATTTGTTTCCCCCGGTGATAAGCCCCAAAAGAGGATTGATGACATTTTCCACCAGCGAGTTGACAATAGCGGTGAAAGCGCCGCCGACGACAATACCGATGGCCATGTCGATTACATTGCCCCGCATGGCGAACTCTTTAAATTCCAGCAAAAATTTTTTCAAAAGATGACCTCCTAACATGTTGTTCCGTTGCCGGGCCAATATCGGCCGGCGGTTTTATTCAGGTCCCGCAGGCGCGTGTCAAAGCGCCTGAAGACATTTTCCCACGGGAAGTGCCCAAAGTCAAGAAAAAAAGTAATATTTCCCGCAATTTCCCGCACACCGCCGTTAATGGGAGTCTTGGGCCTTATTCCCGTTCTTCCGGGCCGTATGGCCTACAGCCGCCCATGATCTCGGGCTTGTTTGTCATCGAGTCGGCCCCGGTGATCTCCCGGATGACCCTGCAGGGCACCCCGGCGGCAAAGCTGCGGGGAGGGATGTCCCTTGTCACCACGCTGCCCGCGCCGATGACGCAGCCGTCGCCGATGTTCACTCCGGGACACACGGTCACGTTGGCCCCCAGCCAGCAGTCGTTCCCGATAGTCACGGGTCTGGCGTAGCACAGGCGTGCGGGCTTGCCGGCGTCATCCTTCATAAGGGCCCGCTCTTCCGGCAGCATGGGGTGGACAGGCGTAACAATGCACACCCGGGGGCCGAAGTTGCACCTGTCCCCAATGGTGACGAGGGCGTCATCCTGTACGGTCAGGTCATAGTTGCCGAAAAAGCTTTTTCCGATCCTGGTATGCTTGCCATAATGAAAAAAGATCGGTCCCTGGATAAAAGTCCCTTCTCCCATTTCTTCCAGAATATCCTTTAAAATCCGGGTGCGCTTTTCCGTTTCCCCCTCATAGGTCCGGTTGTAATCCTGACACAGGTCATGGCTCCGTTTTTTCATGGCCCGAAGTTCCTGGTCGCCGGGAGAGAACAGCAGCCCGGCAAAAATTTTTTCCTCTTCTCTGGTTGGCATGGCACGAAACTCCCCTTTTCAACAAAATCGGTTTTTCCCATCATAGCATAAATTTCTTTTAAGTCAATCCCTTTCCCACTGTGTTTTTGAGTTCCGCGTTGTAATTGGCAAAAGTGAGGGCGCTTTGCGCCGGGTGAACCGGGGCGGGCTTTCCCGTCATGTGGAGCGAAGCCCAAAATATGCGTCCGCCGGTTTAAAACATCTATTGACATGAGAAAAGCACGGCCCTATAATAATCATGGCAATGGGTACGAAAATGAAAGGAAAATACATATTTTAGAAAGGATTGGTAAATTATGTTAAATGAAAATGTGTCAAAGCTTTTAAACGAACAGGTCACCGCCGAGTTTTATTCGGCCTATCTGTATCTGGACTTTTCCAGTTTCTTCCAGGAGCAGGGGCTTTCCGGCTTTGCCAACTGGTATAAGATCCAGGCCCAGGAGGAGAGGGACCATGCCGTGCTCATGTACCAATATCTTCACAACAATGGGATAAGGCCCCAATTGGAGGCTGTAGCGAAGCCTGAGCAGAAAGGTAATACCTCTCTTGAGATTCTGAAAGCCGGCCTCGCCCACGAACAGCTGGTTACCTCGCTGATCCACAATATTTACGATGCCGCCTATCAGACGAAAGACTTCCGTACCATGCAGTTTTTGGACTGGTTCGTAAAAGAACAGGGCGAGGAAGAAAAGAACGCGGAAGATCTGATCCGCAAGATGGAACTTTTCGGCTCTGACGGCAAGGGCCTGTATATGCTTGACTCTGAGTTGGGGGGCCGGGTCTATACCGCGCCCAGCCTGGTGCTGGACTGAAACAGCGCCGCCGCAGGAAAGGAATGGATGCGTGGAGTATTTTTGGGATACGGGCTATACCGTCCCCTCCGGGGTCGGTTTCCCGCTGTACGGCGCCGGCCACCTGTGCTGGCTCTTGGGGCTGCTGCTCGTATGCGGCGCGCTGGGCCCGCTGTACCGGCGCTGGGGAGAAAAAAAGCGCCTTATCTGCCTGCGGGTCCTGGCGGCCCTTTTGATCGCGGACGAACTTTTCAAAGTGGTCTCCACTGCCGTTCACGGTCGGTTCAGGCTCGACTTTCTGCCCTTGCACCTGTGCAGCATCAATATTTTTGTGATCGCTGCGGACGCCATAAAGCCGCGTGACTCCCTCAGGGAGGTGCTTTACGCCGTTTGTCTGCCGGGGGCGTTTTTCGCCCTCGCCTTTCCCGGCTGGGCATACCTGCCTCTTTGGAACGCTCTGTGCATTCACAGCTTTACCGCCCATATTCTGCTCTTCCTGTATCCCTTCCTGTTGATGTGCGGCGGGTTCCGTCCCAAATTCCGCCGGTTTTTAAAGGCGTTGCCCTTCTGCCTTTTGGCCGTTGCGGGGGCGTACCTTTTCAATCGGGTTTTTGGTACCAATTTTATGTTTTTAAGCTACGCCGGAGAGGGCAACCCTCTTTCCTGGTTTGAACAGCGGCTTGGGAACCCCGGCTACCTTGTAGGCATTCCGCTGATTGCGGGCCTGTGCTGGCTTGTACTCTACGGTGTGCCCCGGCTTTTCCGGCGAAAAAACAAAGATTGACTTTTTCTCTTGGATATGCTATGTACAAAAAGGTACGGGGCGTTTGATTCCTCGTTCCCCAATAAATGTAAAAGATAGGAGACCGTTTTATGAAGAAGCGTACCAATAAGGCCACGGAGATTGTGTAAACCGGGAGGTTTACGCAAATCCAAATCTGGCGAAAAACCTCCCACAGGTTATTTTTATAACTTTAGGAGGAATTCCCTTGAATCGGGAAAACAAAAGAAAACAGTTCGAAAAAGGCTATTACAAAAACCATCCCTGCAACGAAAGCTTCACCTGTAAGGTCTGCGGCAGGCCGGTGGTCCCGGCAGGGGCCGGCTCCGACCACCGCAACCACTGCCCAAACTGCCTATCCAGCCTGCATGTGGACAACGAGCCCGGCGATCGGGCCTGCGGCTGCGGCGGCATTATGGACCCTGTAGGCGTTTGGGTGCGAAAAAATGGGGAGTGGGCCATTATCCACCGGTGCCGCCGGTGCGGACATTTAAGCTCTAACCGGGTGGCCGCCGACGACAACCCCATGAAGCTGATGTCTATTGCTCTGAAGCCCTTGACGGCCCCGCCGTTCCCGCTGGAGCGGATCGAGGAGCTTACCGCCCTGATGGGCGGGGATGGGACGCTTGCCCCTGCGAAAAAAGAATAGGTTTCCCAACATGAGCCGCGGAGCGATCCGCGGCTTTTTATACAGTAGGGAACCCAAAATAGCTTAACAGGCCGTTGTAAACGCCCCAGGCGAAGGAACGGGGGTCGTCCAGGAGTTTTTCGGCGTCGGATGAATTGGTGAGATATGCCAGTTCTACCAGCACGGCGGGCATGTCGGTCCTGCGCAGAACGTACAGCGCGGGATTCAGGCGCACCCCGTTGTCCCTGGTCCCGGCGGCGGCTACCACGGCCAGTAAAATGTGCTGGGCCAGCCAGTAGGCCTGGGTATTTTCCGCGTACACGTACACTTCGGTGCCGTTGATGGCCGGGTTTGTGTTGGCGTTGCAGTGGATGCTGATAAAATAGTCGGCGGGCCAGGAGTTTGCCGCCCGGACCCTGGCCTGCAGACTGGCAGTGTTGCTGGTACCCAGCACGGTATCCGGTGCGGGCCTGGATACCCGCACCTCAAAGCGGGGGTCATCACGCAGCAATGTGGCGAGATAGGTTCCCACTTCATATGTGACGTCCTGTTCTCTCAGACCGTTTCCCTCCGCGCCGGTATTTGGGCCGGTGGGGTTGTGTCCCTGGTCGATAAAAATGCGGATGGGCAAAATGAGCGCCTCCCTAAGGTTTTTCTCTCTCATCTTATGCGGCAGACTTATTCTTGACAGTCTGCCGTTCCCGGCAGTATGATAGAATAAAAGAAAAGGAGGCCTTGCCGTGGAACAGAAAGACGCTTTCTCATCCTGCCATCCGGCGGGGACCTTTCTCTTTTTTGTCCTTGTCACGTTTCTGCCCATGTTCTGCATGGATCCCCCATCCCTGGCGGTTTCGCTGGTCTGCTCCCTGTCATATGCTGCCGTTTTAAAGGGGTGGCGGGCCGTGATGGGTCAGGCACGGTTTTTGCTGCCGCTGGTTTTGCTGGCGGGGCTTATAAACCTGTTGCTCAATTCCAGGGGGAGTACAGTGTTGGTTTCTATGCCCTGGGGCAGGGACCTCACGCTGGAAAGCGCCCTGTACGGGGCCGTCGCGGCTTTGGCCGTTTTGGCGGCGATCGAGTGGTTCTTTTGCTTCAGTACGGTGATGACTGCGGATAAGCTGATGTGCCTGTTTGAAAAAAAAGCCCCATCTCTGGGTTTGGTGCTGGTCTTAGCTTTGGGGTTCGTGCCCAGGTTCCGCCGCCGTCTCGAGGAGATCCGGCAAGCTCAAAGGCCCCTGGGAAGGGACATGTCCCAGGGTGGGCCCGTCCGTCGGCTGAAATGCGCTGTGGATATGCTGTCCATTCTGGTCACTTGGGCGCTGGAGGACGCCATGAGCACCGCGTCCGGAATGCGCAGCCGGGGCTACGGTCTGCCCGGCCGGACGGCGTTTTCCCCGTACCGCTTTTGCGGCCGGGACCGGGCGCTTTTGGCCTGGACCGCCGCCTGCGGGCTGTTCCTCATTTGGGGCTGGGCCGGCGGCGCTTTTTCCTGGGAATGGTACCCTTCGGTACGGCCCCCGGCTTTTACGGGGTCTGGCCTTGCCCTGCGTATTGTCTACTGCGCTCTGTGTTTGACACCTCTTGCCCTCCGCCTGCGGGATTCCTTCCTTTGGGCCGGAACGGCGGGAAAGGGGGAGAACTTATGAGTGTTTTGTTTGAGATCAGGGATTTCAGCTTTTCCTATCCCGGCGGGGTCCCCGCCCTGAAAAATGTCAGCCTGCAAATTGAAAAGGGCGGTTTCTTCCTGCTCTGCGGGCCCTCCGGCAGCGGGAAATCCACGTTGCTGCGGCAGCTAAAGCCTATTCTGGCGCCTCACGGGGAGGGTTCCGGCCAGATACTTTTCCAGGGCCGTTCCATCCGGGCCCTTGACCGTCGTGAACAGTGCGAGAGGATAGGATTTGTATTCCAGTCCCCGGAGGACCAGATTGTTACGGATAAGGTGTGGCACGAGATGTCATTCGGACTGGAAAGTCTGGGCCGCGACCCCGCTTTTATCCGCCGCCGGGTGGCTGAGACAGTTTCCTTTTTCGGCATCGAAAGTTGGTTTTCCCGGGATGTTTTCCAGCTTTCAGGCGGGCAAAAGCAGCTTTTAAACCTGGCCGCCGTTATGGCAATGGATCCGGAGGTGCTGATTTTAGACGAACCCACCGGCCAGCTGGACCCGGTGTCGGCTTCTGACTTTTTGGCAGCTTTGGGCCGCCTGAACCGGGAATATGGAATAACAGTCATTTTAAGCGAGCACCGCCTGGAAGAGGCCATGCCCCTGGCTACGTCTGCAGCTGTGCTGGACGGCGGCAGGCTCCTCTGCTGCGGCCCTCCCCGGCATGTGGGGGAAAGCCTGCGGCAGTCCTGCCACCCAATGTTTGCCGCTATGCCCGTACCCATGCGGGTGTGGGCCGCCGTAGATTCCGGACTGCCGTGCCCTCTTACTGTGCGGGAGGGCCGGGACTGGCTGGCGGAATTTGCCGCCTGCCATCCTCTTGGGGAGGTCCCTCCGGCAGCCTCCAGAGATTATCCCCAGGGCCTTTCCCTTGAGGCAAAAGGCATTTGGCATTCTTATGAGAAGGACGGCCCTGACGTGCTGAAGGATTTTTCCCTGTCCGTACAGAAAGGCGAATTTTTGGCTTTGCTGGGGGGTAACGGCACGGGCAAGACTACGGCCTTGAAGCTGATGGCCGGGACGCTGCGTCCCTACCGGGGCAAGGTGGAGAGCCGGGGAAAGACACTTTTGCTGCCCCAGAGTCCCCAGACACTGTTTATAAAAAAGACTCTTCGTGAGGACCTTTTGGAAGCCGCCCCGGAGGGGGAGAGTTTTTCCCGCCTCACCGCCCTTTGCCGTCTTGGGAACCTGCTGGATCGCCACCCCTTCGACCTTTCCGCAGGGGAGATGGAGCGGGCGGCCCTGTGCAAGCTGCTTCTGCTGCAGCCCGATGTCTTGCTGCTGGACGAACCCACCAGGGGCGTGGACGCCGGCTTTAAGCAGATTTTTGGAGAGATTGTGGAGGAATTCCTCAGCCGGGGCGGGACGGTGATTATGGCCAGCCATGATATGGAGTTCTGTGCAGAGCACGCACACAGGTGCGCCTTGCTGTTCGACGGCGCTGTTGTAGCCGGGGGAAGTCCCAGGAATTTCTTTTCCGGCGGCGGCTTTTACACCACGTCCGCCAACCGCATGGCCCGGCCCTTGCTGCCACAAGCGGTCACCGCGGCGGATGTGGCCGCAGCCTGCGGCGGATCGCTCCCTCCCGCGGCTAAGCCCCCCAAACCGCTTGAAACGACCCAAACGCCGTCCGCGCCGGGAAAAACCGAAAACAGCCTTACCTCTCCGGGGAAAAGGCCGCTTTCCAAACGTGCGGCGCTCTGCATAGCGGTCCTGCTTCTTTTAGTTCCGGCCACTGTGCTGGCGGGGGCGTTTTTTCCAGGGGGAAAAAAGTATACGCTCGTTTCCTTTTTGGTCCTGCTGGAATGTATGCTCCCTTTTTTCCTGGCATTTGAAAGCAGACGGCCCAAAGCGGGGGAGTTGGTGACCGTGGCCGCTCTCTGCGCTCTTGGCGTGGCGGGCAGAGCGGCCTTTTACTTTCTGCCCCAGTGCAAGCCGGTACTGGCCGTAGCGGCTGTTTCCGGCGCGGCATTTGGGGGAGAGGCAGGCTTTTTGGTGGGGGCCGTCAGCATGCTGGTTTCCAATCTGTTTTACGGTCAGGGCCCCTGGACCCCCTGGCAGATGTTTGCTATGGGACTTTGCGGCTTTTGCGGGGGGTTGCTTTTTAAAAAGGGCCGTTTGCCCAGGAACCGCTGGCTTTTGGGAATCTACGGCTTTTTGGCGGCGGTAGTGCTGTACGGCGTGCCCATGAACCTTTCCTCCGCCCTCACGTGGAACGGGGAACCCACCCTGGGGGTCCTGCTGGGGTATTTGGCTTCGGGCTTCCCTTATGACTGCATACACGGAGCAGCAAGTTTCATTTTTCTTTGGCTCGGGGGCGCGCCTTTACTGGAAAAACTGGAGCGCCTGAAAACCAAGTACGGGCTTTCTTGACAGAGAAGTTAAGGGGTGCTAAACTGAAAGCAAAATCAGGGGGCCCTGCCCCTGGCAGTGGAGGACGTTATGAGAAAGGATGAAGTGGCCATTACCCCGCCTATGGGGTGGAACAGCTGGGACTGCTACGGAAATTCCGTAAATGAGGAACAACTGCTGGGCAACGCCCGGTACATGGCCAGGAATTTAAAAGAATTCGGCTGGGAATATGTGGTGTGCGACATCCAGTGGTCAGAGCCCAACGCCGGAAAGGAAAGCCCTTTTTACGTACCTTACGCCTGGCTGACACTGGATGAGTACGGCCGCCAGATCCCGGCTGTAGAGCGGTTCCCTTCGGCTGCGGGAGGGAAGGGATTTGGTCCCATAGCCAAAGAGATACATGATATGGGGCTGAAATTCGGCATTCATATCATGCGGGGAGTTCCACGTCTGGCAGTACACAAGCATCTGCCGGTAATGGGGACCGCTACCACATGTGACAAAATCGCCTCCGACAGTTCCATATCCCGATGGAACACGGACATGTACGGTGTGGATTACCGGAAACAGGGGTCACAGGCGTATTACAACTCCATTTTTGAACTTTATGCCTCCTGGGGCGTAGACTTTGTCAAGGTGGACGATATCTGCAACACAAACGCCTATCCGGACGACCCTTATTCCGCGGAAAAGGAGATCGAGATGATCCGCAGCGCTATTGACCGCTGCGGCCGGGACATGGTCCTGAGCCTGTCCCCGGGTCCGGCGGTGATCGAGAAGGCGTGGCACCTGCGGCAGAACGCCAACATGTGGCGTATTACCGATGATTTCTGGGATCGGTGGGACCTGTTGCTGAATATGTTCGAGCGGTGCGAGGTGTGGGAACGACAGGTGTCCCCCGGCTGCTGGCCCGACTGCGACATGCTGCCCCTGGGCAGTATCCGTCTGCATTTAAAGGACTGGCGGGGTCCCGAGGGTCCAGAATCCACCGGGACCTGGACCAAATTTACAAAAGACGAGCAGATTGCCATGATGAGCCTGTGGTGCATTTTCCGTTCACCTTTGATGATGGGAGGAGAACTTCGCAACAACGATGAGTTCACCCTGTCCCTGCTGACCAACCGGGAAATTTTGAAAATGCACCGTCAGGGGGAAAACGCCCATCAGGTGTACCGCACCGAAAAGGCCTGTGTCTGGCAGAGCCGCGACTGGGAAAACGGCTGCACCTACTGTGCCCTCTTTAACCTCTCCGACCAGCAGTCGGAGGTCACCGTCCGCTTTGAGAATATGGAGCTTTCCGGCAAGTACCGGGTCAGAGACCTGTGGGAGCGCCGTGACCTGGGGGAGGAATCGGAAGGCATCTGCGCCATGCTGCCGCCGCACGGTGCGGCGGTGTACCGCCTGAAGTGGGAAGAGTTTCCGTAATCGCCGCAGGCGGCGGGATAGGAGAAATATTATGAGATACTATTTGGCCGTAGATATCGGCGCGTCTTCCGGCAGGCATATTCTGGGCCGGGTAGAGCAGGGGAAGATTCGTACTGAAGAGGTGTACCGCTTTGAGAACAGACTGGAACGGCGGCACGGGCGCCTCTGCTGGGACATGGAGAGGCTGTTTCAGGAGATTTTAAACGGGATGAAAGCCTGCAAAGCCCGAGGGATCGTCCCCGAAACCGTGGGGATAGACACCTGGGGCGTAGACTTTGTCCTGCTGGACGGGGACAGGCGTATTGTGGGAGACACCGTAGCTTACCGGGACAGCCGTACACAGGGTATGGACCGTCTGGTGGAGGAGAGGATCTCTCTGAAGGAACTGTATGCCCGCACGGGTATTCAAAAGCAGAGTTTTAATTCCATTTACCAGCTTATGGCCATCAAGCAGGCGGAACCGGGGCTTTTAGAGCATGTACGCTTTTTTCTCATGGTCCCCGATTACCTGCACTATCGGCTTACCGGGAAACTATCCAACGAATATACTAACGCCACCACCACCGGACTGATTAACGCCCGTGAAAAGACATGGGACCGGGTCATCCTGGACAGATTGGGCCTGCCCGGCTCCATGTTCCTGCAACCTTCTTTGCCCGGCACGGTGCTGGGCGAACTTTCTCCAGAAATTCAGGAGCAGGTGGGATTTGCCTGTCAGGTGGTTCTGCCCGCCACTCACGATACGGGTTCGGCTTTTTTGGCTGTTCCGGCGGAAGGGGATGGTTCTGTTTATCTTTCCAGCGGTACGTGGAGCCTGCTGGGCCTGGAACTTTCCCAGCCTATTGTCACTGAGGAGAGCCGACGGGCGAACTTTACAAACGAGGGCGGCTTCCAGTACCGTTTCCGGTACCTGAAAAATATCATGGGCCTTTGGATGATCCAATCCATCCGGAGGGAGGCGGTCGGAGCCTTTCCGGAATTTTCGGAAACCCCTACCTTTGCCCAGTTGGAAGTCCTGGCGCGGGAATCGGAGGGCTTTTCCTCTTTAATAGATGTGGAAAACGCCCGTTTTCTCGCTCCGGAAAGCATGACTGCCGCCGTACAGGCGGCCTGCCGGGAATCCGGCCAGCCGGTGCCGGAAACGCCGGGAGAGGTCATGGCGTGCGTTTACCACAGCCTGGCAGCCTGTTACCGCGAAGCTATTGCCGATTTGGAGCAGCTTGCCGGCAGGAAATTTACGGCCGTCAACATAGTGGGCGGCGGCAGTAAGGACAGCTATTTGGACCAGCTTACGGCCGACGCGGTCAATCGGCCCGTTTATGCCGGCCCTGCCGAGGGCACCGCCCTGGGGAACCTGATGGTGCAGATGCTGGCCGCAAAGGAATTTCCCACTTTGGATGACGCCCGGAAAGCGGAACGGGACAGCTTTTCCATTGAGGTTTACAGTCCGGGAGAAAACCCGGCGCAATAGGAAACAGGAGGAGTTTATATGAACGAACGGTACGAAAGCGCAAAAGAACGGTACGGGGAACTGGGAGTAGATGTGGAGGCAGCTCTGGACCGGCTGAAAGACGTGCCTGTCAGCGTCCACTGCTGGCAGGGTGACGATGTGATTGGCCTCGAGGGGTCCGGCAGGGCCTTGTCGGGAGGTATTCAGACAACAGGGAACTATCCGGGCCGCGCCAGAAATTTTGAGGAACTTAAATCCGACTTTTTAGAGGCCATGAGTCTGGTCCCCGGCAGGAAGAAGATCAGCCTTCACGCCAGCTATGCCGTTTTTCAGGACGGGGAGCGGGTGGACAGGGACCAGCTGGAGCCCAGACATTTTGACAAGTGGATCGAGTTTGCCGAAGAGAACGGTCTGGGAATTGACTTTAACCCCACGTATTTCAGCCACCCTATGGTGCGGGATAACCTGACCCTGTCCTCTCCCGATGAGGAGGTAAGGCGGTTCTGGGTTCGTCACGGCGTCCGCAGCCGGGAGATTTCCGCCTACATCGCGGAGCGGCTGGGCCAGCCTGTGGTGTGCAACCAGTGGATCCCCGACGGCTGCAAGGATATTCCCGCCGACCGTATGGGCCCCAGGGACAGGTTCCGCCGGAGCCTGGATGAGATTTTTGCCCAGCCGTATGAAAATGTGATCGACTGTATTGAAAGCAAAGTGTTTGGCATCGGCCTGGAAGCCTACACAGTGGGCTCCGCTGAGTTTTGCCTCAGCTACGCCGCGTCCCATCCGGGTGTGTACCCCTTGTTGGACAACGGCCATTACCATCCAACCGAGGTGGTCAGCGACAAGATTCCCAGCCTGCTGCTGTTCTTTGACAAGGTGCCGCTCCACGTTACCCGCAGCGTCCGCTGGGACAGCGACCATGTGGTGCTTTTTGAGGATGAATTGAAAGAGATCATGAAAGAAGTGGTTCGCAACAACGCGCTTGACCGTGTGCTGATCGGCCTGGACTATTTCGACGCCTCCATAAACAGGGTGGCGGCCTGGACCGTAGGCGCCAGAAATGTTCAGAAGGCTTTGCTCTACGCCATGCTCCAGCCCTGGAATGAAATGAAGAGGCTCCAGGACGAAAACCGTTTTACCGAACTGATGGTGATGAACGAAGAACTGAAAACGCTGCCGTTCGGGGATATCTGGGAACACTACTGTACCTCTCAGGGGGTCCCGGCTTCCAAAGTGTGGTTGGACGAGGTAAAGCGCTATGAAAAAGACGTACTGAGCAAAAGGAACTGAAAGGCAGGACACCGCCGGAAAGGAAAATGGTCATGGACATTACTGATGTAAGAGTCATAAAGGATTACATACGCATGTGCGGCGACGGCTGGGACCAGGGGTGGCATGAGCGCAACGGCGGTAATTTAACTTACCGCATGAAGCCCGAAGAGGTGGAAGAATGCCGTCCTTTCTTTAAAAGTGCTCCCGGCCTGTGGGTGAACATGGGAGTGCAGGCCGAAAACCTGAAGGGCGAATACTTCATCGCCACCGGCAGCGGCAGATTTTTCCGAAACGTGCCCCTGTGCCCCCGGGACAACATCTGCATTGCAGAGATCAACGAAACGGGGGATGCCTGGCGGATCGTCTGGGGGTTGGAACATGGAGGCGCGCCCACCAGCGAATTTCCCAGCCACTTTTTGAACCACAGTGTGAAGAAAGCGGCCGCAGGCAACACATATCGGGTGATATACCATGCCCATCCGGCCAATATCATTGCAATGACCTACATATTGCCCCTTACGGCCCGGGACTTTACCCGCGCCCTGTGGAAAAGCGCCACAGAGTGCCCGGTTGTGTTTCCCGGCGGCGTAGGCGTAGTACCCTGGATGGTGCCCGGCGGCGCTGATATCGCCAAGTCCACCAGCGAATTGATGACGGAATTTGACGCGGTTGTCTGGTCCCATCACGGCCTGTTTGCCTCAGGCCCCGATTTTGACACAACATTTGGCCTGATGCACACCATTGAAAAGGCGGCACAGATTTATTTGCTTGCCCTTTCCGCAGGTCAAGGCGGGATCCGCCAGACGATCACCGACGACAACCTGCGGGCGATCGCCAGTGAGTTCGGTGTTACGCTGAACGAAAAATTTCTGGACTGATTCGGTTTGGCACCTTCGGGAAATTTCCGGACGGCCTTTATCGAAAGCTTATGGTAATGGCCTTTTCTAAAAGGCCGCGTATAGAGTTTATCCACATGCGCTATTATTAAAAAGGAAAGGGAAGAAAAGACAATGGCATGTACAACTGTTTTAGTGGGAAAAAAGGCAAGCTTTGACGGCTCCACCATGATAGCCCGGAACGACGACGGATTTTATGACAAGAAAAAGCTGGTTGTGGTCCTGCCAAAGGACCAGCCCAAAAAGTATAAGAGCAAGATAGGCCATCTGGAGATCGAACTTCCAGATCGTCCCATGCGCTATACCTCCACGCCCAGCGTAGACTCTAAAAACGGGGTGTGGGCGGCAAACGGCATCAACGAGGCAAACGTGGCCATGACGGCCACAGAGACCATCACCACCAATCCGCGGGTTCTGGGCGCCGACCCATATGTGCGGTACCAGAAAAAAGAGGGCCGCCGGGGA
Source organism: uncultured Acutalibacter sp. (assembly GCA_964525985.1). Classification (GTDB taxonomy): domain Bacteria; phylum Bacillota; class Clostridia; order Oscillospirales; family Acutalibacteraceae; genus Acutalibacter. The sequence goes on along the minus strand of CAZGLW010000003.1, from coordinate 23,720 downwards.
AAGGAGCAGCCCGGAGGTCTGGGAGAGGAGGACCTGGTCAGCGTGGTCATTCCCTACATCCGCAGCGCCAGAGAGGGAGTAGAGCGCTTGGGCGCGCTTTTGGAGCAGTACGGTACCTACGAGCCCAACGGTATCGCATTTTCCGACAAGGACGAGATCTGGTGGATGGAAACCATCGGCGGCCACCACTGGATCGCCTGCCGGGTGCCTGACGACCGGTATGTGATCATGCCGAACCAGTTTGGCATGGACCATTTCGACTTTGACGACGCATTCGGCAAGCGGGAAAATTATCTCTGTTCCGCCGATTTAAAGGAGTTTATAGCCGAGAACCATCTGGCCCTTGACATGGACGGCGGCTTCAGCCCCAGGCTGGCCTTTGGCTCCCACAACGATTCCGACCATGTGTACAACACTCCCAGGGCCTGGTTCATGGGCCGCTACTTCAACCCAAAAACCGTCCGTTGGGACGGTCCCGATGCTGATTATACCCCGGAGAGCGACGATATCCCCTGGTCATTTGTCCCGGAGAGAAAGATCACTGTGGAAGAGGTCAAATACATCCTTTCCTCCTATTATCAGGGCACACCATATAACCCATACGGCCACGCCGGCCCCGACCAGAAAGGAAAGTACCGTCCCATCGGCATCAGCCGCACGGGGGTTATGGCTATATTGCAGATTCGCGGCTATATGCCCAAAGAGGCCGCCGCTCTGGAATGGATCTGCTTTGGGGCCAATCCTTTCAACGCGGCCTTGCCGGTGTACGCCAATACCGAGAAAATACCCGCCTACCTCAGCCGGGTGACAACGGATACGTCTACCGATACCTTCTACTGGACCAACCGCTTAATTGGCGCTATGGCCGACGCCCATTACAGCGCCTGCATCCAGCACATCGAACGCTATCAGGCGGCAATAGCCGCCAAAGGCTGGCAGATCGTGGGGGAATACGACAAAAAGATGACGGATGCCCCAAAATATGACCTGATAAACGAGGCTAATCAAAAGCTTGCGGACATGGCGAAGAAGGAAGCCACCCGCACGTTGAATCTGGTTTTGCATGAAGCCAGCGTCGCTATGAAGTGCGGGTACCGCCGCACGGACAACTGATCTGGTTTTGCCGGGAGTTCCGAGAAAGAAAAAACCGCGGTACAGCCCGTGTACCGCAGGAGTGGCACCCCCAACCGGAATCGAACCGATAACTGCCCCTTAGGAGGGGGCTGTTATATCCGTTTAACTATGGAGGCATTTCTAACTACCCTGATATTTTACCGCAAGCCGGGACGTTTGTCAATTTCAAAATGAAAAATCAAAAAATCCCTTGCTTTTTTTCGCCTTTCATGCTATCATATTACCTGCGTTATTGGGCTATAAGGAGGTGTACTCATGCCAAATATCAAATCTGCGAAGAAGCGCGTGAAGGTGATCGCTGCCAAGACCTTGCAGAATAAGGCTGTCAATTCCGCTCTTAAGACCGAAATCAAGAAAGCCAACGCGGCTATTGAGAGCAATGCGGAGGACAAGGTTGCAGCGGTGCGCGTCGCTATCAAAAAGATCGATCAGGCTGCCGCTAAAGGCATCCTGCATAAAAATACTGCCGCCAGAAGGAAGTCTTCTTTAGAGAGAAAGCTCAACGCTGGCGCCTGATTGCGCTGTGCGTCAAAACGGAATGGGAGCCGCCGGGAGGTTGTAAATTTCCCCGGCGGTTTGCTCTTTTACGAAAAGGAGGCGCCTGGATGGCGTGTTTTACAACGGTCCTGTTTGATTTGGATGGGACCCTGCTGCCTATGGATCAGGATGAGTTTACCAGGGGTTATTTTGGCCTTTTGGCCAAAAAAGGGGCCCTCTTCGGCTATGAGCCGGAAAAGCTCATTAAGGTTGTTTGGGCGGGAACAAAGGCTATGGTGAAAAACGACGGCAAGGTCACCAACGAGGAAAAGTTCTGGGCGGTCTTTGCCGAGTTTTACGGTCGGGAGGCCTTGAAAGACATCCGGATTTTCAATGAGTTCTACGAAAAGGAGTTCGATGGGGCCAGGGCGTTTTGCGGCTACACGCCGAAAGCCGCTGAAACAGTGGAACGGGCCATAACACTGGGTCTGCGCGTTGCGCTGGCCACAAACCCGCTGTTTCCCAAGACGGCCACGGAAAAGCGCATTCTCTGGGCGGGTCTGGAGCCTGACAGCTTTGAACTGTTCACCACTTATGAAAACTCCCACTTCTGTAAGCCGAACCCCGCTTACTATCAAGAAGTGGCCGATAAGTTGTGCGTCTCCCCCCGGAACTGCCTGATGGTAGGCAACGATGTTTCGGAAGATGCGGCGGCGGAGCAAATCGGCATGAAGGTGTTTCTCCTTACCGACTGCTTTATCAATAAGGACCGCGTGGATATTTCAAAATATCCCCACGGAAACTTTGACCGTCTTCAGGAGTTTTTTCACCAGGCCGGTTGACTTTTTCCCTGAGATTGGGTATCATAAAACCAACAGGTACAGATTTCACTTTTGGAGGTGCTCCCATGAAAAAAGGCAGCAAACTTGCGTTGTTTATAGGAATTTTGACGGCTGTGGCCGCTGTGGTTGCTTCTCTGTCCGCTCTGCTTATCTATTTAGACAAGAAGCGGGACGATGAGGAATTGGAACACTATCTCGACTGCTCCATCCAGTAAGCCGGAGGTGATTGCATGAAATATGTGGATTTGGGAGGTTCCGGTGTGCAGGCGTCCGCCGTGGGCCTTGGTTGTATGCGTGTCAGCACACTTTCTGAAAAGGAACTAAGTTCTTATCTGCATACCGCTTTGGAGGCGGGGGTAAATTTTTTTGACCATGCCGACATCTACGGTGGCGGTGAGTGCGAGTCCCTCTTTGGCAAGGTCCTGGCAGATGAACCCGGCCTGCGGGAAAGGCTAGTTCTGCAAAGTAAATGCGGTATTGCCAAAAACCGGTATGATTTTTCCAAAGAACACATTTTGAAAAGCGTAGACGGCATTTTAGGCCGCCTGCGCACCGACCATCTCGATTTTCTGCTGCTCCACCGGCCCGACGCTTTGATGGAGCCTGAGGAGGTGGGGGAAGCATTCAGTCAGTTGGAGGCTTCCGGGAAGGTCCTCCATTTTGGCGTCAGCAATTTTAACACTCGTCAGATAGAACTGCTCCAGTCCGGAATAAAACAGCCGCTGCGGATAGACCAGCTGCAGTTTGGCCTGATGTGTACCGGCCTGGTCGATCACGCCCTGCGGACCAATACGGAATTTCCTCATGCGGCGGATCGGGACGGTGAGGTTTTGGATTACTGCCGTTTGAAAAATATCACCATACAGACATGGTCCCCCTTCCAGTACGGCTTTTTCGAGGGCCATTTTGTGGATAATGATAAATTTCCTGAACTCAACAAGGCCCTGGGGGACATGGGGGAGAAGTATGGCGTGTCCAAAACCGCTATAGCCGCGGCCTGGATTCTCCGCCATCCGGCGAACATGCAGGTTATTGCCGGCACTACCAGCCCTCAGCGCCTGAAGGACATCGCTTCGGCCGCTGATATCCAGCTTTCCCGTCCCGATTGGTACGCTTTGTATCTTGCCGCCGGGAACGAATTGCCGTAAGGGGAGCCTTTTCAATGACCAGTCCATAAAAGAGAAGCGGTACGGCTGTCAGTCCTGCCGCTTTTTTAATTTTGCCCGCCCGCCATGCGGGGGACCTACGACTTGTCATGGGGCTTTGCCAGCAATGCCGCCACATAACCAAAGAAGATAGCGGAAGCGGTGCCTGCGGCTCCGGCTGCAAGACCGCCGGTAAAAATGCCCAAAAAGCCCTTTTCGTGAACGGCTTCTTTCACACCTTCCGATAAAGCCCAGCCAAAGCCGCACAAGGGCACTGTTGCGCCAGCCCCGGCAAAGTCCACCAGAGGTCTGTAAATCCCCAGTGCGCCAAAAGCCACTCCCAGGGTAACATATAAAACCATGATCCGGGCAGGGGTCAGTCTGGTCAGGTCGATGAGCAGCTGGCCCGCAACACAGATGAGCCCGCCCACCCAAAAGGCGTTCAGATATTCCATATATACCGTTCCTTTCTTCGGACGGCGATATTTGCGCCGCTTTTCTTCCGTGTTAGTGTTTTCGGAAAGAAAGGAGAATATACAAGGCCGAAAAAGTATCCCGCAAGGCTGAAAACCGTGCGGGACACTTTTTTATATGTAGTTTTCCAGATCGGCGGCAGCCTGTTCACAGGTCAACAGGTCGCCGGCAATGCTGATTTTTCCGTACTTTTTAGCGGACAAAAAGAGGATTTCCGGCTGGCTGCTGGAATGATACGCCAGTGCGGCCCGGAAATTGTCTTCATTGGTATTGCTGACAACGATCATCTTTTTCGGCGTGCGCTCGTACGCTTCCAACAGGTCGGGCCGCTTTTGGAAATAGCACTGGCTCCGCTCGTTGAAAATAAAGAAGTTGGCGCAAGGATAATCGCAGTAATTGGGTAAGATGAAATAAGTAAGCTCGCTTTTCGTCACCGCGTCAAGCAGTTCGTATTCCTTGTCGCCGATCCACGGGCATTTATCGCCGCCGTCAAAACACTCATAAGAGCAATTCCCGCAGGGATGAATTTCAAAATCTGAGAAGCTGTACTGCAACGCGCCAGGCAGACGGTTGCAGATAAATTCGCTGATTTTTGAGCAGTTCCCATCTTTTCGGGAACTGAATGAAATAACGCAGACGCTCATGCGATAGGCTCCTTATCCGTTATTTGTCAGTTCAGTGTTTTTGCCAATTCTTCAAGGTCCCGGAACACCAAAGAGGGCCGTGTTTTGCTCTCCATCAGCATTTCCGGGGTGGTCTCGCCGCTCATCACCAAAATGGAAGTGACCTCAGTTCCCGCAGCCACGGCAATATCTGTGTACAGCCGATCGCCCACAACGGCCAGTTCTTGGGGCTTCATGCCGGTTTTTTTCAGCATATATTCAAGCGTGTGGGGCGAAGGCTTGCCGAAAAACTCGCACTGCACACCGGTGGAAGCCTTTACCAGCGCGGCAATGGACCCGCAGTCGGGGATAAAGCCGTCCTCAACAGGGCAGTTCCAGTCTGGATTTACCCCGTATACCGGTTTGCCATGCCGCACAAAGGTGCAGGCCTTCGCAAGCTTGTCATAGGTCAGAGTGGTGTCGAAGCCCAATACTACATAATCCGGGTCCCGGTCGTTCAGAACAATCCCGGCGTTTTCAAAGTCCTTTAAAAGCGCCGGTGTGCCCACCACATAACAGCATTCGTTGGGGCGGTTTTCCAACAGCCATTCCAGGATCACCTCGTTGGAGATCAGCATTTTCTCCGGCGGGACAGTTATCCCCATGCGGGTCAGTTTCTCCAGATAGGCTTCCCGGTTTTTAGAGCTGTTGTTTGTGAAAAAGCAGAAATCCCGACCGGTTTCTTCCACCCGGCGCAGAAAGCTTCTGGTAAAGGGAAACAACCGGTCCCCCAGGTAAATGGTGCCGTCCATGTCAAGCACGAACATTTTTATGTTTTTAAGCTTTTCTTCCGTTTTAAACACCCCTTATCACCCTGGTTCTACCGCACTTGCGGTTCTCATCTAACGGGAGAAATGCGGTACTTTTGGCAAGCCCAAAAGGCGGGCTTTTCTCTCTGGTGACAGTTTGCTGTCATTTTTGAGCGCTAACGTTTATTACTGCCCCTCAGCACTGCCCGGTAGGCTTCTCCCGCATAAGACACTGCCCGGGACAGGCGCTTTTTCGCCCTTTGCAGATGACGGCATACCGTTGATTTTGAAATCCCCAGGCCCAGTCCAACCTCTTCCTCTGTCAATTCCTCAAAAAAGTACAGCCGTACGCATTGCAGTTGACGGGCCGTCAATTCCTGCTCCAGCGCTTTGCGGAGTACCTCTTTAGCCACCCGCAGGGCTTCCTTGTTTGAGGAACCGGCACCTTGTACGCCGAAGCTGGGTACATGGGAGAGAAGTTCCAGGCTGATCGTCCTGCGCATAAGCGCGCCTCCCGAATAAATGTTCTCTAATTTTTATGATAGCAGAAAACGCCGGAACGCGCAAGCTTTTTCAAAATAAGGGCTGTTATTTTTTCGTGGGCTGTGCTATACTAAAAGAAAAGAAAGGCCTACGGGCCAAAAAGAGGGAGCGTGCCATATGGAATTTTTAAAAAATATTGGAAAGGCCTTCTCCGGGGCAGTCAGCTATGTAGGGGAGAAAAACCGCAGAGCCGCATATCTCAATCGAATAAGAACAGTGATCCGCTGCGAGGAAAAAGCCGCGGAAAAGGAATATTTAGCCCTGGGCCGCTACTATTATAGTAACCTGCGGGATAAAAGCAATCCCGTTACCGAGGCCCACTGCGCCGAACTGGAAGCAATCGAGGGCCGGATGGATAAGGCTATCAACCAGTTGGAGCAGTTTTACAACCAGGAGCAGAACGACGGGGTCGCCATGACCGTTGACAATGAGAAGGATGAAAATGCTCCGTCTCCTGACGGCCAGGTTGAAGTTACCTGCGGAGTGGATGGCCCCACAGTAGTCTACCGCGCCGGCGGCGGTTCCGTGGTGGAGAAGGTCACCCTGGACGATGTGGAGGAGTACGACCATGACCCTATGGCCGATCCAGTTCCCGCCGCTCCGGTAGCCCCTGCCGAGCCCGGGGAGAACGACGGATTGCCCTTTGAGGGTTAAGCCTGGCGGGACTGTGCCTGCCGTTATGAGGGAGGAATTTGGGAATGTCTACAGAGATCATCAAGGATATCATCTGTCCCCAGTGCGGGGAGTCGCAGAAATACAGGCTGTATGCCAGCATCAACGCCAGGGAGAATCCGGAACTAAAGCAGCGTGTTTTAGACGAGACATTGTTTGATTGGCGCTGTAAGCGGTGCAGTTATTTTGCCGCTATGGCTTACCCATTTATTTATTTGGACCCTGACGGGGGATATGTAATAAGCACCGCCCCTTTGGGGACCAATGGGGCGGTAGAGCCTGTCGAGACTTTCCGGGACTACACCAAGCGAAGTGTGAAAAACCTGGCGGAACTGAAAGAGAAGATTCTCCTCTTTGACGCGGGTTATGACGATGTGGCCGTAGAACTGGTGAAAAATGCTCTGTGCGAGATCATTAAAACTACCTATCAGGTCAGCCGGGTCCACGCCTATTTCAGCCGTTTAAGCGAAAAAGACGGAGAGATGGAATTTGCCATTTTTCTGCCCCGCAGCACCGAGCCTGTGTACCATTCCATCAAGCCCGATGTGTACAAACAGTCCCAGGAGGTTCTGCGCACCCTGGATTTCGTAGACCCCGAGGGTTTTATCCGGGTAGACGCCAAGCTGGCGCGAAAAATCCTGGAAGATTACCAGAATATTTGAAAAGTCGGCCGTCCGGTTCTGCCGGGCGGCTGACTTTTTATTTTTTCTTTCTTCCCTGAGAAAAGTCAAGCATTTGATCCGGGGAAACGGTAATCCCCGTCACGCCCGGGGCCAGACCGTAGTAGCTCCTGCTCTGGAACAGGGGATAAAACACATACTGATCCCGTACCATGTCCTCCAGTTGGCGGAAAGAGTCAAGGTCAAAGGACAGCTCGTGCAAAGCGCTGTCAAAGCTTTCACTTCCCAGCAGCAGAGGAGAGGCGTCGCTCTTAAAGTTCCGCAGCACGTTGTAAGGTGAAACGCCCCCCGCCCTCAGGTCATACAGGGCGGCTTCGTAATTTCCCTGTGCCACCCGCTGGTTCAATTCGTCTGCGGGCAGGGGCAGAATATTAAAGGCGTTGCCCAGTTTGGCGTTCCAGGAAATCAGGCACTCGTTTGCGACGGCCACAGATTCTTCATCGTCCGGGCACAGCACGGTAATGCTGGGTACCTTGTCCCATTCCAAAAGGTCAAGTAACGAGGGGATTGTCTGGACAGCCTGGTCATCCTGAAGGGTGTATTGGGGCTCTCCGTCGGCGTAATAGCTTTCCCCATCCCAAAGCACGCAGGCGGGCATAAGCCCCAAAGCCTCTGATCCTTTTTCCCGTTGGGCCAGCAGGTTGCTCCGGTCAAGAGTCTTGACAAAAAGTTCTCTTGTACCGACATAACTCAGACTGTCCGCATTGAAATTCAAAAGCAGGCCGGTCACAGCATCGTCCATAGCCAGAATGGTGCAGCCCAATTCTTCCGCCTCTTTTGCCTCTGTCTCTGAAAGCTTTAAAATGTCTGCGGTCCCCGCCGACAGGGAGGCGACAGGGTCCTGGTCTATAGCGTCATCGTAGTCGATGAGATATTGAAGACTGGCGGCAACGGTTTTCCGCTGGCCACGATACTCATTGGAGCGTACCAGGGAGAGACTGCGCTCATTGTAATCCGTATTCCATGAGTACTGGCTGGAAAAGGTAAAAGGGCCGTTTGTCAGCAGATACCCGGCGGAAAGACCGTAGTGGCCGGCACATTCTTCAAAGTAGGCCTGGCTGCAGGGCATATAGTGGCTGCCGGCGGTAAGGCCTGGAAAATCCGGATAGCTTTTTTCCAGCGTTACAACCAGCGTCCTGTCATTTTCGGCGGTGAGTCCCAGGGTGTTCTCTTCGGCTTCACCGTTATATACGGCCCTGGCGTTTTTTATAACGAACAGATCGTCTACGGAGACAGCCCCGGTTTCCTTTCGCAGGGCCCTGGTCACCCCAAAGATGAAATCCGCGGCGGTTACCGGTGTGCCGTCAGCCCATCGGGCTTTCCGCAGGTGGAAGGTAAATTCCGTATAATCCCCGTTGTGGTCCCAGCGGTCCGCCACGCCAGGCAGCACCTTGCCGTCCTCACCCACTCGGCAAAGCCCCTCAAACAGGGAGCCGATGACCAGGTACTCCGAGACTTTTGAGGCTGTCTGGGGGTCCAGCGTGGTGACGTTCTCCGGGAGGACCGCTGTAAAGGCCATATCCGCCTTGCCGCCGCACCCCGCGCAGGAAACCAGAAGAATCAGACAGCAGAAGAGCGCCGATAAAAGCCGATTCACAAAGGTTCCCTCCCTTTTTCGACAAAATTCTTTTTTCAGTATACACAAGGGGAAGAAAATCATAGTTCTTACAAAGAAAAAACATGAGGATAATTTGGGATATAATAGACCACTGGAATGAAAAAGTACAGGGAGCAAATAAACATGAAAGAAACAGCAAAACGGGCGGCAAAGTATGTGCTGGCCTTTGGTAAGTGGGTTTTGGCGGCTGGCGTACTGGGCGCGGTATGCGGTCTGGTGGGCGCCGGCTTCCACAAAACGGTAGATTTGGTTACAGAGATCAGGATGGAGAATGTTTGGCTGGTGTGGTTCCTGCCCCTGGCGGGGCTTATCACTTTAGCGCTGTACCGGTTGTGCAAAGTGAGTTTCAGCGCTGGGACAAATCTGATCATTGAAACTGTTACAACAAACGAGCATGTGCCTATTTTGCTGGCTCCCCTCATTTTTGTGGGTACGGCGCTGTCCCATCTGTTCGGCGCGTCTGTTGGCCGAGAGGGCGCGGCATTGCAGTTGGGCGGCAGTATCGGTCACAATTTTGGTGAACTGTTCCGCTTTGACGAGGAGGATGTGCGGGTACTCTCCATGTGCGGCATGGCGGCGTGTTTCTCAGCGCTGTTCGGCACTCCTCTTACGGCGTCTGTATTTGTGCTGGAGGTAATCAGTGTGGGTACCCTGCGGTACAACGCTTTCCTGCCCTGTATTGTATCATCTTACGTTTCTGTCATGATTGCCAGGTCGTTGGGGGTCACGCCTCTTTCCTTTGTTCTTCCCGGCGGCGTGCCGGCCTTTACCCCGGTTTTGGCCCTGAAGACCGCTGGGCTGGCGGCTTTAGCGGCTGTTGTGGGGATTGTTTTCTGTGTATGTGTCCACAAAGCGGGGCATTTTGCGGAGAAGTACCTCTCTAATCCCTATCTCCGCATTGCCGTTGGGGGCGCTGTTATGGCTGTGCTCACCTGGGCGTTTAAACTTTACGATTACAACGGTGCGGGCACACAGATCATTTCGACGGCCATTGAAGGGGAGGCTGAGCCCTTTGCTTTCCTGCTCAAAATATTACTTACCGCACTGTGTGTGGGCGCAGGTTTCCGTGGCGGCGAGATTGTCCCCACTATGTTTATCGGCGCTACCTTCGGCTGTGTGATGGCCCCGCTTCTTGGCCTTCCGGCAGATTTTGGCGCGGGACTTTGCCTGGTTGCCCTTTTCTGCTCGGTGGTAAACTGCCCCATTGCTTCTATCTTTCTGGCGGCGGAGCTTTTCGGTACGGCGGATCTGCCCTTGTTTGCCATTGCGGTGGCTGTATCTTTTGTACTCTCCGGCTATTTTGGACTCTACAGCAGCCAGAAAATTGTGTTTTCCAAAGTAAAGCAGAAAGAGATCAACACCAACACCCGATAAAAAATACCCTCGGCGGTTACCCGAGGGTATTTTCTGTATCTGTCAGGTCAGTCCACAATAATACTTTCGCCGGTCATTTCCTCCGGCTGGGGCAGACCCAGCACCTTCAGCATGGTGGGGGCAATGTCGGCCAGACGGCCGCCCTCCCGCAGCTTGCAGGGGTGGTTGATGACACAGAAAGGCACAGGGTTTGTGGTGTGGGCGGTAAATGGTGTGCCGTCCTCATCCACCATCTTATCGGCGTTGCCATGATCGGCGGTCAACAACACGCAGCCGCCCATTTCCTTCACCGCGTCCACCACACGGCCCAGACAGGCGTCCACAGCCTCAACAGCTTTCACAGCGGCCTCGAATACGCCGGTGTGGCCTACCATGTCACAGTTGGCGTAGTTGAGAATCAGAGCGTCATATTTGCCGGATTTTACCGCTTCCACCATTCTGTCAGTGACTTCATAAGCGCTCATCTCCGGCTGTAAATCATATGTGGCAACCTTTGGGGAGTTCACCAGAATGCGGTCCTCACCGGGGTACTGTTTCTCCACGCCGCCGTTAAAGAAAAAGGTGACATGGGCATACTTCTCTGTCTCGGCAATGCGAAGCTGGGTCATACCCTTGTCAGAGATATACTCGCCGAAGGTGTTCTTTAAAGACTGGGGCTTGTAGGCCACATCCACATTGGGCATGGTTGCGTCATATTGGGTCATGCACACATAGTGGACACGGAAGAAGCCCTTCTTCCGCTCAAAGCCGGTAAAGTCAGGGTCCACCAGGGTGCGGGTGATCTCTCGTGCCCGGTCGGGACGGAAGTTGTAAAAAATCACGGAGTCGCCTTCCGAGATAGGGGCGGCGCCGTCGCATACTGCGGGTACTACAAATTCATCGGTCACGCCGTTGTCATAGGAATTCTGCACTGCGCAGACAGGGCAGGGGGCCTTTTCGCCCTCGCCGTACACCATAGCGGCATAGGCCTTTTCCACACGTTCCCAGCGGTTGTCACGATCCATAGCATAGTAGCGGCCCATCACAGTGGCGACCCTGCCCACGCCGATTTCCTGGAGTTTTGCCTGCAATTCTTCCACATAGCTTTTGCCGCTGGAAGGGGGTACATCCCGGCCATCCAGAAAGCAGTGAACGTAGACCTTCTCAAGCCCCATATTTTTCGCCATGTTTAACAAAGCGTACAGGTGGCTGTTATGGCTGTGCACGCCGCCGTCTGACAACAGGCCCATGAAGTGAACGGCCTTCCCGCTTTCTTTGGCTGACCTCATGGCGCTGACCAGCGCCTCGTTTTTCTCCATATCCCCATCCTGGGCGGATTTGGTGATACGGGTCAGTTCCTGGTACACAATGCGGCCCGCGCCAATATTGGTGTGTCCTACTTCAGAGTTCCCCATCTGGCCGTCTGGCAGGCCCACGTCCATGCCGGAAGCTCCGATTTTCGTTACCGGGTTTTCCTTCAAAATCTTATCGAGATTCGGGTGCTTGGCGGCCACAATGGCGTTACCCTCGGGCGGGGCAATTCCGAAGCCGTCCAAAATCATTAAAACAAGCGGTTTTTTCATAGCTTTTTCCCTTTCGTAAATCAGTTTCTGATATATTGCCGGTCGGCGAGGGGGAGCCCCTCTTCGTCTGTCAAAAATCGCTCGGCTCGCATATGCAGGTCATATTTCTCACGCAGTTCGGCCACTTTAGCCATCATGGGGGAGGCGTGATGAGCGTCGATAGCGGCCTGGTTTTCCCAGGTATCAACGAGAAGCACCGTTTCGGGATCCTCCAGGGAGATGTAATACTCGTACCGCAGGTTCCCGGTTTCGGCGCGGATCGCGTCAACTGTGCCGCCGGCGGTCATTTCCTCAGCGAACCGTCTGGCGCTCCCGTCCACTCCTGTATAGTAGAGGTGTACCGTAATTGCCATATCAGCCTTTGGTAGCCGCATCCACAATAGCGGCAAAGTCGTTGGGCTTTAAAGAGGCGCCGCCGATCAGGCCGCCGTCCACATCGGGCTGGGCCAGCAGTTCCGCGGCATTGCCGGCGTTCATGGAGCCGCCGTACTGGATGGTGATGCCGTCGGCGGAAGCCTCGCCGTACAACTGGCCTATTACCTCGCGGATGATGTGGCAGACCTCGCCCGCCTGTTGAGCGGTAGCGGTCTTGCCGGTGCCAATGGCCCAAACGGGTTCGTAGGCGATGATGACCCGCTTCAGTTCGTCGGCAGTCACACCGCCCAAAGCAATTTTGGTCTGCATGGCAACCAGTTCGCCGGTAATGCCCTGCTCCCGCTGCTCCAAAGTTTCGCCCACGCAGAGGATCACGGTCATGCCGGCGTCAAGAGCGGCGCGCACCCGCTTTTGTACGGTCGCGTCGGTCTCGCCAAAATACTGGCGGCGTTCACTGTGGCCGATGATGACGATGTTCACGCCCATAGAGACGAGCATGCCGGCGGAAATTTCTCCGGTGAAAGCGCCGCTCTTCTCCCAGTGGCAGTTTTCCGCGCCGATCTGAATGTTGGTGCCATCAGCGGTTTTCAGAGCCGGGCACAGGTCCACATAAGGGGTGCAGGCCACTACATCACAGCCGGCGTCCTTTACAAGCGGGGCAATAGCGGCAATCAGTTCTTTGGTCTCGGCAGGGGTCTTGTTCATTTTCCAGTTGCCGGCGATAACAGCTTTTCTCAATTTCTTGTTCATGCTTTATGCGTCCTTTCTCCAATTGCTAATATACAATAACTGATATCGAAAAAAGACGGGCTTTGCCCGCCTTTTTTTCTTACTGCTTTTCGTTCAGGCAGGCAATGCCGGGCAGTTCCAGACCTTCCAGGAATTCCAGGGAAGCGCCGCCGCCGGTGGAGATGTGGGTCATCTTGTCGGCAAAACCAAGCTTCTCCACAGCTGCGGCAGAGTCGCCGCCGCCAATAATGGAGATTGCGCCGCTTTCAGCAACCGCCTTTGCAACTCCGATAGTACCGGCCGCAAAGTTTTCCCATTCGGAAACGCCCATCGGTCCGTTCCAGACCACAGTGCCGGCGCCCTTGATAGCGTCGCTGAAAAGCTCAATGGTTTTGGGTCCGATATCCAGGCCCATCCAGCCGTCGGGCAGGTCGTCAGAGTCAACAATCTGGGATTCGGTATTGGGATCGTATTCCTTTCCCACCTTGTTGTCCACGGGCAACAGGAATTTTACGCCGTTTGTTTTGGCCTTTTCCATAGTGGTCCTGGCAAGGTCCAGTTTGTCTTCCTCGCACAGAGAGGTGCCGATGGTGTGTCCCATTGCCTTCAAGAAAGTGTAGGCCATACCGCCGCCGATGATCAGGGTGTCAACCTTTCCCAGCAGGTTTTCGATAACGCCGATCTTGTCGGAGACCTTTGCGCCGCCAAGAATGGCCACAAATGGGCGCTTGGGGTCCTGCAGGGCGCCGCCCATAACTGTGATTTCCTTTTGGATCAGGTAGCCGCACACGGCAGGGAGGTAGTGGGAAACGCCCTCGGTAGAGGCATGGGCCCGGTGGGCCGTGCCAAATGCGTCGTTTACATAGATTTCAGCCAAATCAGCCAGCTTTTTGGCAAAATCGGGGTCGTTCTTGGTCTCTTCGGCATGGAAACGGACATTTTCCAGGATCATCACGTCGCCATCCTTCAAAGCGGCGGCTTTGGCCTGGGCGTCGGGGCCAACCACATCGGCGGCCATGATGATGTCCTTGCCCATCAGCTTGCCCAGTTCGGCGGCCACGGGGGCCAATGAGAACTTCTTCACATCGCCCTTAGCGGCTTCCAGCGCCTTTTCGGTGGCGGCAGCCTGCTCGTTTTCGGGCAGTTCGGCGATTTTCTTCGCTTCCTTCTTATCCAGTTTTACCTTCTCGTTAAAGATGTTGTGGGGACGGCCCATGTGCGAGCAGAGAATGACTTTCGCACCGTGGTCAGCGAGGTATTTTACAGTGGGCATGGCGCCTACAATTCGCTTGTTGTCGGTAATAACGCCGTCCTTCATTGGGACATTGAAGTCACAGCGGACCAGCACCCTTTTGCCGCTGACGTCGATATCCTCGACAGTTTTCTTGTTCAGATAGTTCATGGTTTACGCACTCCTTTATAAAAAATATGGAACAAAAAATGGACAAACTTTCCACAAAATATTGTACCCTAAAGCCCGTTACTTTTCAAGTCCTTTTTCTCCGCTTCCCTGTATTTTGGCAAAGAGGGCAGTCCAAAGGACTGCCCTTTTTGCCAAAATACCTGTTCCTGCAATTTTAAAGGCACGGTCTCACCGTAGTGTTTCAACAGCAAGATGCCCGAAAAATCAGTGCAGACTGTCAATAATTTCTTCCAGCACAGCTTCCCGGTCCTTTGCGGTCTCAAAATAGGGGAGACCGTATTTTTCGCACTGCTCCCGCATCAGGCGGCTCTGCTCCACCAGGTATTCGCAGCACTCCATACGCTCTTCATCCGGCAAGCCGTAAGTGTAGTCCGCCGGTGTGTCATACTTTTTCTGGATAGCGAACCGCTCCTCAGGAGTAACGTCGCCGGTGAGCAGGTAGAGGATGCCGCAGATTTTCGGGTCCAAGAACTTGACATAATCTTCCGGCAGCAGCTGGTACATATCGATGACCATAGGGCCATTCTCATTATCATATTCTTCCGGGCTGGTCATGGCCCGCAGAAACGGCGCTATCTTGCCGCTGATGATACGCAGTACCTCCAGCGGAGACCTGTCTTTATTTACGCTTTTTCCGGTGTCTATGCCAGTCTCGGGGAAGCACTGCTCGAACCCGGCAATAATGGCGTCCATAGAGATGTGCTGCCAGCCCAGCTTTCCGGCAATCCGCCGGGCCAGGGTACTCTTGCCGGAGCGGGGAACTCCGGCTATGATCAGGTGTTTCATGACATATTCCTCTACTCTGGCGCTTTCATAGATTCAACCATGCTGATTTTTTTCATTTTTTTGTGCATGACCAGGTTGACGCACGCACTGAACAGGATTGTGAGAAGAGCCGACCACACATAGCTTAAAGGGAAAACCGTCCTGCCAAACATGACAATGTCGATTTCCGCCGTGCGGATGACAAACTGGTGCAGAAACACGCCCAGTACAAGCCCGGCTGCCGTGCCAATCAAGGTGAGAATGGCGGTCTCACGGTACACGTATGCCGAGACCTCTCTATCATAAAAGCCCAGCACCTTGATGGTGGCAAGTTCCTTTTCCCGTTCGCTGATGTTGATATTGATAAGATTGTAGAGTACCACAAATGCCAAAGCCCCTGCCGAAATGATAAGCACCAGGACAATTGAATCCAGACTGCTGATGCTGTTCTCAAAGCTTTCGGAAAGTTCTGTGGTGAAACGGGCCGCCGCAACGTCCCGGCATTCCAGCAGGGAAGAACTCAGGGAGTCTTCCTCAGCGGCGCTCATACCCTCCGGCAGCTTGCACAGCACCATGTTGATTTCCGGCTTTTCCCCAAAGGCTTTTTCATATGCGGAAGGGGAGATGTACAGATAATGGGAGACATAGTTTTCACAGATGTCCGTAATGGTAAAGCTCGCTTCTTTTTCATCCTGGTTTTTAACGGTGATCTGGTCGCCAACCTTTAAATGCTGGCGCTCCGCAAGTTTTTCCGTGACGATTACCGCGTTTTCGTCGTAGATGGCGGGGGAATGGTCCTCTCTGTGCCGGAAGTTGAAATATTCAGGCAGTTTCTCCACGTCCTGAGGGGAAAAGATGACCACGCTGTCTTTAGGGTCACCGGATTTAGGTACCATTTGTCCCTCGTTCTGCATTACCGGCAGCCAGCCCGCAATTTTTGTTTCATCCTGCAGCAGATTCTGAAAGTCTCTGCCGTCAAGGGCGCTTTCGTCTTTCAGCGACACCATCAAATGGAACTGGTTCAGTTCGTCGTATTGGTACGTGACAATATGGGAAATGGAATCCTTTAACCCAAAGCCCGTCACCAGCAGAGCAGTACAACCGGCAATGCCGATAACCGTCATAAAGAACCGCTTTTTATAGCGGAGCAGGTTCCTGGCCGTTACCTTCTGCGTAAACTTCATCCTGCTCCACAGGGGGGTGATATATTCCAGAAATACCCGCTTGCCCGCTTTTGGGGCTTTTGGCAGCATCAGCCTGGCAGGGGCAACCCGCAGTTCCGCCCAGCAGGCGCTGAGCGTTGCCGCCAGCGTGCAGAAAACAGCCGCCAGCGAGGCGAACAGGGAATATGGGAGGTTAAAGGGGGTCAGGGCCCTGGGAACATCGTACATAATGTTGTAGGCCATTATAATGATGTAGGGGAACAGGCGCAGGCCAAAAGCCAGGCCCGCCGCGCTGCCGAGTACACTGGCAAAAGCGGCGTAAAACAGGTACTTTCCCGCAATTTTTCCGGAGGAATAGCCCAGAGCCTTCAAGGTACCGACCTGCTGACGTTCTTCCTCTACCATGCGGGTCATGGTGGTAAGTGCCACCAGGGCCGCCACCAAAAAGAAGAACAGGGGGAACACTGTGGCGATAGCGGCGATTTTCTCCGCGTTGGAAGCGTAGCTGGAGAAACCTACGTTGTCATCCCGAGTGAAAACGTACCATTCGCCCTCTTCAATGTCCCGGATCTTGCTTTCCGCGTCCAGTAATTTTTCTTCGCCGTCCCGAATTTCCCGGTCGGCTTCCGTTTTGCTTTCCTCATATTCCTCACGGGCGTCGGCCAGATCTTTTTTGCCGTCCTCCAGTTCTTTCACTCCGTCGTCATATTGGCGCTGGGCGTCGTCCAGCTTTTCTTCCGCTTCGGCGAACTGTGCCTGGGAACTGGCCTTTGTGGCTGCAAGGGTAGCGGCAGATGCGTCCAGTTCCGCCTTTTGCGCGTCCAGCTGTGACTGCTGTTCCTTTAAGGAGGCGGTTTGCTGATCCAATTGCTTTTGGTTCTCGTCCAGTTCGGTCCTGGCCGCCTGAGCGGCGGCAAGGCTTTTCTCATATTCAGATTTTCCGGCTTCTAAAGCCGCGGCGGCCTGGTCAGAATCCGTTCCCTGGGCGGCCAGCGCTTCCAGTCCGGCCTTTAATCCGGCAAACTGTCCTCCCACTTCCGGGGAAACATCTTCCAACTGAGCGATGAGCGCTAACGCTCCCGTGTCCGACTGGTCTGTCACCGGCAGGCCCATTGCCCCGGCAATCTGCCACAGGCCGTCCTTGCCGGCGGCAATAGCGTCCAGGTTTTGTTCCGTCTCATCCAATTTGGTCTTGGCTGCGGCAAGCTGGGCGTCTCCCGCATCCAATTGGGCGTAGCCGTCGTCCAACTGCTTCTGGGCGTCTGCAATCTGTTCCTGTCCCTGGTCCAGCTGGGCCTGGTACTGGCTAATCTGGGCATAGCCGCTGTCGATCTGGCTTTGGGCCGAAGCGGTCTGGCTTTCATAGTCCGCCCGGTTCTGGGCAAGTTCCGCCCAGCCGTCGTCGATTTTCTTCTTGGCGTCCGCCAGCTTTTGCTCGTTATCCGCAATTTCTTTTTCGGCGTTGTTTAATTCCCGTTCCGCCTCGGAAAGCTTTTCCTCCGCCTCCTTTTTGCCGTCCTCATATTCTTTTCTTGCGTCGGCCAATTCCTGTTCCGCATCACCGATGATCTCCTCATATCGGACTTCGGCCCGATCCTCGCCCAGGGGTTCCAGCAGGTCCACGGCCCCGTCCCGCAGGTCCTCATACTCTTCCGTAAATGCATTCAGGGCCCTGGCGCCCTCCAGCGTCAGATAAAAACCGGTGTAATAGTCAAGGTCAAAGCTTTCGTCCACCGTATAAGCAATAAGCCCCACAGTGCCGGTACCCACGGTGGTGTGTTCCTGTTCCATTGACATGTAGACGGAGCTTTTTACCATGCCCACCACAGTAAAGGAGTCAGGCAGACCGTCATCTTCATCTTCGCCGTCTGTTTCTTCTTCCCGCTCTACGGCCATGGTCTGACCAATCCAGTCCTGTCCCTCCACTATGGACTTAGTCTGGACCACCACACATTCCCCGGCCTTTTCCGGCATTCGGCCCGAAAGTAGAACCGGCGTATTCATTTCCGGATCGCCCTCTTTCGGCAGGGTGTGGATACGGGAAGTATAAGAGTCCCCATCGTTTGACAGCAGCACCAGGTCCGTGTCACGGACGGGGAGAACGGCTTCCACGCCTTCGGTCTGCCGTACCAGTTCCAGATCATCCTCCGTCAGCCCCATGCTAGAGACTATCCGCAGGTCGTACATGTTCGTGTCGTCATAATAGGCGTCTGCCGAGATCCGCATGTCCTCAGGGGAAGACAGCAGCCCCGCCAGGAATCCCACACCCAGGGCCACAATGGCGAAAATTGCCAAAAACCGTGAAAAGGTGCCTTTTATCGTACGCAGAACCGTTTTGGAGTATGTCTTGTTTACCATTCGATCTCCTCCACCGGCGTGGGATGTTCATTTACCTCGTTGGAAATGGCCTTGCCGCTGCGGATACGGATGACCCGGTCAGCCATAGCGGTCAAAGCGCTGTTGTGGGTGATGACCAGCACCGTACGCCCGGTTTTCCGGCAAGTGTCCTGCAAAAGCCCCAGCACAGCCTTGCCCGTGTTGTAATCCAGAGCGCCGGTGGGTTCGTCGCAGAGAAGTATTTTCGGGTTCTTGGCCAAAGCCCTGGCAATGGCCACCCGCTGCTGTTCACCGCCGGAAAGCTGTGCCGGGAAGTTTTTCAGCCGGTCCCCCAGCCCCACCTCTCGCAGGGTCTCCTCGGCATCCAGCGGGTCCCGGCAGATTTCGCTTGCCAGTTCCACATTTTCCAAAGCCGTCAGGTTCTGCACCAGGTTATAAAACTGGAACACAAAGCCCACATCGTGCCTGCGGTATGTAGTAAGCTGTCTGGGAGTGTAGGAATTGATCTGGGCCCCGTCCAGGTAGATTTTTCCCTCGTCGCAGGTATCCATGCCGCCCAGCATATTTAGAACCGTGGTCTTGCCCGCGCCGGAAGGCCCCGCGATCACGCAGAATTCCCCCTTTTCCACAAAAAAGCTGATGTGGTCCGCCGCAATGATGGGGTTTTCTCCCATGTTGTAATATTTGCATACGTCGTCAAATTCGATAAAGTGAGGCAAATCTGTCCATTCCTTTCTTTTGCCGAATGAAAACAGCATAACAGGCATTTTTTAATTTGGTATGAATAATTCCTTTGAATTACAAAAATTCAGAGTCCGGTCTCGAGGCCTTTGCCGCGGCCCAGTCGAACTCCCGCAGTTCCCCTTTGCATGAAAGCTCGGGAAAACCCCACTGGCGGAGTACCTCATATGTCCCGATCGCCGCGGAATTGGCAAGGTTTAAACTGCGCATCTCGTCCATCATGGGGATGCGCACGCAGTTGTCAGGGTTTTTGAAAAGCAGCTTTTCCGGCAGCCCGGCGGATTCCTTTCCAAAAAAGAGGTAGCAGCCGTCGGGATAAGAAACGTCGGTATAACGATTTTGAGCCTTAGTGGTAAAAAAGTAAAAGGTCCCTGTGTTTTTTTCAAAAAAATCGGGCAGGCTATCGTAGTAAGAAATTTCGAGGTGTGGCCAGTAATCCAGGCCGGCGTGTTTCAGGCGCTTGTCCGCAGGCGTAAAGCCCATAGGCCCCACCAGGTGCAGGGAAGCGCCGGTGACGGCGCAGGTCCGGGCGATGTTGCCGGTATTCTGGGGGATTTCCGGTTCTACCAAAACTATATTGAGACTTGCCATAAGCAAAAAGCCCCTTTCAAATTTTTCTTCGAATAAAGGCTGAGGAGACGGGAATCATGAGACTGACTACAGCATTAAGGCTGATGAAATGTATACTTTTCCTATGGAGGTTTGACGCCATGTACAAACGGACAATGAATGTGGTTAAGGGAGTAGGCATGGGTGTGCTGGCGGGCACTGTAGTGGCAGCCATCGGCACAAAGGCCATGAGCGGCGGAAAGGGCAAAGCGGCCCACATGAAAAAGAACGCGGGCAAGGCCATCCACACTGTGGGGAATCTTATCGGCGATGTGGAACGGATGCTGAAGTAAAGACCGCTCACCTGCGAAAGGACTCTGGAAAATCTCCCAGAGCCCTTTCGTTTTCTCACATATCCCATTGAGGCTCTTCGTTCCCGGCGGCGTCCTGCTGTTCCAGCTTTTGATAGAGGATGCCGTTGTGATATTTTCCATCCTTCCATTCGCCGTCAAATACGATACCGCCGTTTTTATCAAATTCTGTTCCATGACCGCTGCGCTTTCCATCATGCCAGCCGCCGTAGTACAGCAGGTTCCCTTCCCGGTCGAAAGCGGATCCCAGCCCTGTGGGCTTGCCGTCCTCCCACTTTCCCACAAAGATGGTTCCGTCGTCCTGGTTGAAGGACACGCCGGCGCCCTGCTTTTTGCCATTTTCTATCCTGCCGCCGTACCGCAGGTTCCCATCCTTGTCAAACAGTGATACAAATCCTCCCGGCTGGCCGTTTTCCCACTTGGCCACATGCAGGGCGTGGTCCGTACCCCTGAAGGACACCCCAAGACCGTTTTTTTTGTCATTTTTCCAGAAGCCAGAATAGCAGAGGCTGCCATCTTTATAATAATAAGATCCAAAGCCCTCCCGCTTGCCGTTCCGGAATTCCCCGTCATAAGAGGTGAGGCCGTTTTGCTGTTCTGTCCTGCCCCGGCCTGTCAGCTTTCCATCCCGGATTGTCCCGTGGTAACCCATGCCCTGTAAAGCGGTTTCCTGTTTCCGGGTTTCCAGATTCTGCTCCGCCGGCTTTGCAGGCTCGGGTTTTGCGGAGGATTCCTCCGCGGCCAGTTCTTCGACAGGAGCCTGAGATTTTTCGGCCTCGTACTGCGGAGTGAATTCTTCCGCCTCTGAGAGGGCGGGGGGACCTGCGGGAGAATGCTCTTCCGATTTTATTTTTACTGCGCTACTGGAGATGTCTTCCATCGCCTCAGGGGGCTCTATGCGGGCGTATTCCTCCAAACTGGTAAAAGTAACGCGTGTCTTCTCTTCGCCCTCGTCTCCGGCAAGAGTTCCGTCCTTCACCTCCCAAGCGGGCATGAGGATGATGGTGCCGTTTTGAATTTCTTCCAGGGCTTTTTTTCGCAGTTCGGCCTCTTTTCTGGAGCAGTAGCAGAACTGCCCCTCTGCTGTGGAGACGATCAGTTTGGGGTCGCCGAACCTGGCGTTTAAAATGCTCTGTTCAGCGGCGCCGTCCAGATAGGGAAGAGGGTAGAGGACTGTCGAACGGGTCAGACCTCCGCCAGGCTGGCTGTCGAACTGTTCTATGCTGTCAGAAGCATCGCTGGGCTTTAAGGTCACCCTGGCCCGCAAAGAGTCCCAGGGCTCGTAGTATTCTGACTTGATCCACCGGTTCTCCCTGTCAAAAAAAGTCCTGCTCACAATCACGCCCCGGAAGTCCCGCTTTACCAGCAAATGACCCGTCCGCTGGTCAAAGGCCTCCTCCAGGGCCACCCGGCCGCCGTCTTTTCCGGTAGATTTTTTCCAATAGAATCCCCGGCGGCTCAGCTTGCCCTGCAACCTGCCGTCAAAGCCCTTGATGATTTCACTGGTCCCCACTTTTACCGTTTTTTTCCCTCCGGTAAAAAACTTTTTCCTGGCCTGGGCCAGTTCTCCCCGCAGACTGTCCAGACCGTCCCGCTCCGAAAAGCACACACAGTATACATCTCTTGCCAGAAGGCTGGAACTCATGGCGCTGACGGCGTTTTTTTCATCCATACACAATTTCTCCCATTTCCACACAATATACAAAACGTAGGGTAAATCTCACGGAACGTCCTTTGTGCCAATATCCCGGTATTGTGATTGCGCAAAGACTAATAAGCGGTTTTTCGACAGTGCTGCTGTTTGCGCAGGATCTTAAAGGGGCGGGGCCCCTTAACCCCCGTCGCGCACGGTGTCACCTGAACAAAGCCCGCCGCTTTTCTGCGCGAAACGCGGGAACTGGGGGTTATCGACATACCACAGGAAAGTATACCACATTTTTTGACATAAGGAAATGGGAAAACAAAAATTATTCCGGAAATGTCAGGACCGTTCCGGGATAATAAGTGGACAGAATGGTCTGGTATGTCTCGCCCTGTTTGGCCATTGCTGCGGCCCCTGCCTGGCTCAGCCCAACACCGTGGCCCCATCCCCGCATTGTAAATATAAAACCTTTTTCCACATGCTCTACTGTAAAGCAGGCGCTGCGCAGAGAAAAAGCGGACCGCAGGTCGGCGCCGCGCTGGTTTACACCTCCCAGCGCCCCGGTTTTAACATATCCCGAGGGCGTGTATTCCAGATCGGAAAGCCAGGTTTCCGGCTCGCCTGAAAAGTCCAAATCACTGTCATGGAACCGGGCGCAGGCGGCTTTTATAAATTCTTCCTCCGTAAAGCTGACTGTGGAGAGATAGCCGTCCGCAAGGCGGTCCCCGGGGCTTGCGACAGCTCGCAAATAGGGCATGTCGCATTCCCACACATTTGCAGCCGCCTCGGTGGCTCCGGACGAAATGGCGAAATACGCTGCCAGTATCGGTTCGCCATCAAAGGTGAGAAGTTGTCCCGCCACACTTTCCGTCACCCGCTGCAAAATCTTCAGGTTGGCGGCGAAGTCCTCGCCCCAGCGTTCTTCCATTGTTTCCTCAGGCACCCAGGTCTGCCAGTTTTCCGTGTCGCAGACAATGACTTCTCCCGCCGCCCGTTTTCTGCAAAAAAGGGTATAGCAGGCCACCGTCTGGGCTTTCAGCGCCTCTTCAGGAGCGGCAAGATCCATTTCGCAGGCCAGTGCTCCCGGCAAAAGCTCTTTTGCCGTCAGAGTGAAGGATTTTTCTGAAGACTGGTCGTACAAGGCAAATGTACCGCCGTCCTTCTGAAGCGCGGAAGAAGGCCCCGCAACTGAATATTCTTCCAGAAAACCGGGGACGGAGGAGGCCCTACTTTCCTGTGGAGTTTCCCCCTGTTTGGCGCCAATGGCGCCGTAGACAGCCGCCGGTAGCAGGGTGACCGCCCCGTACAGGACGGCGAAAGCCAAAAGCGCTTGGGCGAGTCCGCTCAATCTTCTTTTTTCTGGCATCGGCACATCTCTCCTTTTTATACTTTTTCCGTTTTCTTAGAACCCGTAAGTCCTTAAAATGAATTATCACATCGTTAATCCTGCACAAAGGTTGACTTCCTTCCGGGATAGAGGTAAAATCAGGAAGAATAACGCCGGAACGGAGGGAAGGACGTGCAAAGACTGAACAACGAGAGCGGAACCAGCACCACGATTCGGGAATTGTGTGAAGAATACCTCGAGAACAATTATATCACCAAAGAGGAATATGAACTGAATGGGGTAAAGCGGGGCCTCCGCAATGCTGACGGCACCGGCGTTATGGCCGGGCTCACCCATGTGTGCAAC
>CAZGLW010000002.1:0-67626 GCA_964525985.1 uncultured Acutalibacter sp. | reverse complement strand
AACAAGAAAGCGGCTTGCCGTCAATGGCAGGCCGCTTTTGCTATGCTGCGAAAAGAGTTAAATGCGGTTTCCCCCTGCACCCCTTTCCGTGTCCGTGTCTTTTTCCTTATCTGTATCTGTATCTGTATCGGCTTTTTTCGGTTGTTTCGGTTATTTTGGTTTCCTTAAAACCATAATAAGCGAAAAAAGCAAATGGGTTATTTCGGTTTTAGGTCAGAAAAATCCCCTATTAAATAGGAAAACGGTATTTCTTAGCCCGCTCGTTCCCTTGCTATCTGTATATTTGTGCCAATTTCTATGTTTATGTCTTTCTTTGAGCGCACCATCTCGCCCCCTTCCTTGCCATTAGTTTAGCTAATGGCATTGGCATTAACCACATTGTACTGTCGTTAATTTAGCCAATGACATTGTATTGACACCGGCGAGCGGGTATGATAAAATTTACTGTACGAATACGCAAGGGGGCTTTTATATGACAATTTCTAACACTGTCACGGCTGGCGATTATAACGGATTTATTTTCTTCAAAAACAAGAAAAAAGGTCTGTATATTGAGCACAATGCAGGCTTTTTTAAGGGAAAGCAAAAAATTTACATAAACAAAGATACTGTTGAAAGCTATGAGGTTATCGGACAGGACACCACAAAGGGCATGGGTAGCGGGATGCTCCGGGGGGCTGTCGGTGCTGCCGTTCTTGGCGGCGTTGGGGCTATCGCTGGGGCAAATTCTGCAAAAAACAAGAATTTGTTTACAGTCTCCATTATCTTCAAAGACGGAACAAAGGCCCTGTGTGACCTTGACGGCGAAATGTATAAAAACCTTGTTACTGTCATGTACTAAAAACAAAAGCCCCACATAATACAGAAGCGAGCGAATGAGCATTGTGCGCTATCGCTCGCTTTCTTTCTACTTCTTGTCCCGCTCCGTCCCTCCAATAGTTACGCTATTATTTTCCTCTATCTCTATATTATTCCCTCCGCTAAATGCGCCATCAAGCCCGAAAATATAGGGTATATTAATCGAACAGGAAGCGGGAATGACATTAAGAGATGTTGGATTTACGAACTACTACTAATTGAGAAAAGGCTGGCACTTTCTTTCCTTTTGATGGGGAAACCCTCCTGCGAAGACGCAAAGCGTTGAGCTTATTCACACGCAGGTGGTCACAGGTTCGAGTCCCGTTGTCCCCGTTAAACAGCAACTATTCGAGTCCTTCTACTGTGTTCTTTAAAATGTGTCCAGGGCAGCGGCGCGGAATGAAAAAGTCCCGGCTTCCGGAATGGAGGCGGGGACTTTTTTCTGTTTTGCTTTACCCGATACAGTGCCGCAGTTTTCGCTTTAACAGCAGTAGGGGCGGTGTGGAAAACACACCGCCCACGCTTATTCAATTTCCAGGTGTCTGGGCTCAGGAAGTTCTTCCTGTTTTTTCGGTAAAGTCAATTTCAAAACACCGTTTTCATACTTTGCCTTGATTCCCTCAGTGTTGACCGAAGATACATCAAACTGACGGCTGTACTTCCCGTAGGAGCGTTCCACACGGACGTACTTCTCCTTCTTATCCTTCTCCTCGTGCTCTGAATGGCGTTCGGCGTTAATCGTCAGCGTACTGTCGGAAATGTCAAGATGAATGTCCTTTTTATCGAATCCTGGCAGATCAGCTTCCAAGACGTAATGGTCACCCTCGTCGGTTATATCCGTCTTGAATTCCGCGATATCACCGCTGCCAAAGAAGGGACCAAACGGTTCGGAAAAGAATCTCTTTTCAAATTCGTCCATGTCCTGGAACGGATTATAAGCAATTTCATTCTGATGTCTGCGATAAGGTCTAAGTTCAAACATAGTAAATGCCTCCAAAATCATTAGATTTTATTATGTCCGCCCATTTTAACACCATACCGATGGGGTAGACTGGGAATCGGTTCCGGCGGCCCATTGGACTTTAGATCCTTTTATTGTCAATTTCACCGCCGCAGTTTTGGGTTGTCCCACCGGACCCACCTTCTTTCTCTTTTCTTTTTTTATTGTATGCCCAGTTTGTGAATTGTTTGTAATACTGATATGAATAATTTGTAAAAGTTAGCACTCTATGCATGAGAGTGCTAATAAAAATGGCGCGGCAAATATCTCATAAATCTCCATTCTGCCGGTTTCAAGTCTTTTTCCCCTTTCACTTTTCCCCGATTCTTGCTATAATAAGATGGATTGTGAATAAACTTGCGTTAGGGTGTGTAAAATGGGTGAAACTGTAAAAAACGAAAATAAAATGGGCACGGCAAGAATGCTGCCCCTGATCTTCTCAATGGCTCTGCCCGCCATGTTCTCCATGCTGGTGCAGGCGCTGTACAACATTGTGGACAGCTATTTTGTGTCGCAGATCAGCGAAAAAGCCTTAGCGGCCGTATCGCTGGCCTTCCCTATTCAAAACCTGCTGGTGGCATTTGCCGTGGGTACGGCGGTAGGCGTTACGTCTTTGATCTCCAGACGGCTGGGCCAGGGCCGGAGACGGGATGCCGGGGCGGCCGCAGTCCACGGGATCCTTCTGGGGATAGGCACCTCGCTGTTGTTTGCCATATATGGGGCGTTTTTCACCACCCCATTCTTCCAGATGTTTGAATCTGACCCTGAGATTGTCCGGATGGGCGACCAGTATATTTCCATCTGCTGTATCTTCTGCTTCGGCAGCTTTGTAGCGGTCATGCTGGAAAAGATCCTCCAGGCCACAGGCAACATGATCTGGCCTATGGTGTTCCAACTGGTGGGCGCCGTCACAAATATTGTACTGGACCCAATTTTAATTTTCGGCTATTTCGGAATGCCCGCTCTGGGAGTCACCGGCGCGGCGATAGCTACAGTAGCGGGGCAGATCCTTTCTATGATCGTCAGCATCGTGGTCATCGTCTTTCGGGAGCAGGAAATCGAGATAACCTTCAAGGGCTTCCGTTTTGATTGGCCCACAGTGAAAAACATTTATTCCGTGGGACTGCCCGCTATCGTAATGCAGGCCATCGGCACGGTAATGAACATTGCCATGAACGCCATTTTGTCCGGCTTCTCCACTGCCGCTTACACTGTGTTCGGCTTGTACTTCAAATTGCAGTCCTTTGTGTTTATGCCCGTGTACGGCCTGACCCAGGGACTTTTGCCTATTATGGGGTATAATTATGGGGCAAAAAACAGGAAGCGCCTGCTTTCAGCCATGAAACAGGGCTGTACAATCGCCCTGTGTATCATGGTGGCCGGTATGCTGGTGTTCCTGCTGCTGCCCGACAAGCTGCTGACTATTTTCAGCGCTTCACAAGAGCTTCTCTCCATTGGCGTACCGGCTTTGCGCATCATCTGTACCTGCTTTGTGTTCGCTGCTCTGGGTATCGTCAGTTCCACCCTCTTCCAGGCCGTTGGGCGCGGCACTTACAGCCTTGTTGTTTCCCTCATGCGCCAGCTGGCAGTGCTGGTGCCTGTTGCCTGGCTGCTGGCGGCGGTTACTCACAATGTAAACGCCGTGTGGTGGGCTTTCCCTATTGCAGAGACCGTATCTTTGCTGGTAAGCGCTATCTTTTTTGCCCGGCTGTACAGAAAAGAGATCAGCCATCTGGAAACCGCGGAGGGAAGATAGACAGAGGGACACGGTGTTCCAGGAAGAAAACATCCAGCGGCTTCAAGACAGCGCAAAACGCCTGATCAAACAACCGCTTTGCAGGCCTGCACAAATTTGCTCTTTATATTTCGTCAGATTGTCAATGGATTTTGCTCCCGCAATTTTGTATGCTGATGTCGCCGCGGTAAACTTACTCATCAAAGGAGCAAACGCACAATGAACGAAAACGAAAGATTCAGACAGAACCTGCGGGCGCTGGGCGTAACTGCAGGCGACGTTCTCCTGGTACATTCCTCTATGAAAGCATTGGGGACAACGCTTTCCCCAGAGGAGGTCATCCAGGAGCTGGAAGCCGCGGTGGGAGAGGACGGAACACTGCTGTTCCCAGCCCTTACCTATGAGAATGTGACGGAGGAAAACCCGGTATTTGACAGCGAGACCACAGAGCCATGTATCGGGCTGCTGCCCCGGGTGTTTTTTCACATGCCCGGTGTGGAGCGAAGCGTAAACCCCACGCACTCCGTGTGTGCGAAGGGAAAGCTGGCTCATACCCTTACAGTGGGCCATGCAATGGACGATACCGCCGTGGGGCCCCATTCCCCGTTTATGCTGCTGCCAAATTATAACGGAAAATTTCTGTTTATCGGCGATATCCTGCATTCCTGCACCTTTATGCATGGGATCGAAACCATCCTCAAGCCGCCCTATATCCGCTTCTCCGATGAAACGGAGCGGGTGGTCAACGGGAAAAAGCGGCGGTACGTCGGCGGGGATGATTTCGGCTGGGGTTCTGAATTCCAGCGAATCGAAGACATTTTGGAATATCCCGATATCCGCAGGGGAAAGCTTTTGAACGCTAACGCATATCTTATTGATTCCCGGGCGCTGCTGGCGGCGGCCCTCATTAAAATGTGGGCGGAGCCATATGCCTTTGTTACGGACATTTCCAAATATATCTGAACAAGCCCCAAATCACAAGGGCTCCCATGAGATCATGGGAGCCCTTTCCAATAATGATGTTTATCCTTCCAGGGGTTTTATCCTTTTCCAGGCGGTAAAACAGCCTTCTCAGTTTCAGACGGTTCCCAACTGCTTTTTCACCCACCGGGCGGACTGTTTTACACAGTCCAGCATTTTAGCCGCGCCGTAATGCTCGATAGTATAAACTCCGTCATAGCCGTCCCTCTTCAGCCGGGAAATGACCCCGACGATGTCCAGGTCTCCGCCCCCTACCGGGCAGGGGAAAAGCTCCTTCCCGTCCAGAGCGGTCAAGGGCTTTTCACCATTTAGAGAAGAAAACGCCCGATCCTTTAGATGCACATGGCCGATCCTGTCCTTCAAAAGCCCATAATCTTCCATCAGGTCCTCAGCGCTGAACCGGAAGTTCCCGGTGTCAAAACAGACGGAAAGACCGGGGCACCGGTCCAAAAAGAAACGAAGCTGCTCCGCCGTAGCGCAGGGGGACAGGGCGTTGTCGAAATCCTCCATAATCAAAGAGACCCCGTACCCCGCGGCCTTGTCCGCCAGCCGGTTGATGCACTGGACGATCTGCCCCATTTGGCGCGCCCGTTCAGCCTCATTGTCCTCTGGGGAGAAAAAACCGGGGATCACCAGCATTTTCCCGGCTCCCAAAAACCGTGCCGCCTCCAGAGTGGGCTCGCTCTGCATGTCCACATCCTCGTCCCGGCCAAAGTTAAAATAGGCGGGAATGCTGGAAATATCCAGGCCGGCGCAGGCCAGTTCATTGCCCACTTCCTCCTCCCGGCCAATCAGGTTGTTCTGGGAAATTTCTAGGCTGTCAATTCCGCAGTCCCTGACCTCCCGCATGGTTTCGGTAAGAGACATTTTTTCCTGACCGGCGATGTCTTTGATATGATCATAAAAAGTGGCAAGCGTCGCCATATTTTAAATTCCTCCCAGCTTTTGCATATTCTTCCCGGTCTCCACCGCGGCGGCAAATACCTTTTCTCCAATAGTTGCCCCTCGGCCGGAAAGGCTCCGTTCATCCCATTCCGGCGCGTCCAGGTTGTCCCCGGCCCAGAAAAACTGGGCGAACCGCACGCCCCGGAACTTTGCCACCGCCGCCAGAGACGCGCACTCCATCTCCACGCAGACGCAGCCCTGCTCTTTTCTGCGCTTCATCTTTTCCCGGGTCTCCCGGTAAAAAGCGTCTGTGGTCCAGGTCTTGCCCTCTGTCCAGGGCAGACCCAGGGTGTCCAGGGCCCGGCGGCAGGCCTCCACGTTTTCCGGCTCCAGAGACACTTCGTCAGCGGGGGGCAGATAATGGTAGGAAAGCCCTTCGTCCCGCACGGCGGCCGTGGGAACAATCAAATGCCCGTCGGCGATGTCGTGGTGCAGGACTCCCGCAACTCCGGCAAATACAAAGTATTTCCCGCCCCTGGGGAAAATTTCTTCGATACATGCGATTGCCAACGGCCCTCCCACAAAAGGCAGCATCAAGGCAATCTCCGCACCCTCCGCCGTCAGCCGGTACACCGGCATATTGCCGGAACAGGTATTAAGTTCGCAGAGCGGTTCTCCCCGGTATTTCCCCACCAGTTCCCTGAGAATCACATCGGAAAAAATGCCGATACAGATTTCCGGAAAGCCGGGCATGGGTCCTAAATGGTCCTCCGGGTTTATCACAGCTTTCCTCTCCGGGTCGAATTCGTTACAAAGCACAGGGTTCCCTCCTTTTTTGGGGTAAATTTCAAACATTATACCCGACAAAAAACACCCTGTCAAGCCAGATGCCGCAGCAATCGGTCCTGACCTGCCGGTTCGCCGATGATCCTTTCAACGCCTACAGGATTTTGTAAATAAACTGTGGCTTTCCTTGCAATCAGCGGGAGCGTCATGTTATAATAAACTGTACTCATTCTCCGGGCGGCGCCCGGCGCAACATTTGACGAAAGGCATGATGTGCTTTTATGGCAAACAATATTTTAACGAAACTGTTTGGGAACTACAGCAAACGGGAACTGAAACGCATCCAGCCCCTTGTGGACAAGGTCCTGGGGATGGAGGACGAATACAAAGCTTTAAGCGATGAAGAACTGAAAGCTCAGACCGGCATTTTGAAGGGCCGCCTGCAAAACGGTGAGACTTTAGACGACATTCTGCCCGAAACATTTGCCGCCTGCCGGGAGGCCATGACCAGGGTTCTCTCCATCCGGCTTTTCCCAGTACAGGTACAGGGGGGCGTGATTCTGCACCAGGGCCGCATCGCGGAAATGAAGACCGGTGAAGGCAAAACCTTTGTTTTGGCACTGCCTGCCTATTTAAACGCCCTTTCCGGTGAGGGCGTCCATGTGGTGACGGTCAACGAATACCTGGCGAAGTACCAGGGCGAGATGATGGCCCGGGTCTTTAACTTTATGGGGCTTACCGTAGGCCTGGCCCTCACCGGAATGACCTCTGAGGAAAAGAAGAAGGCCTACGCCTGCGATATCACCTACGGCACCAACAACGAGATGGGCTTCGACTACCTGCGGGACAACATGGTTATTTACAAGGAAAACAAGGTCCAGCGGGGCCACCATTATGCAATTGTGGACGAGGTGGACTCCATTTTGATAGACGAGGCCAGAACGCCGTTGATCATTTCCGGACAGGGCGATAAGGCCGACGACCTGTACCAGCGGGCCAACGCCTTCGCCAGGGGTTTGAAATTCATCAAGGTGAAGGAGACTGACGAGAAAGAGGACAACGACGAGCTGTTTAAAGACTATGATTACGTAGTCAATGAAAAGCTGAAGACCTGCTCCCTTACCCGCCGGGGGGTGAAAAAGGCCGAGGAATATTTCAATATTGAGAACCTGACGGACCCGGACAATATCCGCATTCAGCACCATGTCAACCAGGCCATCCGGGCCTGGGGCATTATGCACCGCGACCAGGACTATGTGGTGAAAGATGGTGAGGTCATCATTGTGGACGAGTTTACCGGCCGCCTGATGTACGGCCGCCGGTACAACGAGGGCCTGCACCAGGCCATAGAGGCAAAAGAAGGCGTAGAGGTGGCCCGGGAATCCAAGACCCTGGCGACCATAACCTTCCAGAACTACTTCCGCCTGTATCAAAAGCTTTCCGGCATGACCGGCACGGCCATGACGGAAGAGCAGGAGTTTTCTGAAATCTATAGATTGGACGTGGTGGAAATTCCCACCAATCGGCCAGTTATCCGGGAGGACTGCCCCGATGTGGTATATAAGACCGAGCAGGCCAAGTTTAACGCCGTGATAGAGGACATTGTGGAGCACCACCGGAAGGGGCAGCCTGTGCTGGTGGGCACTGTCACCGTGGAAAAATCGGAGCGGCTGAGCAGGCTTTTAAAGCAGCGGGGCGTAAAACACGAGGTGTTAAACGCAAAATACCACGAAAAAGAAGCGCAGATCGTGGCCCAGGCCGGGCGCAGGGGCGCTGTGACCATTGCCACCAACATGGCGGGCAGGGGCACCGATATTTCTCTGGGCGGCAACGCCGAGTTTATGGCTAAGGCCGAAATGCGAAAAATGGGTTTTACTGAAGAACAACTGGTGGAATCCACCGCTTACAGCCACACCGAGGATGAAGAAATTTTAAATGCCCGCAGGACATTTGCCGAACTGAATAAAAAGTACAAGGACGAGATCGCCCCGGAAGCGGAAGAGGTAAAACGTCTGGGAGGCCTGTACATTATCGGCACAGAGCGCCACGAGTCCCGCCGGATCGACAACCAGCTGCGGGGCCGTTCCGGCCGTCAGGGCGACCCGGGTAAGAGCCGGTTCTACATTTCTCTGGAGGACGATCTGATGCGGCTGTTCGGCGGCGAACGGATCGGCGCCATGATGGACCGGCTCAGGATTGAGGACGATGTGCCCATTGAGGCAGGTATGGTTTCGAACTCTATCGAAAGCGCCCAGCGGAAAGTAGAGGGACGGAATTTCGGTATTCGGAAGAATGTCCTGCAGTACGACGAAGTGATGAACAGCCAGCGGCAGATCATCTACGGTCAGCGGGACCAGGTCTTAAACGGTGAAAATATGAAGGGTTCCATCATGAAGATGGTGGAGGAATCCATCGATCACAATGTACAGACTTTCCTTCCCGAAAACGTGCCCCACGACGATTGGGACCTGAACGGCCTGCGGGAACATTACCTGGGCTGGCTCATCGGGCCGGACGACTTAAAATTCTCTAAGGCGGAAATCGAGGAACTGGAGCCCGGGTTTGCCGCGGAAGAACTGAAGAAAAAAGCCGCCGCCCTGTATGAAAAGCGGGAGGAGGAATTTACCTCTCCCATCATGCGGGAAGTGGAACGGGTAGTGCTGCTGCGGAACGTGGACCAGGAGTGGATGGACCACATCGACGCTATGGAACAGCTGCAGGACGGTATCCGTCTGCGGGCTTACGCCCAGCAGGACCCGGTAGTGGAGTACCGCCTGGAGGGCTTTGACATGTTCGACGCCATGATCGCCGCCATCCGGGAAAACACCGCGAAGATGATCCTTACCGTGCGCCTGCGCACCCCTGAGGCGCCCAAGCGGGAGCAGGTGGCCAAAGAGACCAGCGCCGGCACCGCCGGGGACGGCACGGTGAAAAAGGCGCCTGTACGAAAACAGAAGAAACCGGGAAGAAATGATCCGTGCCCCTGCGGCAGCGGGTTAAAGTACAAGAAATGCTGCGGCAGAAACGAATGAGGAGCGGTTCTCCATGAGTGTTTTGAAAAGATGTTTGGTACTTGTTTCGGGCTGCCTGCTGGCGGCTGTCCTTTCCGCCTGCACTATTCCCTCTCCGGGGTTTGCGGATTATGACGTTTCCGGTTATATCCAGGCCTTGCTGGACAGCAGCTATCACGGGGAAAATGAAGACCTGATGGCTATTGCCGCCATCACTGAGGAGCAGGCACTGGAATACAATACCACTACTGTGGAAAACGCAGCGGTGACCTTCTGCAACACCTATGGCCTTTCCCCTTCCGATGAACAGCTTGCGGAACTGCAGATAATTATGACGCAGGCTTTTTCTCTGACCAAGTACACGGTAAAGGATGAGCGGAAAACCGATACAGGGTATTATTTGGAGGTGGAGGTCGCCTCCATCACAAACTTTGCGGAATGCGGAACTGAGATTGAGGAACTAAAGGAAGAAGCCCGGCAGGAGGCCACAGCCGCCAACAATTCCCAGTCTGAAGCGTCTGGACTGGAAAACTCCACGGAGGGAGAAGAATCTCCCGAAGTTTCTTCCGCGGCGGCTCCCGGCGGCGAAACGATAGACGCCAACACCCTGTTCATTGACAAGGTGCTGGATTTCTGTAAGCGGGAACTTGCCAATATTTCTTACGATCAGGAAACCCGCAGTCTTCCTCTTGACATCCGGCAGACGGACCAGGGGGAATTGCAGGTGGATTTGAACCAGATTGACGCTATTGACAAGACAGTGGTGCGCTTTTCCGAATAGGAGACAGGCGGACTTTGATCCGCCTACTGCTTTAGAAAGGGATGATCTTGTGAAGGAACAGCTTTGTACAAAAGCCCTGTACGATTTGGAACACACGGCGGCAAAGCCCCTGCTGGAAGGCACCCGGTACCCCTGGGAGGCCCTGCCTGAAATAGGCGGGTTCATCCTGAAATTGGGGAAGGTCCTGCCGGAAAGCGAATACGAAAAGCGCGGAGAGGACGTATGGATCCACAGAACCGCGAAGATCTACCCCAACAATTATATCGCCGGCCCCTGTATCATCGGGCCAGGAACCGAGGTGCGGCCCGGCGCTTTTATCCGGGGCAAAGCCCTGGTCGGGGCCAACTGCGTGGTGGGCAATTCTACCGAACTGAAAAACGTCATCCTTTTTGACAATGTCCAAGTGCCCCACTATAACTATGTGGGCGATTCTATTTTGGGCTATAGGTCCCATATCGGGGCGGGGGGAATCACTTCTAATGTTAAGCAGGACAAGACCCCCGTTACCGTTCGGGCAGGAGAAGAAATAATAGAGACGGGGCTGAAAAAGTTCGGCGCCATGCTGGGAGACAATGTGGAAGTGGGATGTAACTCCGTCCTAAATCCCGGCACGGTGGTGGGTAAAGGCTCTCGCGTGTATCCCCTTTCCGCAGTCAGGGGGTTCGTTCCCGCCGGACACATTTTGAAAACCGGAGGCGTGCTGGCCGCCATAAGGGCATGACAGGAGGCAGGGGAATGGAATGGAAGCCGTAATGAACTTTATCCAGTCGGGATTGCTGCCCGCTGTTTTGTTGATTTTGCGGGTGGTCACTCCTGTTTTGGCTCTGTATGTGGTATGGCGCAGCTATACGTCGTTTAAAAAGGGCCAGCGCCGAAAGGACCCTGTGGTGTTGTTATGGGACGAGGCCTCCGGCGCCCGTTTTCCGGTCCTGTACTGGGAAAACTCCATTGGCCGAAGCAAAAGCTGCGACATTTATCTGCCCGACGCCGCCGTTTCACGGGACCACGCTGTTTTGATGCGCCGGGACGAGGGCTGGGTCATCTGCGACACCGGTTCGAAATCCGGCGTATTTGTAAACGGCGTAAAAGCGGACGGGAAAAAGTTGGTGAACATTGGTGATAAAATTACAATGGGCTCTACCACTCTTTCCCTGTGGAACGCCGACGCAGCCCCTGTAAAAAAGCGCCGGGTGTTCACCGGTTTTTCCAAAGAGGCGGCTTCCCCCTTTAAACTGATGTTTACGGCTTCGCTGGTCCACTTGTTAATGGCGGTGCAAAGCTGTTTTGCCAACGGCGGGTTTGCCCCCGTGCAGTTCATCCCCTTTTTGGCAGTTCTTGTCATGGGTTGGGGGCTGTACATTTTTTCCATGAAAATACAACGGCACGTCAGCTTTGAAATTGAAACAGTGGCCTATCTGCTGTCCGGTGTAGGTGTGAACCTGCT
Organism: uncultured Acutalibacter sp.; assembly: GCA_964525985.1. Lineage (GTDB taxonomy): Bacteria > Bacillota > Clostridia > Oscillospirales > Acutalibacteraceae > Acutalibacter. Next base: position 56,145 of record CAZGLW010000002.1, on the reverse strand, counting down.
GGCGGCGGAAAATATGGACGCGGCAAAGACGCATCTTATTGCCATGCTCATAGGTATTTTCCTGTTCTGTTTTTTAATCTGGTTCATGAACGACATGGACCGGGTGGCGAAGTTTCGTTTGTGGATCGGTATAGGGGCCCTGGGTCTTTTGGCCCTGACCCTGGTGATCGGCACCGACAAGTACGGCTCGAAAAGCTGGATCACTTTAGGGTCGTTCAGCGTGCAGCCCTCGGAGATTGTGAAAATCGCTTTCATTTTTGTGGGCACCTCTACTCTTGATCGGCTGCAAACAAAAAAGAATATCACCGAATTCCTGATTTTTACCGGGGCCTGCATGGGATGCCTTGCCCTTATGAACGACTTTGGTACGGCGCTTATCTTTTTCGCCGCCTTCCTGATCATCGCCTTTATGCGTTCCGGCAGTGTGCGCACCATTGCTTTGGTGCTGGCGGGAGCGGCACTGTGCGTGTTCCTGATATTGAAGTTTAAGCCCCACGTCATAGCCAGGTTTTCAGTATGGGGACATGTATGGGAGGATGCTTATGACTCGGGCTTTCAGCAGACCCGCACCCTCACTTACATTGCCAGCGGCGGCCTGTTCGGCATGGGGCTGGGGCAAGGGTACCTTTCAGGCATGTTCGCCGCGGACAGCGACCTGGTGTTTGGCATGCTCTGCGAGGAGCAGGGGCTTCTGTTCGGCTTTGTTGTTCTGTTCGCTCTGGGACTTTTTATCCTTTATGCCAGAAGCGACGTGACGAGGAGCCGGTCCACCTTTTTCTCCATTGCCTCATGCGCGGCGGCGGGTATGCTGGTGTTTCAGACCTGCCTGAATGTTTTTGGGCCCACTGACATCTTGCCTTTTACCGGGGTGACTTTGCCCTTTATCAGCGCCGGCGGTTCAAGTATGATGGCCGTGTGGGGGCTGATGGCTTTCCTGAAGGCGTCGGACGAACGGACCTACGCCGCGCGCCGCGCTTCAAAGCACGGGAATAAAGCTTCGCCCCCGGCTGGCAGGAATGCTGCAACCCGAAACGATAGAATGGAGGACATCTACTCATGAAAACAGTGGGATTCCGTTCTTTTGTGCTGTATCTTCTTCTGCTGGTCTTAATAGGCGGCGGCGGATATTTGACCTTCAATCTGGTTCTGCACGGGGGGCAATGGGCCATGCAGCCCTATAACGGTCATATTTACGCTGAAGACGCCACCGTAAAGCTTGGGGACATAAAAGACCGGAACGGGGTGGTTTTGGCATCCTCTGGAGAAAGCGGCGGCAGGACCTACCACGACAGCGAGACTGTACGGAAAGCTCTGCTCCATACGGTAGGCGATCCCGACGGCATGATCAGCACCAGCGTAGAGCACACCATGAGCAGCCACCTTTCCGGATACAATCTGATTACCGGATTAAACAACACAGTGTTTTCAGGCTTGGGAAAAGACCTGAACCTGACTGTAGACGCAAATGTCTGCGCCGCAGCCTACAGCGCTATGAACGGCTTGAATGGGGCCATTATTGCCTACAATTACAAAACGGGAGATATTCTGTGCAAAGTCAGCGCCCCTACCTACGACCCGATAGCGGTACCCGAGGATATCGAGTCAAACGACGCCTATAAAGGGGCTTATCTTGACAATGCTCTGTCCGGATCCTTCACTCCCGGCAGTATTTTTAAAATCGTCACAGCCGCAGCTGCAATGGAAAAATGGCCCGATACCTGGGCGGACAGAACTTACGACTGCCAGGGAGAAGTGGAGATTGGCGGAGAGGCAATTGACTGTCTTCACGGGGAAATTCACGGGACCCAGGACATCTTTGCCGCTATGGGAAATTCCTGCAACGTGTATTTCGCTCAGCTGGCCCGTGATATCGGCGCCGCCGCTCTGCAACAGAAGGCTGAAGATATGGGTTTTAACGAGGAACTCACTTTTGGATCGATCCCCATTTCGGAAAGCGAATGCGTATTGGATGGCTGCAACGAAAACCAACTCGGCTGGGCGGGGGTAGGCCAGTACACCGTGCTTTCGAACCCCTACCACATGATGGTTTTGATGGGGGCGGTGGCAAACGGCGGTGAGTATGTAGAACCACGCCTGACAGAAAGCGGCAGCCTGTTGGACGGTCTCAAAAAAGGCAGCGGGCGGGAACTGACCACCGCCGCGGAAGCGGCCAATTTAAAAGCCCTTTTGCGGAGCAATGTAGAAAATTATTACGGCGATTGGCTGTTCCCGACGGGGATGAACGTGTGCGCCAAAACCGGAACCGGCGAGGTGGGTAAGGAACAGGGTCCCAACTGCTGGATGGTGGGCTTTTGTGACAGCAGCCAGTACCCCTATGCTTTCGCCGTACTGGTGGAGGAAGGCTCCGGCGGCATTGAGGCCGCGGGCAATGTGGCTTCGGCAGTATTAAACGCTTTGGCGGAATAATAAATCATTGATTTGGGAGGAATTTTGATGAAGATCGAAAAACTGAGACCTGCCTTTAAGGACTACCTGTGGGGCGGCACTAGGCTGCGGGATGTGTACCATAAAAAGTGCGATTTTGAAAAGGTGGCGGAAAGCTGGGAGCTTTCCACCCATCCCGCCGGGCAAAGCATGATTGACGGAGGAGAATTTGACGGCCTGACCCTGAGCGAGTATTTTGAAAAGGCCGGGAAAGCCGTGCTGGGGACAGACTGCCGGCAGTTTGGAAATTTCCCCGTACTCATTAAATTTATCGACGCCAAAGATCCCCTGTCCATACAGGTGCATCCCAGCGACGAGTACGCCCTGCGAGTAGAGCATGAGTACGGCAAAACAGAGATGTGGTACGTCATGGACTGCGAGCCTGGAGCGTTTCTGTATTTCGGCGTGAACAGGGAAGTGACCAGGGAAGAGTTCAAGCGCCGCGTTGAAAATAACACGGTGCTGGAAGTTTTAAACAGGGTAGACGTCCACCCCGGCGATGTATTTTTTATTGAAAGCGGCACCATCCACGCCATCGGTGCGGGCATTTTGATCTGTGAGATCCAGCAGAATTCCAACTGTACCTACCGGGTGTACGACTACGACCGGCGGGGGGCCGACGGCAAACCCCGGGATCTCCATGTGGAGAAGGCCCTGGAGGTTTCCAAATTTACGCCTTCGGACACTGCGGACAAACAGGAGGCGGCCCGGGAGGTGCCTGGCGGGACCGTTAAAAAGCTTGCCGCCTGCAAGTATTTTTCTGCGGAACGGTTGATTGTGGAAAACAAAATGACGCTGCCCGTTGGGGATGCATCTTTCGCTTCTCTGGTCGTCATCAAGGGTTCAGGCACGGTGTCGGGTGCTGAAAACGCAGTGGCTTTCAACCCCGGGGACAGTCTTTTTATTCCAGCCGGAACTGGGGAAGTGACCGTCAGCGGCCCCTGTGAGATGGTAAAAACAACAGTATAATCCCCCTGCCGCTTATGAAGGAGAAAAAGTATGAAAATCGTACTGTTAGGCGAAGCTATGGGGCTTTTTATGGCAAATGAGCCCGGACCCTTGAGCGCCGCGAAGACTTTTACTGCCTCTATTGCCGGAGCGGAGTATAATGTTGCGGTAGGGCTTGCCAGACTTGGACATGAACCTGCTTTCTGTACCCGCCTGGGCTTCGACCCTATGGGGGAAAGAATTTTAGACGGTCTGCGGAAAAACGCCATTTCTACCGGGCTGGTCACGCAGGTTGAGGGGGAACTTACCGGTTTTATGCTCAAGGGCTTCCAACCGGACGGCGACCCGGAAATTGCCTATTACCGGAAGCATTCGGCGGCCTCCCGGCTTTGCACCCATGATATCGACCGGCTGGACCTGTACGGCTGTGAGCGGCTCCATGTAACGGGCGTTTTCCCGGCTGTTTCCGACAGCGCCCTGTCCGCCACTAAAAGGCTGATCTCCCGCGCCCGGGCCCTGGAACTTCCCATTTCCTTTGACCCCAATCTGCGGCCCCAACTGTGGGAAAGCGAAAAAAAGATGGTCGCTGCCCTGAATTCTCTGGCCCAAAGCGCTGAGACCGTACTGCCGGGGCTCCAGGAGGGCACGATTTTGACCGGAGAGACCACTCCACAGGGCATCGCGGGGTACTACCATGCCGCGGGAGTGAAAAACGTGGTGGTTAAGCTGGGCAAGGATGGGGCTTACTTTTCTGAAAACGGGGGAAAATCCGGCTTTTCCCCTGCGTTCCCTGTAAAAAGGCGGGTGGATACCGTGGGGGCCGGAGATGGCTTTGCTGCCGGCGTAATCAGCGCTTTGGCCGAAGGTGAGACCCTGGAGCAGGCGGCTTTCCGGGGCAATGTGATGGGGGCTGTTCAGGTGGCCCATAAAAGCGATAACGAGGGTCTGCCCACCCGGCAGGAACTGGGACAGATCATCCTGGCCGGGACGGCTTGATTTTTTTGGAGGACTTATCCAGTTCCCCGGGGAACTGCGCCGAACGCACCGCTATCTTCAAGGCAGTCAGCGAGGGAGAACGGGAGTTTACCGCCATTGCCGTAGCCGAAGGCACGGCGGGAAAGCCGCCGTAGTTTTTCTGTTCTCCCTGCGGGGTGTGCCGCCAGGTAATGAAGGAATTCTGCCGGGACGACTTTGAGATCGTTTTGACAGACGGCGAAAACCTGGAGGTCCACACCTTAGGTGAGCTTTTGCCGGTTTCCTTCGGGCCGGACAACCCGGAACGGGAAAAGGCCTGAAGCGTAAAGGAGGCGCGGGCTGTGCGCGTATATGATATCATCCATAAAAAACGTGATGGAGGTAGACTTACAAAGGAGGAAATAGCTTTCTTTGTCAGGGGCTTTACCAGGGGGGACATTCCCGACTATCAGGCGTCCGCCCTGCTGATGGCCATTTTCTTCCGGGGAATGACTCGGGAGGAGACCGCCGCTCTCACGCTGGAAATGGCGGCCTCAGGGGACCAGGTGGACCTGTCCTCCGTTTCCGGAGTAAAGGTAGATAAGCACTCTACCGGCGGCGTGGGGGACAAGACCACGCTGATCTGCGCGCCAATTGCCGCTGCCTGCGGTGTGAAGATTGCCAAAATGAGCGGACGGGGCCTGGGCCACACCGGCGGCACCGTAGACAAACTGGAAAGCATCCCGGGCTACCGCACAGATTTGCCCAGGGGAGAATTCCTTCGGGTAGTGCGGGACACCGGTATGGCGCTGATCGGGCAGTCGGGGAATCTGTGCCCGGCCGACAAAAAGCTGTACGCCTTGCGGGATGTGACCGCTACGGTGGAGAGCGTTCCCTTGATCGCGTCCAGTGTGATGTCGAAAAAAATAGCCGCCGGAGCCGACGCCATTTTGCTGGATGTAAAGCTGGGTTCCGGGGCATTTATGAAAACATTAGAGGATTCCCGACGCCTGGCTCTGGAGATGGTTAGCATCGGCAAAACCGTAGGCCGTAAAACCGTGGCCCTGCTGACGGACATGGACATGCCTCTGGGCAGGTGCGTGGGAAACGCTTTAGAAGTAAGCGAAGCCGTGTCCGTCCTGCGTGGAAACGGCGACAGGCGGTTGACAGCCCTTTGCCTGGAGCTTGCCGCTGATATGGTGTACCTGGCCGGGCTGGCGGAAACCGTGGAGCGGGCCGGAGAAATGGCAAAAGAAGCAATTTCCAGCGGCAAAGCTTTCCGGCAGCTTTGCCGGACCGTTGAGGCCCAGGGTGGCGACGCTTCCTGTCTGCTGGATACGAAAAAGCTGCCCCGTTCTCCCCTGTGCCGGGACGCGGTCATGCCGGAAACCGGGTTCATCACCGGGCTGGACGCAGAAGGCTGCGGTCTGGCCGCCGTGGAACTGGGAGCGGGCCGGGAAACAAAGGAAAGCCCTATCGATCCCGGCGCGGGTATCGTCCTGCTGAAAAATAAAGGGGACCGGGCGGAAAAGGGCGAACCCATCGCCCGCCTTTACGCAGGAGACGAAAGCAGGCTGCGGAGGGGAGAAGAAAGGCTCCTTTCCGCCCTCACAGTGGGTGAAAAGGAGCTGGAAATGGGCCCGTTGATCGTAGAGAGGATATTTTAGCCGTGTTCGGGGCCTGTGACAGGCTCTGGGTATTCCTGGCCGAAGGTCTCCACTGTCACCTTTTCCATAATCTGATCCTCATGGGGCCGGTCTGCCCGGTCCCTGGGAGAGTTGACGATCGCCCGGGCCACGTCGATCCCCTCAGTTACCTTTCCGAAAGCGGCATACTGGCCGTCCAGATGGGGAGCGTCGTCTACCATGATAAAGAATTGGGACCCGGCGCTGTCGGGCCGCATGGAACGGGCCATAGAGAGTACGCCGGTGGTGTGCTTTAAATCGTTTTTCACGCCGTTGGCGGAAAATTCTCCTTTGATTCCGTAGCCGGGACCGCCCATTCCGGTGCCCTCAGGGTCGCCGCCCTGGATCATGAACCCGGGGATGACACGGTGAAAAATGGTCCCGTCATAAAAGCCCTTTTTCACCAGAGAAATAAAATTGTTTACCGTGTTGGGGGCCACGTCGGGGTAGAGTTCAACCTTTATAACGCCCCGGGTGGTCTCAAAGGTTACAATTGGATTTTGCATAACATCCATTCCTTTCATTGCAGAATTTGCTTTTACCAAGTATACCACATTGCCGAGACAATATCAAATCTAAGGGAAATGTCCGTTTTGAAGGGCAATATGCGTTTTTCCCCCGCCGCAGGCGGGAGAAAAAACAGATAATCCCTCCGCGAATCGGACGTTTCCGGACCATAAGGAGTGTGAAGCGCGCCATGAAACTGGTTTCCTGGAACGTCAACGGCCTGCGGGCCTGTATGGGAAAAGGGTTCGGGGACTTTTTAAGAGAAGAGGACCCGGATGTGATCTGTCTGCAGGAGACGAAAATGCAGAAGGAGCAGGCGGATTTTAGCTTTCCCGGTTATTTTGAATACTGGAATTCCTGTACGCTGCGAAAGGGGTACTCCGGCACAGCGGTCTTTTCCAAAAAGGAGCCTCTGTCTGTTTCCTGCGGGATAGGGACGGAGGAATTTGATGGGGAAGGCCGGGTCATCGCGGCGGAATATGGAAGCTTTATCCTGGTGACGGTGTATGCCCCCAATTCCCAGCGGGAGCTGACGCGCATTGATTTCCGCATGGCCTTTGAGGATGCCTTTCGGGAGTACCTTGCCGGCCTGCGGGAGAAAAAGCCCGTTGTGGTTTGCGGCGACATGAACGTGGCTCACAGGCCAATCGATTTAAAAAATCCCAAGCCCAATATAGGGAACGCCGGCTTTACTTATGAGGAGCGTGGCAAGTTCAGCGAACTGCTGGCTTCCGGCTTTCTGGACACCTTCCGGTACTTTTATCCGGAACTGGCGGGGGCCTATTCCTGGTGGAGCTATATGTACAATTCGCGGCAGAACAACGCGGGTTGGCGTATTGATTACTTTTTGGCGGACCGGCGGCTGGAGGATCGGCTTTTGGACAGCCGCATTTTGAGCGATGTACAAGGCAGCGATCACTGCCCGGTAGAACTTCTGATGAAAGACTAAAGGAGGGATAACCATGACAGACATGGAACAATTGAAAACCTGGCTGCGTGAAAGCAGGCGCACGGTGTTTCTGGGAGGCGCGGGGGTATCCACAGCCAGCGGTATCCCGGATTTCCGCAGCGCCCACGGTTTGTACATGGAGAAAAAACAGGGCATTTCCTATGAGGAAATGCTCTCGCATGATTATTTTGTTCATCACACGGCGGAATTTTACGATTTTCTGCGAAATGTGATGCTGTACCCGGATGCAAAGCCCAACGACGCCCACAGGGCTCTGGCAAAGCTGGAACGGGACGGCATGCTGGAGGTGATCGTCACCCAGAACATAGACGGCCTGCACCAGCTGGCGGGCAGCAAGAACGTGATAGAACTGCACGGCAACGAGAACCGGTACCTCTGTCAGCAGTGCGGCAGGCAGTATGACATGGGTATTGTCACCGGGAGCGAGGGCATACCCCACTGTACCTGCGGCGGGGTGGTAAAGCCCGACGTGGTGCTTTATGGGGAGTCATTAAACGAGCGTGACCTGCTGAAAGCCATCAAATACGCCCAGGAGGCGGATTTGATGCTTGTAGGAGGGACGTCGCTGGTGGTGTACCCGGTGGCAGGGCTGGTGACCTACTTGAAACGAAACGCCCGACTGGTGATCTTAAACCGGGACGAGACTCCTTATGACAACCGGGCCGACCTGATTTTCCGGGGCGATCTGTGCCAGGTGTTAAAAGAAGCGGCCGGCCTGTAACAGGGAGGATGGGATAACAATGTTCCAGGAAGAATTTCATGCTGCCGGCAGCGCGGCCAGAGCGAAAGCAGATTTTTTGAAAAAGAACCCTTTGGGATATTTTCTTGCCTCCATGCTGGCGGGGATATTTGTAGGGTTTGGGGTGCTTTTAGCTTTTACCATCGGCGGCCAGCTGAACGGGGAGCCTTATACCAAGCTGCTTATGGGGATCTCTTTCAGCGCCGCTTTAAGTTTTGTGGTTATGGCCGGGGCAGAACTTTTCACCGGCAACAATCTCGTGATGGCTGCCGGGTGCCTGACCCGCACGGTAAAGCTGAAAGAGACGGCCGTGCTGTGGGCTGTATGCTGGCTTGGGAACCTTACAGGGGCTGTCCTGCTGGCACTGATCTATTGGGGCACCGGTCTGGGAACGGGAACTGTGGGGGAATTTATGGCGAGTGCCGCGGCCGGGAAAATGGCTGCCGGACCTTTAGCCCTTTTCCTTCGGGGCCTGCTGTGCAATATGCTGGTGTGCCTGGCCGTGTGGTGCGGTTTCCGCTGTAAAACTGAAAGCGGTAAACTCATTATGATCTTCTGGTGCATCGTGGCATTTTTCACCACGGGCTTTGAGCACAGTGTGGCAAACATGACTTTGCTGACAGTGGCTCTGCTTTCCCCAGGAGAAGCGGCGGTGAGTTTTGGCGGGTGGATCTATAACCTGCTGGTGGTCACCTCAGGCAACATGGCAGGGGGCGTTCTTTTCCTGGCGGTGCCCTACTGGCTCATTTCCCGCGAAAAAAAGTGAGAAGTTATACTGCGTTTCATCATTTTACCTGTTTTGGAGACTGATTCAGCTTAAATACATCGGCCACCTCGCTGATGGTGATATAGGCGGTGGGATCGATAGTGTGGACGATGTTTTTCATTCTTCCGATCTGGAAACGGTTGAGAACGATATAGACAATCTGCTTTTTGGCGTTTGAAAAATACCCCTTACCGTCCAGGATCGTCATCCCCTGTTCAAATGCGTCAGAAAGGGCGGCGCAAATTTCTTCCTGCATAATCGTAACGATGAGGACCGCTTTAGAGCGGTCAATGCCTTCCACAATAAAGTCCACCGTTTTCAGGGCAGCCATGTATGTGACGATGGAATAAAGGGGAAGGATCCAGCTGTGGAGCACGCAGCCACAGATGATGTAGAGGATCACATTATACGCCATGACGAAAGTTCCCACGGTGATCCCCAGTTTTTTTGCGAAAATCACCGCCATTACTTCAATGCCGTCCATAGCTCCGCCAAAACGAATGGCAAGACCGCTGCCCAGACCGGAGATCATTCCGCCGAACAGAGCGCACAGCAAAAGGTCCTGTCCGGCAAGCGGGGAGGCAAAGGAAACGTCTACCGGCAAAACGTCTGTGATGAGCCAGGCCCCCAGGGAGTATATCCCCACCGTATAAATAGCATAGACGGTAAAGGCCAACCCCTGCTTTTTCAGGCCATATAGGAAAAGCGGTACATTGAACAGCAGCAGAAAGGCCGACAGGCTCCACTCCTCCGGGGTCACCTGGGCCAAAAGCATAGCGGTGCCCGATATGCCGCTGTCATAGAGCTTTACCGGGGAAAGGAACATAGTCACGCCAAAGGCGTTGACCAGCCCCGCAAGCGTCAATAAAACAAAGCTTTGCCACCGGAGCGTTCCCAGTTCTTTCAGAACAGTGTTCTTTCGCTTCACAAGTCAGACCCCCTTGTACTTTTCAGTTGCAATTTTATAATACCTGCCGTACAGTTTGATTGCAAGGAGGATTTTGTAAACAATCCGGTAAAATAGCCGTCTTACAGGCAAAAAATTGACGCGCACCGGAAATCCGATGCGCGTCTTGCCGGCCGCCGGGCCTGGTGGAGATGGCGGGAATTGAACCCGCGTCCGAAAAAGGATTGCCGGGGCTTTCTACGAGCGTAGCCTTCGTTTTAAATCTCCCGCGGCCCGGCGCCCAAAGGCGGGCTCCGGGCTTTGGCAGCCCTCAGGTCATGGCGGGGGTAAGGGCGTCGCCCCGCTCACGTTCACCGCTAATCGACGCTCTTATCCCGGCCGCGGTGCTCCGGGTAAGAACGGCTGCTTATTTAAGCAGCAACAGCAACTGAATTGTTGTCGTTTAATTTTAAAAGATTGCGGCTTTTATCGTGGTACCGCACCACGGCTCGCTTACCAGGGTTTTCCCTCCCCGTCGAAACCTTTACATCCCCATATTTTTACTTTGCTGGGGCACTTACTACCCTCGCCCGGCAACTTGCAGCGCCAGGGTGTTTCTTATTGTATCATACATGACAGGCCTTTACAAGCGGAAAATGCCGGAAGTTCCCCAAGCCCCTCACCGGTTCCGTTCCTTCATTGCCTGTTCCGCTGTGCGCTTCATGTCACGTTCTGCCGCCGCTGCCCGTTTATCATACAGCTTTTTGCCCTTACAGAGTCCCACCTGTACCTTCACCAGGGAATCCTTGAAATACAGGGACAGGGGAATGAGGGAATAACCCTGCTGCTTTACGATCCCATACAGCCGCAGGATCTCCCGTTTGTGCATGAGAAGGCGGCGGACCCGCATGGGGTCCCGGTTAAAGATGTTGCCGAAATCATATGGGCTGATGTGACAGCCGTTTAAAAGCATTTCGCCGTTTACCACAGAGCACCAGGCGTCCTTTAAATTGGCCCGGCCCGCCCGCAGAGACTTTACCTCCGTTCCCACCAGTTCGATTCCGGCTTCAAAGCTCTCCTCCACGAAATAGTCGTGATATGCCTTTTTATTTTGGGAAATGGTCTTGATGTTTGCTTTCTGCGGCATGGCTGTCACCTCCTAAAGGACGTTTTTACAACTCCTGTCTTCCCTGCATGGCCCTCTGCAGCGTGACCTCGTCGGCGTATTCCAAATCGCCGCCCACGGGGATACCGTAGGCCAGGCGGGTCACCTTCACCCCGAGAGGCTTCAACAGCCGGGACAGATACATGGCAGTAGCCTCCCCTTCCACAGTGGGATTGGTGGCCATGATTACCTCTGTTACCGTACCGTCCATTCGGGCCAGCAGTTCCTTGATCCGCAGCTGGTCCGGCCCAATGCCGGACAGAGGAGAAATGGCCCCATGAAGCACATGGTACTGGCCGTTGTATTCCCCGGCCCGCTCCAGAGCGAATACGTCTTTGGGTTCTTCCACCACGCAGATCGTTGTTTTGTCCCGGCTGTCGTTGCGGCAAACCGGGCAGAGTTCCGCATCCGTCAGATTACAGCAGACGGCACAGCAGTGTATCTTCTCGTGAGCGTCGAGAATGGCGGCCGCAAAGCTTTCGGCGTCTTCTTTGGTCATGTCCAGCACATGATAGGCAAGCCGCTGGGCGTTTTTGTGGCCAATGCCCGGCAGACTTTCAAATTTTTCCACTAAGCCCTCCAACGGGGGCACATAATAGCTTCCCATCAGAACATCCCCGGAATATTCATGCCGCCGGAAAGGGCGCCAAGCTTTTCATCTTTCTCCTGGGCCGCGGCGCGAAGGGCGCCGTTTACTGCGGCGGTGACCAGGTCCCCCAGCATCTCCGCATCCTCCGGGTCAATGACCTCCGGCTTGATCTCCACAGATTTCACTTCCATCTTTCCGGTGACGGTGGCCTTTACCGCGTCGCCGCCGGAGGTGGAAACATACTCTTTTTCTTCCAGTTCGGCGGTAATGGCCGTCATTTGCTCCTGCATCTTCTGGGCCTGTTTCGCCAGTTGCTGCAGATTAGAGGCTCCGCCTCCTCCATAGCCCTGGGGCAGCCTTGCCTTCATTGGTATCATCCTTTCAAAATTTTACTGTTGTTCATCCTCCGGGAAGTCTCCCCCGGCGTCCTCCTGGATCTCAATTCCGGACTCCCTTGCCCTGCGGGCCAGTTCCTCCAGCGGGTCCAGTGCAGCGTCCTCCGTTTCGGGCTTGCGGTAGGGGCCCAATTTATAAGTGCGGCCCGTCACGTGTCGGATGGCCTCACGCATACGCTCCCGCTGTTCCGGCCGCTTTAAGAGTTCAAAGGCAATCTCCGGGGCCTCAATAAGCATATAATCCCCGCTGATATATGCCGACGACCCCGAAAAAGCCATAGCCACACTCTTGGTGGTATTTTTAATGATCTGCAGGATCTCCGGCCAGTCCCGGAACCGCTGGGCATTCCTGGCCAGGGCCTGAATGTCTACAGCAGGCGGGGCCACGGGTTTTGGTTGCGGTTCTTCCCTCTTTGGAGGTTCTTTTGGCGGAGGTATCTTATCAAAGATCTCCGGTTCCGGCAGTTTCTCCGTCTCCGTTGGAGCCTCCCTGGACGGTTGTTCCGTTCCCGGCTGTTCCACAGGGGCCGCCGGCCGTGGCGCTCCCTGTTCCAGAGCCTCCAGCCGTCTGAGCAAAGCTTCAGGGGCGGAGTCAAGTTCCGGGGAACACAGCCGGACAAAGGCCATCTCCAACTCGGCGCGCTGGTTGGCGTACCGCATTTTGTTCAAGGTTTCCTCAAATGCGTCCAGGCCGTGGAGAATGGTGGGAAGACTCATGGACAGGGCCTGCCGGGTCATGGTCTCCAGTTCCTGGCCGGAAACCGTCACCAGCCGGGAGGCGTCCCTCATAGTTTTAATGAGCATAAGCCCCCGGAAGTATTCGGCCATTTCTTCGCAGAGCCGGCCCATATCTTTAGACTCCCTGTACAGGGAATCTATTGTTTCCAAAGCGGCGGCGGCGTCTCGATCTTCCACTGCCTGAGCCAAAGAGCAGAGATAGTCCCTGGCGGCAATACCGGCGGTCTGGTTTACCGTATCCAGTGTTACATGGTCACCGCGGCCCAGACACTGATCCAACAGCGACAAAGCGTCCCGCATGGCACCGTCGGAGATCCTGGCAATAAGCAGTGCGGCCTCCCGGTCAATAGAGGCTCCTTCCTGCTCCGCCACGTATGCCAGCCGGTCGGCAATGGCCTCGGGGGCCACCCGCTTAAAATCGAACCGCTGGCACCTGGATAAAATGGTGGGTAGCAACTTATGGACCTCGGTGGTAGCCAAAATAAAGATCACATGGGCGGGGGGTTCCTCCAACGTTTTCAGAAGGGCGTTAAACGCCGCCACGGAGAGCATATGTACCTCGTCAATGATATACACGCGGTACTTGGCGGTAGCCGGGGTGAAATTTGATTCTTCGATCAATGAACGGATGCTGTCCACCCCGTTGTTGCTGGCCGCATCAATTTCCACCACGTCTAAAATAGAGCCGTCTTCCAGTCCTCTGCACATCTCACATTCCCCACATGGGTCCCCATTTTGGGGGTTCAGACAGTTGACGGCCCTACTTAAAATTTTGGCGCAGGTGGTCTTTCCCGTACCATGAGAGCCGGTGAAAAGGTAGGCATGGGCAATCCTGCCCCGGGTCAACTCGTTTTTCAGAGTGACTGTCACTTGGGGCTGGCCCACCACATCGGCAAAAAACCTGGGCCTGTATTTCCGGTACAACACCTTATAGGCAGACATGGTTTCACCTCCTGAGAGACAAGCAGGCAGCGGCCGGTAAAATATGAGAACGGACAGGCGATCTGCATCGCCCGGGAACATCCGCTTAATGCTGCTCGGTTCCCCGCCTGACATGGTTCACGGCGTCCCGCCGCGCAGACCTGTCCGCTCCCATATTCCATCGCTCCGCCGCCATTTGCAGCCTGCGAAAATATTATACCTGCTCCCGGTTGAAAAAACAAGAGGAAATTGGTAACATAAAGAGGAGAATCAACAGAGAGGAAGTACCTTATGAAAGTTAGACCCGCGGAAGAGCCGGACCTGCCCATTATCGCCGAACTTTATAAAGCCGCCCGTGCCGCCCTGAAATCCCAGGGGGTAGACCAGTGGCAGACCGGAGATTACCCCAATGAGGAAGACGCCCGGTTGGACATGGAACACGGCACTGGCTATGTGCTGGAACACCAGGGAAAAATTCTGGCTGTGGCCTGCCTGGCATTTGGCCGGGAACCCACCTATGAGAAAATCGAACAAGGCACCTGGGAAACTGACCCGGAAATCTACGGTTTCCTCCATCGTATTGCCGTTGCTCCGGAGGCCAAAGGAAAGGGTGCGGCCGGACTGATGTTTGACGAATTGCAGCGCCAGGCAAAGGAGAGGGGCGTCACCGTTCTGCGGGGGGACACCCACCGGGACAATCTTCCCATGCAAAGGGCTTTGGCAAAAGCGGGATTTTCCCGCAAAGGTGTGATTTATGTAGAAGACGGCAGCGAGCGCCTGGCCTTTGAAAAGCTTATTTGAGATGAATATAATATTGGCTCTTGCCGTTTTCCATCCGTTCGCCCTTTATCTCGAACATTTCCAGGGAATCTAAAAACGGGGTAAGCTTCGTGAAGCCGTAGTTGCGCACGTCAAAGTCGGGATACTGCTTTACCAGAATGTTCCCCACCTTTCCAATAAAGATCCAGTTGTCCTCGTCGGAATTTTCCCGGACAATGGTTTTCAGCGCCCGGCGAATGGTACGCAGGCTGGTCTGAGGGTTTTGGCCGGGATCGGGTTCCTGTCTGCTTTCCGGCTTGGGCTCGTCTTTCGCTTTGGGCTTTCCAGGCTTTCGGGAATTCCCTTTTTTGTTTTGGGACTGTGTAAATTGCGGCGAATACTGCGCGGCGTCGTCTTCCGGTTCTTCTTCATCCGCCGCCGCCAGAATGTCCAGATACCGGAACTTATTGCAGGCGGCAATAAAGGAATTGGGAGTCTTGCTCTCCCCCATGCCGATGACCGTCATGCCGGATTCTCTCAGACGGGCCGCCAGCCGGGTAAAATCACTGTCGGAGGACACCAGACAGAAGCCGTCTACCCTGCCGGAATAGAGAATATCCATAGCGTCTATAATCATGGCGGAGTCGGTGGAATTTTTGCCGGTGGTGTAGCTGTACTGCTGAATGGGCAGCACAGAGTTATCCAGAAGTGCGCTTTTCCAGGAAACCAAAGAAGGGTTGGTCCAGTCGCCGTAAATGCGTTTATAGGTGGCTACACCGTCCTTTGAGACCTCGTCTAAAATAATTTTGATGTATTTTACAGACACGTTGTCCGCGTCGATAAGCACGGCGAACCTGGAATCATTTGCCATTTCTGCGCCCTCGTCCTTTCTCCCGGCGTTTTTCCCGCCTTTTCTTACAGTATAGTTAATTTTTAGGAAAAAATCAATCGCATTCTGCGGACGCCACGGTTTTTCCCGCAACTTACATCAAGATTTTCCACTGCTGTGGTGTGATATAATCGGAATCAAGGGGGCGAAACAGCTTGTACGAATGGAACGCGTCGATTCAGGCCATGATCGACTGGCTTGAGGAACATCTCACGGAAAATCCTACGCTTTTTGACATGTCGAGGCAGATAGGGTATTCCCCCTATTACTGTTCCTCCAAATTCCACGAGATCGTGGGCACGACCATCAAAAGCTACGTGGCGAAAAGACGGCTGACAAAGGCCGCCCTGGAGATTCGGGACACGAAAAAGAGACTTCTGGACATCGCCCTGGCCTTTGGGTACTCTTCCCAAGAGGCTTTGACCAGAGCCTTTGTAAGTGCTTATGGATGCACGCCGGCGGCATACCGAAAGAGCCCCGGTCCCATCGCCCTTTCCCCCGCGCAGGTCGTTTTCTTCCCCGAACATTATCCGAAAGGAGAACCTACTGTGGAACAAACCGCACTGAGAGAAGCAAATGTGAGAATGGAGTACATCCCCGCCCACGCCTATGTGGGCATTTGGGACAGCAAAGCCACGGATTATATGAGTTTCTGGTCCCGGCATGACTGCGACAAGGTCTGCGGGATCATCGACAGCATGAGCCACATGTCCCATCCCGTCATCACACCGCACACGGCTGGCTGGTTTTATGAAAATGGGCAAAAGGGCTATTTTTACGGGTTCGGCGTCCCCGCCGGCTACGACGGCCCCGTTCCGGAGGGCTTTGAAATACGGGATATCCCGGCCAGTTATTATACGGTGTTTTTCCATCCCCCCTTTGACTACCTGAAGGACTACGGGGAAGTGATGGGCCGGGTGGAAAAGCTGGCCTGGAATTACGACCCGACGAAACAGGGCTGGCAATGGAACGAGGATATCTGCCAGGACTACCAACGGCACTACCCCGAGGTGATCGGCTATGAGGTCCTTCGACCTGTGAAAAGGATAGAGACAGCGGAATAAGCCAAACAGCCCCCGCCGGACCCGGCGGGGGCTGTGATGTCTGCTGAATTGATAATTACAGTTTCCAGGCTGACTGGTCAGTATGAAGCAGATGATGAGCTTTTTCAGACAGAGGCGCACCCATATATTCTTTATACAGCGCCTGAATAGACGGGTTCTCATGGGAGAAGCGCAGAGGATTCTCCCGGTCCAGATCGTAAAGCCGCTGGCCGCGTTCCTCGGCAAGCTCTTTGCCGTCCTGAATGGGCTGTCCTCCACCGCCGGCACAGCCGCCGGGGCATGCCATGACTTCCACAAAGTCGTACTGCACCTGGCCGGCCTGAAGCGCGTCGCAAAGTTTCCTTGCATTGCCCAAGCCGTTCGCCACAGCGACCCGAAGGGTCCTGCCGCCCAGTTCATACTGGGCCTCTTTCCAGCCGTCCATGCCCCGCACCTGGGAGAACGCGTCGGCATCGGGGTTCTCGCCGGTAGCCAAGAAGTAAGCGCTGCGAAGAGCAGCCTCCATTACGCCGCCGGTGGCCCCAAAAATGACACCCGCGCCGGAGGCCACACCCAAAGGCTGATCAAACTCCTCCTCGGGAAGGGAAGCAAGGTCAGCGCCCCGGAGGAGCCTGCCCAACTCCCGGGTGGTAAGAACAACATCCACATCGCGTTCCGCCGCGTCGTTTACAGCCTCAACGGCGCACTCGTACTTTTTGGCGGTACAAGGCATGAGGGAGACGCAGAAAATCTTTTCAGGCTCTACGCCCAGCAGCTGGGCGTACCAGCTTTTGGCCACAGCCCCAAACATCTGCTGGGGAGATTTCGCGCTGGAGAGTTCCTTTACCAGATCGGGGTATTCCAGTTTCAGAAAGCGCACCCAGCCGGGACAGCAGGAGGTGAACATGGGGAACTGGTGTTCCTGCCCGTCGCCCAACCGCTTCAAAAGTTCGCTGCCCTCTTCCATGATGGTAAGGTCGGCGGAAAAGTCGGTGTCAAACACATATTGGAAACCCAAAGAGCGGATGGCCGCCACCATGCGCTTTTCTGTAGCCAGTTCCTCAGGCAGGCCCACAGCCGCGCCCCAGGCCGCCCGCACTGCCGGGGCCACCTGCACCACTGTAATCTTCTCAGGATCGGAGAGAGCGTCCCGCACCTTCTGGGTATCGTCCCGGGCGGTAAGGGCCCCCACAGGACAGTGAGTGATGCACTGGCCGCAGAGAGAGCAGTTGATATCCTTAAAATCTATGCCGTCCCGCACCCCTACCTGGGAGAGACGGCCCGTGCCGTTAAGGGACCAAACCCCAAGACTCTGCACCTTGTCGCACACGTTCACGCACCGCAGGCACTGGATGCATTTACTGGCATTCCGAATGAGGGGAGCTTCCCTGTCCCAGCGGAAGGGCAGGGGCTTCTTCTCAAAGGGTTCATCCAAAAGGTTCAACTCTTTGGCAACCTCCTGCAAAGAGCAGTTCCCGCCCCGCGCACAGGTGGTGCACGCCACGTTGTGCTGGGAGAGGATAAGCTGGACGTTCACCCGCCGGGCAGTAAGCGCCCGCTGGCTGTGGGTATGTACCACCATGCCGTCCTCCGCAGCGGTATTGCAGGCGGCGGACAGCTTCTCGTTTCCCTCCACCTCTACCACACAGACACGGCAGGCGGCGATCTCGTTAATCCCTTTTAAATAGCACAGGGTGGGGATGTGGACGCCGGCCTTTTCGGCGGCGGCCAGAATGGTAGTGCCAGGTTCTACACTAACTTTTTTCCCATCGATAACAATATTTACCATTTGGCGTTCCTCCCTTCCCGGAATGCCCCGAAGCCATAATGGTCGCAGCGCAGGCACCGGGAACATTCCTGAGCGGCCTCCTGACCGGTCATATTCAGTTCGGTAAGTTCAAAATCGTGTTTGCGGCTGTCGGCGGGGCGCTCCCCCAGTTCGATCCGGCCGCAAGGTCCCAGTACCGCGCTCTGGGCGGGAGGAATCTCCACGGTCTGGGGCAGCACATTGTTGAATCCCAGGTAGGCGTCGATGTTGGCAGCGGCAGTTTTACCGGCCTCTACCGCACGGATGACGGTGGATGGTCCGCTGGCGCAGTCACCGCCGGCAAACACGCCCTTGCTCTGGAAAACCATACAGCCCTCGTCGCTCTGGATATTCTGCCGCAGGGTGGGCAGACCGTGCTTCGCCAGATCGGCGCTGTCAACCACCTGGCCAATTGCCGCGATGATCACATCGCACTCAATGCGCTCTTCGGCCTTATCGGCCGGGATGGGCTTGGGACGACCCTGTGCGTAAGCCCCCGGGATCTGGGGCTGGGTGATGAGAGCGGCCACACGGCCGTCCGCATCTTTTTCCACCCGGACAGGAGCCTGCATGGTGACGATTTCACAGTTCTCTGCAATCGCGGCCTCCACCTCGGCGGGGAGGGCGGTCATGTCGGCCTGGCGGCGGCGGTACACACACTGTACGCTCTTGGCCCCCAAGCGCATGGCGGTGCGAGTACAGTCCATAGCCACGTTTCCGCCGCCGACTACTACCACACGTTTGCCAGCAAAATCGGGAGCCTCTCCGTCGCCCATAGCCCGCAAAAGTTCTACGGCGGAAAGGACATTTTCAGCGTCCTCACCTTCAACCCCCAGACCCCGGTAGGAATGAGCCCCAATAGCAAGGTACACGGCGTCAAATTTTTCCCGGAGGGCCTGGTAGCCGGCGCCGTCGATAGTTTCGCCGGTATGCACCTGTACCCCGGTACTCAGAATGGCGTTGATGTCGCGGTCAAGATACTCGTCCGGCAGGCGGTAGCGGGGGATACCGTAACGCATCATACCTCCCAGGCGGGCACGCTGTTCGTAAAGGGTCACCTGGTGGCCCATCAGCTGCAGATAATAGGCGGCGGTCAGGCCGGAGGGGCCACCTCCCACTACGGCGATCCTCTTGCCGGTGGACCGCATACAGTCAGGGCAAGGCACCTCTCCGGCGCCGTCTACAGCCACACGCTTGATGCCCCGGATATTCACGGCGTCATCCACCATGTTTCGGCGGCACGCCATTTCGCAAGGATGCTCACACACCAATGCGCAGACCGACGGAAATGGATTATCATAGCGGATGACCCTGATAGCGTCGGCGTATCGTCCGGCACGGACCAGGGCAATATAGCCGGGAATGTCAACATGAGCGGGACAGCCCGCCCGGCAGGGCACGGAATCGAACACGGTGGTACAGCGGCCCTTTTCGATATGGGAAATAAAATCCTGCCGGAAGGACTTCAGGCACTGGCTAATGCTTTTGGCGGCTTCAGAGCCGATGGCACAGTCGGCGCTGTCGCGGATACTTTCGGCCAGGGCCTCTAAGGTGGCAATGTCCGAAAGTTCTCCCCTGCCCTCTGAAATGCGCTCCATAATGCCGGCTGCCTGGTCCAGGCCCACCCGGCACGGTACGCATTTGCCGCAGCTTTGGGAGGCGCACAGCTTTAAAAAGGCAGCGCTCTGCTCTAAAGGGCAGTTCCCATGAGGAGCAACAGAGCCCCGCCGGGCCAAATCGGAATAGAGTTGGGCCACGGTTTTCTGTCTGTCGCTGGGGTGGATGATCTGCAATCGGTTCAAAGAAACAACTCCTCTCTCTATGTACGGCGCTTTCGCCGCTTTTTCAGTACATGGCGGTCATGCCGCTTACACACAATATTATATCATTCTGTATTCGGTTTTTCTACAAAAAAATATCATTTGGAAAAATATTTTTGCTCCCGTTCCGTTTTATCCTTTCCGTGCCGTTTTCACAATATGGGAGGAGAGGCACGGTTTTGAGCGGCGGAAAGGCGGCGGTGCCTTTCATCGCTAATAAAAAGGGAACCTCCCCGACACAAGACATGAAAAGTTCCGTTTTGGCGGGGACAACGGGAACTCTTCTGTCGGCTCATACAGCGCAGAACGGTCCACAGAAGGCCAGCGCCTCTCCGGCACACCACGATAGGATCTCAATCCAACTAACTATGGGTATGGCAAGCTCCGGCGCATATTTCTTCAAGGCCTCATCTTCGGTTTTTGGAAATCGCCTTTTATAGCGCTCCGGATATTTGCGGGAATCTGTTTCCCACTGGTAGCATCAAGCACATAAGCAGAAAGACTTCAAATAGAAATCCGTCTTTCTTCATGATTTCAGCATAGCAAAAAGGCTGTGGCTTTTCAAGTAGAAGTGACAGAATATAGCGACGTAAATTTTGAGCCGCAGTAAGCAAAGAATAGTCCTTTATCAATCATGGTAAAAAGTTATGAGAGCGGCGAATATCAAGTGATGAATGTTGAAATTGTGCCACCCGGCGAACTCGCCGCACAAACTCAAGAAGGCAGCGCCACGATTGAGGAGACCCTGCAAGGAAACTGGAGCGTTGCATGAGGAACCTTTTCTGCACTTCTCGGCTCTTTAGCTAATATGCAATTCCTATATCCTCAATAGAAATGAAGAATCCGAACGCCGTCCTTAAAAAGACGAAGTTCGGATTTCTTCGTTTTGGTGGGGACAACAGGACTCGAACCTGTGACCTCCTACGTGTGAAGCAGGCGCTCTAACCAGCTGAGCTATGCCCCCGCAACAGATAGCATTGTATCAGATTTTCTACCCCAAGTCAAGGCTTTGAAGCAAAAATCTTCTGTTCTCGGTTTTTGGCGGGGCGGTTGTCATTTTTTGCCGTTTCGCATATCCTGTCCCAGGGGGAGAAGGTGATCTCCCGGGGAGGTGAAAGGCTAATGGCAGAAGTATCGGCGACAGGGATCGATATTTCAGAATTTAACGGCGATGTGGATATCGCCGCTATGAAGGGGCAGGCAGATTTTGTCATCATCCGGTGCGGTTATGGCAGTGATTTTGTGAACCAGGATGACAGCCAATATGAAGCCAACGTGCGCAAATGCGAGGCCGCGGGACTCCCTTATGGGGTGTATCTGTATTCATATGCCCAGAATACAGACATGGCCCGCAGCGAGGCCGCTCATACCTTGCGGCTTCTGCGGGGGAAAAGGCCCCTTTATGGCGTATGGTACGACGTGGAAGACAGTTCTCTGCCGGCAGGGGAGGCCATTATTGAAAATTGCGCGGCCTATTGTCAGGCTATTGAGGACGCCGGCTTTTACTGCGGCATTTACTCGTTTTTATACTGGTGGCAGACCCGGCTTTCCAGCCCCAGGCTGGACAGGTTTGACAGGTGGATAGCCCAGTGGGACGATACGCTGGACTTTGACGGGCCGTATGGGATGTGGCAGTATACCAACAGCGGGGTTATTAACGGCAAACGCTTTGATAAGGACCGGGCTTATAAAGATTACCCGGCCATCATCGGCGGGATGGAGGTGACGGATTTGACGCGGGATGAGATCGCCCGGCTTGCCCGGGAAGAAGCGCAGATGGTGTACCAGGAAAACGAAGAACGGTACAGGACCATTGCCTCTTTGCCCAACTGGGCCAGAGGGGATGTGCGCCGGGTTTACGATGAACTGAACCTGGCGGGGACCGGCACGACGCCGTCGGGAGATACCAGAATAGACGCAAGCTACAGCTATGTGCGGGCCCTGGCGGTGATCAGCCGGGTGCTGGACCGGATGAACGAGGGAGAGGCTGAATAAGGGGCAAGGGGCCGCTGTCCGAAAATTTAACGGGCAGCGGCCTGTTTTTCGTTGTTTCGGTGATTGACAAAAGCGCGAAATAGGGGTAAGATAAGAGCGTTTTGCAGGATATGCGGAAACCGTGTCATTTGGTAAAGCCCGTGGGAACGAATTTACGAAAGAGGGGGTTTTTATGGTAACGCTTTTAAGCATTTCCGTAGCGTTGGTAGCCGGCATGATGATGACCCGGCTGTTAAAACGTTTTAATCTTCCCGATGTGACCTCTTATCTGATTACCGGCGTTTTACTGGGGCCTTGCCTGATTGGCGCTTTTGGCATTCCCGGTATTGGTTTTAATACCTTCGAGCAGGTAGAAGGCCTGTCGGTCATCTCCGATGTTGCTTTGGGATTCATCGCTTTTGCTATTGGCAGCGAGTTCCGGCTCTCCTCACTGGAGACCACCGGCAAGGCCGCTGTGATTGTTGGTGTGTTCCAGGCTTTTACGGCCACTTTACTGGTAGACGCGGCTTTGCTGATCCTGCACATCTTCCTGGGGGACAAGTTGCCTGTTTCGGCCTGCATCACTTTGGGCGCTATTGCTGCCGCTACAGCCCCGGCCGCTACCCTGATGGTGGTGCGGCAGTACAAGGCTAAGGGCCCCGTTACCGATATTCTGCTGCCCGTGGTGGCCCTGGATGACGCGGTGGGGCTTATCATCTTCGCTGTTTCCTTCGGCGCGGCCCAGGCAATGACCTCCAACAGCGCCAGCGTGCTTTCAATTGCTGTGGCTCCTTTGCTGGAAATCGTCCTTTCCCTCCTGCTGGGCGGTCTGCTTGGCTGGGGCCTCAGTTATCTGGAAAAGTGGTTTAAGTCCCGCCGGAACCGCACGGCCATGATCGCCGGGTTCGTCATTATGGCGGTAGCCCTTTCCATGATGTCCTTTACAATTGGGGAATTGGAGATCAAGTTTTCTTCTTTGCTGGTGTGCATGATGATGGGCACCGTGTTCTGCAACATCTGTCCCATTTCTGAGGATCTGATGGACCGGGCCGATAAGTGGTCCGCCCCGTTCCTTACCCTGTTCTTTGTGTTGAGCGGCGCAGAGCTTCACTTTGACGTGTTCACCGATCTGGCTATTGTAGGTGTGGGCGTGGTGTACATCCTTTCCCGCTCTATCGGCAAGTATGTCGGCGCTTATATAAGCAGCCGCATGGCAAAATGCCCCTTCCAGGTCAAGCGGTATTTGGGAATTACCCTGCTGCCCCAGGCCGGCGTGGCTTTGGGTATGGCGTCGCAGGTGGGGGTGTTGGGCGAGATCGGATCCACCATTCGCAGTATTGTGCTGTTTGGCGTGCTGATTTACGAGTTGGTAGGTCCCACGCTCACCAAGATGGCCCTTACCGCCGCCGGAGACATCAAGCCCCAGCAGGACGAGGACACCGTAGAGGGCGCCGCTCTGCCCAAACGGTAGGCCGCTTATGGAAGAATATCCCGCCGTTTTGGCGGGATTTTTTGTTTTCCCTTGTTTCCGGCGGGATTATGGTGTAAAATAAACTAAACTGATGTGGAAAGGGGAAGCTATGATGAGCGGGACAGATTTTAACCTGGAGGTAAGCAGGCTTGTGCGGTACGGTCTGCAAAAGAAACTTTTACAGCCGGAGGATCAGGTGTACGCTGTCAACCGGATGTTGGCTTTGTTGGGCGAGGGCCGGTTTGAATGGCGGGATGTGGAGGAATCGCTGCCCTATCCTGCCGATCCCCTGGAAAAACTGTGCTGCTGGGCGGCTGAAAAGGGTCGTTTAGACCCGGATACCCGGGATAGCCGGGACCAGCTTTCCGCGGAGATCATGAACTGCATGATGCCCCGACCCTCGGAAGTGGCCGCCAGGTTTTACAACCTGTACGGGGAGGACAGGAAAGTGGCTACCGATTATTACTACGGTCTCAGCCGGGCTTCCGATTACATCCATGTGGACCGGGTGGAAAAGGACAAAATGTGGACCGCTCCCACGAAGTACGGGGACCTGGTCGTCACCATCAATCTGTCAAAGCCGGAAAAGGACCCTAAGGCTATCGCAGCGGCAAAAAACGCTCCCCAGTCAGGGTACCCCAAATGCGCTCTGTGCCGGGAAAACGAAGGCTTTCAGGGAAGTGCCAACCAGGCGGCCCGGGGAAATCACAGGCTTATTCCCCTGTCCCTTTGCGGGGAGCCCTGGTTTTTGCAGTATTCTCCCTACGTGTATTATAACGAGCACTGTATCGTGTTAAGCGCCGAGCACAGGCCCATGAAGGTCAGCCGCGCTTCCTTTGAGCGTTTACTGGATTTTGTGACGTTCCTGCCACACTATTTTGTGGGCTCTAACGCCGACCTGCCCATCGTGGGCGGTTCTATCCTGTCCCATGACCATTTCCAGGGTGGCAATTACGAGTTCCCTATGGCAAAAGCCCCGCTAGAAAGTGAAATGTCCTTCTGTGGTTTTCAGGATGTGAAAGCTGGCATTGTAAAATGGCCCATGTCGGTCATCCGCTTGCGCTCTGGGAACAAGGAGGATCTGATCGAGCTTGCCGATCGCATTTTAACCAAGTGGCGGGACTACACCGACGAGGCAGCGGACATTTACGCCTATACCGGTGACACTCCCCACAATACCATTACGCCCATTGCCCGCCGCAGAGGAGAGGACTTTGAACTGGACCTGGTTCTGCGGAACAACCGCACCACAGAAGAGCATCCTTTGGGCCTGTTCCATCCCCACGCCGAGTATCACCATATTAAAAAAGAGAATATCGGCCTTATTGAAGTGATGGGCCTGGCTATCCTGCCTCCCCGCCTTTTGGGAGAGACTGAAAAAATGGTAGAGGCTCTGTCCGATCCCCGGAAAGCCCGGACCATTTTTAACGAGCCGGATATGGAAAAACACCGGGACTGGTTTGAAGAATTGAAGACATCCGGGGTCACCGCCGAAAACGCGGAGAAGGCGGTGAAGGATAGCATCGGCGATATTTTCGGCAAAATTTTGGGCAATGCCGGTGTGTATAAAGATACCGAAGACGGCCGGGAAGCCTTTCGACGGTTTTGCCGGACCATATGAAGGGCTTAAACGCCGGAGTTGGGGAACTGTTTTTGGGGTTTTTCTTCCCACCCAGGTGTCTGTTGTGCGGGGCGCGGATCGCTCCGGGGGAGGCGCTGTGCGGGGCTTGCGGGAAGAAATTGCCCGAAGGGCCCAGGGAACGCCGGTTCCGCCTGACCGCAGGCAATGGGGAGAAATTTGTGGTGATGGCCCCTTTTGCCTATACGGGCGGCTGCCGGGAGAATATCCACAGGATGAAGTTTCAGGGGAAAAAGGCTTTGGCCAGACCATTTGGACGAATGATGGCCGCAGCTGCGGAAGGGCTGGGCACCTTTGATGGGGTGGCCTGGGTCCCCTTGTCCCCGGCTGGGAAGAAAAAGCGGGGATATGACCAGAGCCAGCTTTTGGCAAGATCTGTAGCAAAAGCTCTGGGGCTGCCGCTGCTGCCCATTCTGCGCAAGGTGCGGGATACGGCGGTCCAGCACGAGTTGCCCCGGCAGGAACGGCTGGCGAACGTAAAAATGGCATATGAAGCCGGGAGCGGCGCGGCGGGGAAACGCGTGCTGCTCGTGGACGACATTGTTACCACGGGGGCTACTATGACCGAGTGCGCTTTAGCCCTGTACCGGGCAGGCGCAAAGGAGGTAGCGGGCCTGTGTATTGCCGACGCGCCCCTGAAGGAGGACAGGCTGTGAGGGAACGGTTTGCAAGGGAAGAGATGCTGATTGGCCCGGAAAAGCTTAGCAAACTGAAAAATGCCAGGGTTGCCGTGTTTGGCACCGGGGGCGTCGGCAGTTATGTCATAGAAGCTCTGGCCCGCAGCGGCGTGGGGGCTTTGGATATCATCGACGGGGATGTGGTGGCTGTTACCAACCTGAACCGTCAGATCATCGCTTTGGAAAGCACGGTGGGAAAGCCAAAAGCCGAAGCGGCCAAAGAGCGGGTGCTGGAAATCAACCCAAACTGCCGGGTGCGGGCCTTACCCCTGTTCTTTTTGCCCGAAAACGCCGGGGCTCTGGACTTCGCTCAGTTTGATTATGTGGCCGACGCGGTGGATACAGTGGCCGCCAAGCTGGAGATCATCCGTCGGGCAAAAGAGGCGGGTGTGCCGGTGATTTCCTGTATGGGTACCGGCAATAAATTTGACCCTATGGCCTTTCGGGTGGAGGATATTTCTAAAACCAGCGTGTGCCCTCTGGCCAGGGTCATGCGAAGAGAACTGAAAAAGCGGGGGATCGACCATGTGAAAGTGGTGTTCTCCACGGAGGAAGCGGTCGTGCCTGCACCCCCGGAGAGCGGGGAAACAAAGGGCACCGCCGGGCGTACCCCTCCGGGCAGCATGGCTTTTGTACCCGGCGCCGCCGGGCTTTTGATGGCGGCGGAGATCGTAAAGGACCTGATCGGGGGATTCCCGGGAAATGCAGTACCATAAAGAAAGAAGTATCACGATTTGTGATACTTCATCAAAAAGCAGTCTTCCTTCCTGCCCTCGTGCCATTCGTGGGCGGGAAGGATTTTTATTTTCCGAAAGCCGCAGGCTTCATAACACCGGACGGCCCTGGGGTTACTCACATGGGGGTCCAGCACTACAGCGCCGGCCTCCTCCTGTTCCGTCAGATAAGAGACAAGCAGGGAAACGAAACTCCGGCCAATGTGTTTCCCCCAGCAGTCCGGCTCACCGATAAACTGGTCCATTGCGAATACATTTTTTTCCGAGGGAGGAAGGCCGTACTCCTTCAGTCCTTCCTCGTCCAGGGGGTATGTCTGGGCGTAGCCCACGGGTCTGCCATGATAGAGAACAGCCCACCGGCGCATACCGGGCTCTTCCTCAAAAAAGTCTTCCTGTACCCGTTCCGGGGTGAAAACCTGGTCCCGGCCCTCGTACCATTCCAGAACCTGAGGGTCGGTCATCCACTTTAACAGCAAAGGCGCATCCTCCGGATCCAGAGGGCGCAGGAAAACATTTTCCATATCACACCTCTGTGAACTGCATCAAAAATCCGTGGGGCAAAATCTTCCCCAGCACATGGTAGATTTTATAGAAAATGCCTTTGGTATACACCATTTTGCCCCGCTTGGCGGCCCTGAGAGAACAAACGGCCACCTGTTGGGGAGAGACTTTGGGAAGCTTGTCGATCAGCTTGGACTTGCCTTCGGGGACGCCGGCCACATTCCAGAAATCCGTGTCCATAGGGCCTGGACACACGGCGGTGACCTTGATGCCCCTGGGCCGCAGTTCGTCGTGGAGGGCTTTGGAAAGGGCCAGGACATACGATTTTGTGGCACTGTACACACTCATGCGGGGGCAAGGGGCAAAAGCGGCGATAGAGGAGATATTCAAAATCAGACTGTCATCCAGCATATATGGCAGACATAGCCGGGTTATGCCAGTTAAGGCCCGACAGTTCAGGTCCACCATCCCGGTTTGAATCCCCCGGCCGGAGGAGAAAAAGTCTGCACACTTGCCATAGCCGGCATTGTTTACAAGGACTTTGATTTCCGGATTGTTCTCTTTCAAAAGCTGTTCAAAGATCGTAAGGCTTTCTTCTTTTGACAGGTCCAGGGAGATAGCGGCGATCGTTTTGTCGGGGTGCTCCTCGGCAATCTCCTTTAACGCCTCTTTCCGGCGGGCTATCAGCCAAAAAGCATCCACCGTGGGATATTGGGCGATAATGGCGTTGATGTACTCTTTTCCCAGACCGCTGGAAGCGCCGGTAATAACCGCAGTAATCATGTTCTGATCCCGTCCTTTCATTTAGATTTTACGCCGATTCCAGTGAGGAGTCAATCTTTTTGTTATTTTTTTGGCTTTTTACTTTTGTTAAGAGGGCAAATGTGTTATACTGAATAGGCAATACGCCCCAAACCTATACTGAAGAAAGGAATGGATGGATTTGAATTGGAAAAAAGCGGTCTCTATGTGTTTGGCGGCTCTCTTGTTTGCCGCCCTGTACGTACCGGCATCGGCAACAACCTGGAGCCAAAGCGATTTTACCATAACGGTGCCGGATGAATTTGTCTATACTTTTGATCAAAATTCTTCCGAGGAAGATCCCTCTTGGGCTTTAGCCGGAATCGCCGATCCGGCAACACGTATTTCCAACTATCAGGAGATTAACGTGCTTGCAAGCTTTTTTACTGAAAACGGCGATACCAACATCATGGTGATGACAAAAGAAACCACTTCGTCTCAAAGCATTTTTCAGCTGAAAGACCTAGATGAAGAGGACCGCCAGACATTTTTGGACAACCTGGCCGAGGCCCAGTCAGACGAAGTCAAGCTGGAGAAGAGTTACGAAGAGGTAAACGGCCTGCTGTTCTACCGCATGAGGATGGACAGTTCTATGGAGGACTCCGAAGTTCACGGCATAATCTGCGGCACCATTCTCAACGGCTACGCCGTCACCTTTGAACTCTATAACGGCAGTAAAGAGATCACCGATGAGCAAGTCGCCTTGCTGGACAGCATAATCAATTCCTTTACCGTTACCAATATGCTGGAAAAACCGGAAACCCAGCCGGAAGATTTTGTGCCCGCGCTGCTGATGCTGGGGTTTCTGGTGCTGGCCGTTTTGCTGCCCATTATCTACATCCCCGTGCGCAACCGGCGCGATAAAAAGGTCAAGGCGAAAATGGCCGAGCGGCTCAGCCAGTACCGCCAGCAGCACCCGGGGGACACCATTACCGGTGAGATGCGGTTTGTCAATTCCACAGAGTGCACTAAAGAAGCGGTCCACGCTTTCAGCGTGTATCAGGCGTATGTCAAACGTATCGGCGCTGTGATAGTGGGCGCGGCAGTATGCGCTCTGATCCTGTCCGTGGCCTTTATCATGGATATGACCTGGTGGTTAAAGCTTTGCGTCGTGGGCGTTACAGTTTACTATATCTACCGGCTCATCAGTATGCCCGGCACCATTGAAAAGGTGCAGATGAAGGTCTTCCAAAGGGGGGTATCCCAGGTGGCCCACTACATATTCTACGACGACGGCTTCCGGGTATCCGGCATCCAGTCCGGCAGTGTGTACCCATATTTCCAGATCACAGACATCCGCCGAAGGGGCCAGTACATCTACCTTTATTATGGCCCCGAGAATGCATATCTTATTGACCAGTACGGTTTTGAACAAGGTGATTTTGAAAGCTTTGAAAAATTTATCCGGGAAAAAACCGCAAAGATTAAAAAATAAATTTTTCGAACGGCAAATTTGTTTCCCGGCTTTTCGGAACGCCGGGAATCCACGCGCAGACAAAGAAATTTTCCGCACGTGAAGCAAACAAGCAAACAAAGTTGGCGCTGAGAAGGAGGCAGATGCAAGAATGGGAAAAATCATTGGCGTGATCGGCGCTATGGATATGGAGATCGACGCCATATTGGAAGAGGCTGAAGTGGAAAACAGGGAAGAACACAGCGGGATAACTTTCTGTCGGGGGACCCTTGCCGGCGTGCCTTTTGTGGCGGCCCGATGCTCTGAGGGAAAGGTAAACGCGGCCCTGTGCGCCCAGGCAATGGCGGATTTTTACAGCCCCCGGCTGATTTTAAATATCGGCGTGGCGGGAGGCGTCGGGCCTGATGTACATATCGGCGACGCGGTGATCGGCACCTCGTGCGTACAATTTGATTTTGACGGTACCGCTCTTGGCAGCCCGCTGGCACAGATCAGCGTTCCCACAGGAGGGGGACGGCAGAATGTGGTCAACTTTCCATGTGACCAGAATCTTTCCGCCGTGCTGAAGGCGGAAGCGGAAAAGCTTTATGACGGCACGGTACACAGCGGGGTCATTGCTACCAGCGACAGGTTTGTTGCTGACCCGAAGCTGGGGAACTGGCTCCACGACGCATTTGGGGCTTTGGCATGCGAAATGGAGGGCGGCGCCGTTGCCCATGTTTGCCTGGCAAATTCAATCCCATGCGCAGTGCTGCGCAGTATCTCAGACAACGCCAACGATCCCGGCACCGTCGATTTCCGCACTTTCGCGGAGGATTCCGCCAAAAAGGCGCAACGGTTATTGATGGCGGTGATCGGGAAGCTGTAAGCCTGTGAAACTGGCATTTTTACAGCAAAGCCTTTATTTTAGTAGTACCGCATGACGGCGATGACCTTGCCAAGCACGCTGGCGTGGTCGGAACGTATAGGTTTGTAATCAGGGTTCTCGGGTTGCAGGCGCACCCCGTTCCCTTCCCGGAAAAAGCGTTTTACCGTAGCCTCGTCGTCGATCATTGCAACAATGATGTCGCCGTTTTCCGCCGCCGGGGTCTGTTCGGCGATGACATAGTCCCCATCCAAAATGCCCGCGTCCCGCATACTCAGGCCGCTGACATGTAAAGCGAACAAGTCCTTGCCTTCTTTCTCTGGAAAGGGCAGGTAGCCTTCAATGTCCTGTACGGCCAGGATAGGCTGTCCGGCCGTGACCTTTCCCAGCACGGGCACCTGCACCGCGGCGGTGCTGCCCTCGATATGGATGGAACGGTTCAGTCCCGCGTCCCGGGTGATGTACCCCAGACGTTCCAGGGTTTTCAGATGGGCGTGGACCGTAGAGGTGGAACGCAGGCCCGTTGCCGCGCAGATTTCCCGCACGGTTGGCGGTACGCCGCCCGGCGCTTGCTTCACCAAAAAATCGTATACCTTTTGTTGGCTTTTTGTTAGCTGCTCCATAGGGACCCCCGCATTCTTATCATTTTATTTATATCATTATATCATAAACGCGGGGGAAAAGTAAACGTTTGTTTGAATGTTTTTTCTGTTTTTTTCTTTCCGGTTGTTTTTTGAAAATTCATAATTCTATTATCAAATTTTTATGATTTATTCATAACGCGGTAACAATTCCCGCGGAATTTTGGATATAATGAAAGCGTACTCGAAAGAAATGGACCGCACCTTTTCTTGAGATACATGTTCTACCCTCCTCAATAATACCCCTCAAGCAAAAGGAAAAGCCCAGCCATCCGGCCGGGCTTTTTCCTTTTTTCCCAAAAAGAGTTTTCCGTAAATTTTGTTTTGCATAACTATCCTCATTCCTGCCCAAAATACAGTCACAGGACTGTATTTTATCCGAAAGGAATGGAACAGCTATGAACGGAAAACGATTTTCAGAACAACGGGCCCGGAGGAACGGCTTTTACCTGGCTTTGGCTGTGTGCCTGGTGGCGGTGGGCATCGCGGCGTGGAGTACCTACGATGCGGTCCACAGCTATACGGCAGCCAACGAACCGGACCAGTCATCCCTGAACCAGATGCAGGCGGAGGAAGTGCGCAGCAGCCGGGAGGAGGAAGCTTCTTCTACATCCCGGACGGAGGACGAATCAGGCGGTAAGGCTTATTCTGCCAGCAAGGACCCTGAACAGACTGCCCGGGCCGTGGGCCCGGCGTCTTCGGCAGTTCCCGGGGTCACGCCGTCGCCGGTTCCCGCCCCTCAGCCGGAGCAGCAGGAGGAGGAGGAGAGTATCACTGTTCCTGCAACAGCGCCCTTGTACGAACGGAGCACATCCATGATTTGGCCCCTGGAATCTGAGGAGCTTATCAAGCAATACAGCGCAGGCGCACCTGTATATTCCGCGACTATGAAGGACTGGCGGATCCACACGGGAGCGGACCAGGCCGCTCAGGCGGGCGAGGAACTGCATGCCTGCGCTAATGGCCAGGTAAAGCGCACCTATACCGATGCCATGCTTGGGAATGTGATCGTGATAGAGCATGGCGATTACGAGTTTTCCTACTGCGGCGTAGACGAGGCCTTCCAGGTGAAGGAGGGGGATATTGTCACGAAGGGGCAGACTATTGGTACGGTGACAGCGGTGCCATGTGAGGCTGCGGATCAGCCCCATCTGCACATCGAGGTCCGTCGGGACGGAGTGTGCCTGGACCCCCAGGATGTGATCAACGGTCAGGCGTAGCGACAAATAGGAGAGCGCCCCGAGAGGGGGCGCTCTCCGTTTTCATTTCAGGTTCTTATATTTTTCCCTGGTCGCCATACCGCCCCGGATATGCCGCTGGGCCTTGTTGACGGCCAGCACGCTTTTTACGTCCCGGTAAAGTCCGCTGTCGATATATTTCAGCCGCTGGGAAACGTCCTTATGTACCGTACTTTTGCTGACACCAAACTGCCTGGCCGCCCGGCGGACGGTGGCCTGGTTTTCCACGATGAATTCCCCTAACCTTGTGGCTCTGTTATCAATGACGCTGCTGCGCATACGGACACCCCTCGCTTATAGATGTGGTACATATCTATGTGGCGGAGGGCGGGGTTTAGTACGGATTTGACACTTGCCCGCTTTTCTGCTATTATGAGATCTATCTTGGAGGAAGGACGGGATCATATGGAGAAATTTATTCCCTATAAAAAGCTTTCGAAA
This sequence comes from uncultured Acutalibacter sp., assembly GCA_964525985.1. GTDB lineage: Bacteria > Bacillota > Clostridia > Oscillospirales > Acutalibacteraceae > Acutalibacter. Next base: position 23,723 of record CAZGLW010000002.1, on the reverse strand, counting down.
AAGGAAAAACGAAAGCTGGATATGGCCAGGCGGAAGACTTGGAACGGGCTGAATCCCGTGACCAGGAGGCCGGAAAATCCAAAAGCGTACAACAGGAAAAAGGCGCGAAAGTGGGAGAACGATCCCGGCTCCGCGCCTTTTGGTTTTATATTCTAAAGCTCCCGAATACCTACTGGGGCATGGGGCAGACCGGGCGGGGAGGAACCTTTTCGCCCTGTTTTTTATATTTTTTTATTTTGGTACTTGACAAGGAAAGCGGAACACATTATACTGTTATTTGGTTAATTACTTGACTAATTAACTAGGAAGGAGGCGCGGTATGGAACTGGATTTCAATTCAGAAAAACCTATATTCCAGCAGATCGCCGAGGGTATTGAAGACGCCGTTCTCACCGGGGCCTTCCCGGAAGGAAGCCAGATCCCTTCCATTACAGAGTTTTCCGTGCGGTACACCATCAACCCGGCTACGGCCCTAAAGGGCATCACCCTGTTGGCAGAAGAGGGCACGGTGTACAAAAAGCGGGGGGTGGGCATGTTCGTCTCCCCCGGGGCGGCGGAACGCATTCTGCAGAAGCGCCAGCAAAGCTTTTACAGGAAATACTTGGTGCCCCTGGTCCGGGAGGCCCTGCGACTGGGGTTTTCGGAAGAGGAAGTGGCCGCCATGATGAAACAGGGTTTTCGGAATGATAAGGAGGCGTCGGAATGAGTATCGTATGCGAGAACATTTCAAAGAAGTTCGGTTCAGTGCAGGCTCTAAAGGATGTGACCCTCAGTTTTGGGGAGGATAAGATTTACGGACTGTTGGGCCGTAACGGGGCGGGGAAATCCACCCTGTTGAATATCATTTCCAACCGTCTGTTTCCCGACGGCGGTGCGGTTACAATAGATGGGGTCCCGGCGAAAGAGGCCGACAGGGTCCAATCTGACCTGTACCTGATGAGCGAGCAGACCTGCTACCCGGAGAGCATGAGGGTAAAAGAGGCTTTTTGCTGGACAAAAAATTTTTATCCCCGATTCGACGAGGATTTTGCCAGGAAATTGGCAGACAGCTTTGAGCTGAGCCTGGACGGCAGGATCAAGGGCCTTTCCACAGGTTATCTGTCCATTTTTAAACTGGTAACGGCCCTGTCGGTGAACACCCGATATGTGCTGCTGGATGAGCCGGTGTTGGGCCTGGACGCCAACCACCGGGAGTTGTTTTATAAGATCTTGTTGGCAAAATACGCGGAGGCCCCATTTACCGTCGTGCTTTCCACTCACCTGATCGAGGAGGCTGCCGGATTTATCGAGGACGTGGCCGTTTTAAAAGAAGGGAGACTTTTGGCCGCCTGCCCCAGAGAGGAGCTTTTGCGGAATGCTTATACTGTTTCCGGTCCCGCCCCCGCGGTGGAAGAGTACCTGAGAGGGAAAGAGGTTATGGGAACCGACTCCATCGGCGGACTGCGTTCCGCATATGTGAAGGGCCAGCCGGAAAAAGAACAGGCCCCCGACGGCTTGGAATTTACCGGAATGGACCTGCAAAAGCTGTTCATTATCCTGACCAATTCCTGAGGAGGAATATTTATGAATATCTATCCGTCTTTTAAATATCAGTTGTGGACCCAGAAAATGACTGTGATTGTTTACTACGCCGCATATATCGGGGTGACCCTGCTTTTTGGCGGCGCGTCCCTGATAAGTTATGGGGACTCCGCCGGCAGTTTTTCGGTTACTACAATGAACGGCTTGAGCGCCGTTACCGCTGTTGTGGCCTTTATGAAAGGGTGCTGCTCCTTTAAAGGAAATTTTGGCATGGCCCTGCAAAACGGGGTATCCCGGCGCAGCCTTTTTTCAGGGAGGATATGCGCCACAGGGGTTTTCTGCCTGGTGTTGGCTGTATGCGATGAAGCTTTCACCCTGCTTTTTACCCTTTTTGGAAAACTTCCCGTAATCAGGGCGGAATCGCTCTCTCTGCTGGAAACGATATACGATCCCCAATGGAACAGGGCGGCTCTGATTCTTGGCTCTGTGGCGTTCAGCTTCTGCCTTTTGCTGGCGGCTTCCGCCCTGGGGTATTTCTATTCGACGCTGTTTTACCGCCTGCCCGCCCCGGGCAAGGTGGCCGTCATCGTTGGGGCGGAGTTTGTGTTCATCTGCGGCGTGCCCATTTTGAAGACGATACGGGACCGTTTCCATCTGGAGGCTTTGTGGGAGGCCATGTGTCGGGGCCTGGTATGGTTTTCCAACCTGGCCTTTGGGGCCGCGCCCAACTGCATGGTGTTCTGTCTGGCGGTTTTCGCTGCTTTCAGCGCTTTTGCCTGGCTCCTCATGCGCCGCGTCCCCCTAAAAAAATAAAAAAATCCCCCGGCGCTCTGCCGGGGGATTTTTTACACTGATGCCTTCCCGCTTAAAATGTTCCTGTAGTCCTCCAGATTCTGTTGGAGAAGCGTGGGGGTGTCCAGTCCGTAAGGGCATTTCGATTTGCACTGGTTGCAATGCAGGCATTCTTCGATCTTCATCATTTTTGCCTGGCTCTCGGGGCTTAGGAGATTGGCCGAGGGGCTGCGGCGGATCAGCTGGGACATGCGGGCGCAGGTGTTGATTTCGATACCCGCGGGACAGGGCATACAGTAACCGCAGGCCCGGCAGAAATTTCCGATCAGCTCCTTGCGGTCTTTTTCAATCTCCGCTTTGATGACCGGGTCATCTATGGTGGGGGGATTGTCTATGTAGCTTAAAAACTCATCCAATTCTTTTTCTCTTTGCACCCCCCAGATGGGCAGGGTGTTTTCAAACTGGGCCTGCCAGGCGTAAGCTGCGGCGGAATTGGTAATAAGGCCGCCGGAAAGGCCCTTCATTGCGATAAACCCCACATTTTGCTCTTTGCAAAGCTTTACAAGAGCGATATCCTGATCGGTGGCCAGATAGCAGAAGGGGAATTGCAGCGTGTCATAAAGGCCGGAAGCGGCGGCCTCTTCGGCTACCCTGGGCCTGTGGTTCGTAATGCCGATAAAGCGAATCTTCCCCTGCTTTTTGGCTTCCTTCATAGCCTCATACAGGCCGGTGCCGTCATTGGGTCTTGGGCAGAAAGAGGGATTGTGAAACTGGTACACATCGATGTAGTCAGTTTTTAAAAGCCGCAGACTGGTTTCCAGGTCCTTCCAGAAGCCTTCCGGCGTAGTGGACATGGTCTTGGTGGCAAGATAGAACTTGTCCCGCATACCGGACAGGGCCAGGCCAATCTTTTCCTCGCTGTCAGTGTAGGCCCTGGCGGTATCAAAGTAGGTAATCCCGGCGTTCAGGGCCTTTTTTAAAAGCATACCGGCATAGTCCGCCGATACCCGTTGGATGGGCAAAGCGCCAAAACCGTTTTTGTTTACGGTGATACCCGTTCTCCCCAATGTGACAGTGTCCATAAGTGTAAGACCCCTTTCCGCAAGAGTAATGTATTTGTTATATAGTATTACTTAAAGTGGGCCTGATGTCAAGAGCCGCCTTTTAAAATGGAGCAAAATCCCATGTCTTTATGTATTCCACTGCGTACATTTATCACTTGACAAAACAGAGGAGAGAACCTATACTTGGGGAGGTTCGGACGGATGACCCGAAAAATCCATATAAGAGGGTACTGTTATGAAAAAGACTTTAATTCGCCTGTCTGCCGCCGCTCTGTGCGCGGCCTGTGTGTTCAGCCTTGCCGCCTGCGGCGGGAACAACGCCTCCGGAACAGGGTCCGGCGCCACCGGTTCCGCCGTTTCCCGGGCCGCCTCCGCAGTTGTCGCTGATGAGGCTGTTTCCTCCGCCGCTGCCAGCGGCGACTTTGAGACGGTGGAGGACTTTATCAATACCGACGTCATGCGGGAGCAGTTAGACAGTATGAAGGAGAGCATGGCTTCCAGCGGCATGGATATCAGCATTACCGCAAACGGCAACCAGCTTGTCTACACCTTTACTTATCAGGACACCAACGGGGCCGATCCCGAGACTCTGGGGTCCGTGCTGGGCACCCTGACCGATTCCATGACTGAAACCTTTGAGGGAATAGCTTCCGAGTTGGCCCAGGCTGTAGGCGGCGACGCTTCGGTAGTAGTCGCCTACATGGCCGAGGACGGCGCCGAACTGTATTCCCGTGAATTCTTCCCCGCAGAGTAAGACAGGAAACGTAAGGGCACCGGGAAATAAAACCTTGACACGGTTTTCTTAAAATGTTAAAATGGCCTCGTTATAGGGGAGTAGTCGGCGCGGTATGCGCAGCTAGATCAACAATCACTGGCGTAAGCCCTGGTTTAGCTTGAAATGACCAGACCTGTGCACTTGCTGCATAGGTCTGGTTTTTTTGCGGACGCTTACCTTATGGACGATTTGAAGAAAAGAGGAAAAGAATATGGAATTTCTATGGGAAGGCTTGCTGTCTATCACCTGGCGGCAGATGGTCATGTACCTGGTGGGAGGGGCGCTCATCTGGCTGGCGATCAAAAAGGACTATGAGCCGGCACTGCTGCTGCCTATGGGCTTTGGCGCCATTTTGGTGAATCTGCCCCTGTCCGGTGTTTTGAACCAGACCATGCAGGGGGTTGGTGAAACTCATGGCATTATCCAGTGGCTGTTCGAGATTGGCATTGAGGCCAGTGAGGCCATGCCCTTGCTGCTGTTTATCGGAATCGGCGCCATGATAGACTTTGGGCCCCTGCTTTCAAACCCGAAGATGTTCCTTTTTGGTGCGGCGGCCCAGTTCGGTATTTTCCTGACTATCACCCTGGCCGCGCTTTTAGGCTTTGACATCAAGGATGCGGCCTCTATCGGCATTATTGGCGCGGCGGACGGTCCCACATCTATCCTGGTGTCTCAGGTACTCCACTCGAACTATATCGGGCCAATTGCTGTGGCGGCGTACTCATATATGGCGCTGGTGCCAATTATACAACCCATTGCCATTAAGGCTGTTACCACCAAAAAAGAACGGGCCATTCGTATGGATTACAGGCCCAACGCCGTTTCCAAAACCACCCGTATTCTGTTCCCTATTGTGGTCACGCTGGTGGCCGGGCTGGTGGCCCCCGCTTCCGTTTCCCTGGTAGGATTTTTGATGTTCGGCAATCTGATTCGGGAGTGCGGGGTATTGAACCGCCTTTCCGAGACTGCCCAAAACGATCTGGCAAATCTGATCACTTTGCTGTTGGGCATTACCATTTCATTCTCCATGCAGGCAGAGCGATTTGTCACCTGGCAGACCCTGATGATCATGGGCCTGGGCCTGTTTGCTTTTATTTTCGACACGATAGGCGGCGTGTTATTTGCCAAGATTATAAACCTGTTCAGCAAGACCAAAATCAACCCTATGGTGGGTGCGGCGGGAATTTCCGCGTTCCCCATGTCCGCCCGGGTGATCGAGAAGATGGGCATTGCCGAAAACAACCAGAACCACCTGTTGATGCACGCCGTAGGGGCAAACGTCTCCGGGCAGATCGCCTCTGCTGTGGCCGGCGGCATTGTTCTGGGGTTCTTCTTCTAACCACATAAAACACAGAGAAAGGAAGAAAAAATATGTCTCCTGAAATCTACGCCAATTTTATGGAAGCTCTCAGCATTATGGGAAAGGGTATGCTGGGCATTTTTGTGGTGATGGTACTCATTGCCCTGATCGTTTTGGCAATGACCCGCTTGGGGCACAAGGACAAATAAAAAAGTGCCGTGTTTTTCCTGCTGTCATAGCAGTATGATGTTGGCGGCGGCGCAGGCGGCGGTGGTTCCTTCGTCCCACAGAGAGGCCTGGACCTCGCCGATGTGGGCCTTGCCCAAGAGCAGCATGCACAGCCTGCTCTGCCCAATGCCCCCGCCGATGGTGAGGGGCAGTTGGCCGTTTAGCAGCATTTGATGGAAAGGAAGCTTTCTCCTTTCATCGCATCCGGCCAGAGTAAGCTGCCGGTCCAGGGCTTCAGGGTCTACCCGGATGCCCATGCTGCTGATTTCCAAAGCGCACTGTAATGGCTCGTGCCAAAACAGAAGATCACCGTTCAGGGTCCAGTCGTCATAGTCCGGGGCGCGGCCGTCGTGGGGCTTGCCGCTTTTCAGCTTGCCGCCGATCTGCTCTACGAAAACCGTCTTTTTCTCTTTTACAATAGCGTTTTCCCGCTGTTTGGGGGAAAGTTCCGGCCAGCGGTCCTCCAACTCCTGCGAGGTGATGAAAGACACGTCCCGGCACAGTTCTGTGTTCAAGTCGGCAAACTGCCATTTCAGTTCGTCCAGAGTGCCGCAAATGGCGCTGACGATCCGCCGCGCCGTGTCCCGCAGCGTCCCTTCGTTCCGGCTCTCCCGGTCAATGACTTTTTCCCAGTCCCACTGGTCCACATATATGGAGTGTAGGTTATCCAGTTCTTCATCCCGGCGGATAGCGTTCATATCCGTAACCAGACCGTTGCCCACAAAAAAGCCGTACCGCTTTAGGGCCAAGCGCTTCCATTTGGCCAGAGAGTGAACCACCTGGGCGTCCTTTCCCACGGCGGGAACGTCAAAGCTGACCGGGCGTTCCACTCCGGTTAAATCGTCGTTTAATCCTGTGGCGGGGTCCACGAACAGGGGGGCTGTCACCCGCTTTAGGTGCAATGCGGCGCACAGCTTTACCTGAAAAATATTTTTAATGGAACCAATGGCTTTCTGGGTCTCGTAAAGCCCTAAAACGGGCCGGTAATTCTGAGGGATCGTGGTCATGTCACATGGCTCCTTTCCGTCTTTGCCGTTTTTCCTGTCAGTGATTATAGCGTCTCTTCTTTGTAAATGCCGGAAAAAAAATCAAAAACCGGCCAGCAATTAAAACAGATCGTCTCTGGTGATGTTTTTCAGCCACTTTTTGCTGCGGTAGCGGCGGATGACCCAGGGCCACTTGACGAATTCGTCGGTACACAGCAGGAAATATACCCACAGCGGCGGCAGCTTCAGGACGGCGGCGGCCAAAAAGCCCAGAGGCACCGCGTATACCCACATGTCGATCAAATCGCACCAAAAACCGAATTTACTGTCGCCGCCGGCCCGGAAAACCCCGGCAATCAAAGTTGTGTTTACCGCCGCGCCCATCACATAATAGGAATTGATGAGCAGCATGACTTTTAAGTACCCCATTCCGGTTTCCGTCAGGTTGGCGAAACTTAGAACAATGGGGGTGGCGATTAGGATGATAAGGCCGCCGATAGCCCCCGTGATAATGGTGAGTTTCATCAGCTTTTTGGCGTCAGAGTCGGCCTCCTCCATTTTGTTTTCGCCAATCTTCTGCCCCAGCAGGATGCCGCCGGCGCTGGCGGCACCGAAGCAAAGGGTGGTGCCCAGGTTGCGCACCACAGTGACAAGGGAGTTGGCGGCCACCATGTCTGTACCCAGGAACTGGCCGATTATGACGGAATACATTGAAAAGCCCAGTCCCCATATCACGTCGTTGAGCAGAGCGGGAAGGGACATTTTCATAAAATCGCCGGACAGCGCCTTGTTCCGCATGAAGATGTAGGAAAATTTCAGCTTTACATCCCTGCTGCGGGCAGAGACGATAAAGCATAAAATCAGTTCCAGCACCCGAGAGAAGGAGGTGGCGACAGCGACCCCAACCGCCCCAAGTTTCGGCGCGCCGAACAGCCCAAAGATGAATACGGCGTTTAAAATAATATTCAGGGTAAAGGCAAATGTGTTTAAGGCCGTGCTGATGGCTACCCGGCCGATGCTGCGAAGAACCGCCAGATAGACCTCGATAACGCCCCAGCACAGGTAGGCCACGCTTAAAATGCGCAGATAAGAGGCCCCCAGGGAGATCAACTCCTGGTCGGGGGTGAAAAGCCGCATCATCCATTCCGGAATGGTGACAGCGCACAGGGCGAAAACCAGGGAGATAATCAAAGAGAACCGCAGGGCAATGCCCTCTACCACATGAATGGCTTTCATGTCTCCCTTGCCGAAATACTGGGCGCATAGCATGGTGGCCCCCGTGCCCAGTCCGTAAAATACCATGAACAGAATGCTGGCGTACTGGGACGCCAGGGATACTGCCGAAATGGACGACTGGCCCACAAAGTTCAGCATGACCACATCGGCGGAGTTGACGGCTGCGCTCAACAGGTTCTGCAGAACAATAGGCACTACCAGCCTGCCAATTTGGGAATAGAACCCGCTTTTCACTGTTTTTTCGTCTTCCATGCTTATGACCACTTTCCCTTCTTGCCCAGTGCGGACCTTGTGGTCACGCAAAGTGGGATTCGGCATTTTCAAAACGCCCCGGCAAAGGCCCGGCGGTGTCCTTCAAAGTATAGCTAAAAGAGTGGCGGCTTGTCAATGATAAAGGGGAAAGTTTCGCAAAAACATTGACAAAAACCGGGGCCAGGACTTATTATTATAAAGCTAGCGAGTTTTTTGATTTTGCCGGAGGGACAAGGTGGAAACACTGGTCATAAACGGTTCCCCCCGAAAGGACGGGGACACGGCTTCTCTCACCCGGGCGCTCAGGCGCTTTCTGCGGGGAGACGTGACAGAGATATGGGCTTACGACGGGCAGGCGTCCCCTTGTGTGGACTGCCGGTCCTGCTGGTCCAGCCCCGGCTGCGCCATACAGGACGGCTGGGAGGAGATCGACGGCATTCTGCGTCGGTGCCAAAGCCTGGTAGTGGCCACGCCCCTTTATTTTTCTCAGCCCACGGGGCCCCTGCTGTCTCTGTTGAGCCGCACCCAGCAGTATTACTGCGTCCGGCGGTTTTTGGGCAAGCCCCCCGGGTTCCCGCCGAAACGGGCCGGTATTTTGCTGACAGGCGGCGGCGACGGCTCGCCGGACAAGGCTGCCGAGACCCTAAGGCCGCCTATGAAGCTCATGGGCTGTACAGAGTGGGCGCCGGTGGTATGCTGTCATCATACGGACAGCCTGCCGGCCATACAAGAGCCGGATATTGAGGATAGATTGGAAAAGCTGGCGGATTTTCTGGAACGCCGGACAGAAGCATAACGGGAAAGGAAGAGGAAGACAATGCAATGGACAGGACTAAACGAACTGAGGGAAAAATATCTGGCGTTTTTTGAAAGCAAGGGCCATCTGCGGCTGCCCAGTTTTTCGCTTATCCCCCAGGGGGACAACAGTCTGCTGCTTATCGGTGCGGGCATGGCACCCATGAAAAAATACTTTACGGGCGAGGTGACCCCGCCCCGCGCCAGGGTGACCACCTGTCAGAAATGCATGCGTATGACCGATGTTGACAATGTGGGCTATACAGCCCGTCATGGCACTTACTTTGAAATGCTGGGCAATTTCTCTTTCGGCGACTACTTCAAGCGGGAAGCCATACAGTGGGCGTGGGAATTCTTTACCGAGGTTTTGGAAATGCCAAAAGACAAACTGTATCCCTCGGTTTATGAAGAGGACGATGAGGCCTGGAATATCTGGGTCAATGAGATCGGCGTAAGCGAAGACCATATGAAGCGTCTGGGAAAAGAAGACAACTTTTGGGAGCATGGTTCCGGCCCCTGCGGCCCATGTTCGGAAATCTACTTTGACCGGGGAGAAAAGTACGGCTGCGGCAAGCCCACCTGCGGCGTGGGCTGTGACTGCGACCGCTATGTGGAAGTATGGAACATCGTGTTCTCCCAGTTTAACAGTGACGGGAACGGCCACTACACCGACCTTGCCCAGAAAAATATCGACACCGGCATGGGGCTGGAGCGGCTGGCCTGTGTTATGCAAGGCGTGGACAATTTGTTTTTGGTGGACACCATCCAAAATATAATGAGGAAAGTGTCCGAGATTTCCGGCTTGGCCTATGGAGAAAATGAAAAGGCCGACATTTCTCTGCGTATTATTACCGATCACATTCGCTCCACCGTGTTTATGATCGCCGACGGTGTAAAGCCCTCTAACGAGGGCAGGGGATATGTTCTCCGCCGTCTGCTGCGCCGGGCCGCCCGCCACGGAAAGCTGCTGGGCATTGACGGCCCGTTCCTTACCGATGTGATAGATACGGTCATCCGGGAGAATGGCAGGGCCTACCCCGAACTGGAGGAACGTAAGGCCTTGATAAAGCAGACCGTTGCCTTTGAGGAAGAGAGTTTTGCAAAGACTATAGACCAGGGATTGTCTCTGTTAAACAGTTTTATCGAGAAGGATGACTCCAAAATATTCTCCGGCGACAATGCCTTTGCTTTGAACGATACCTACGGGTTTCCTCTGGACCTGACGAAGGAAATATTGGCCGAGCGGGGCATGAAGGTAGATGAGGACCGGTTCAGAGAACTGATGCGCCAGCAGAAGGAACGGGCCAGAAACGCCCGGAAGGACGCGGGGGCCGACGCCTGGAAGGGCGAGAACAAGGCGGCCGCGGGTCTGCCTGCCACCAGATTTACCGGCTATACTGAAATGAAAACTCCCGCCAGGGTGCTGGCTATCATTAAAAATGGGGAAAAGGTGGAAAGCGCCGTTGAGGGCGACGAGATCTCCGTAGTGCTGGACCGTACCCCCTTTTATGGCGAGGGAGGAGGCCAGGTGGGCGACAGCGGCGTTCTGGAAAGCGAGGGCACCTCTGTGGATGTGATCGACACCACCAAGCACGACGGTGTCTATCTCCATCGGGCAGTGGTCTCTCAGGGGGCCCTGAACGTGGGCGACAGTGTAGACGCCGCTCTGGATACCATGCGCCGCAAGGCCATTATGCGCAACCACACGGCCGCCCACCTTCTGCAGGCCGCCCTTCGCCAGGTGCTGGGAGACCACGTGGAACAGGCGGGCCAGTTGGTAAACGAGAATCATGTGCGGTTCGATTTTACCCATTTCTCCGCCCTTACCCCTGAGGAACTGACATCTGTGGAAATGCTTGTAAACGATGAAATTTTGAAAGCGGTCCCCGTCACTGTGGAGGAGATGCCTATTGGGGAAGCAAAAAAAATCGGCGCTATGGCCCTGTTTGGCGAAAAGTACGGCGATACCGTGCGTGTGGTGCAAAGCGGCGACGGCTTTACAAAAGAGTTCTGCGGGGGCACCCACATGGACAACACATCCCGGTTGGGACTGTTTCGGATCGTAGCCGAGTCATCCGTTGCTTCCGGCGTCCGCCGGATCGAAGGAGTTACCGGTGCCGGGGTGTTGGCCATTATGGCGGGCCAGGCGGCGTCTATTGCAGAAGCTGCCCAGACACTTAAGGTGTTAAATCCCGCTGAACTGCCCGCGCGGGCCAGACAGGTGATGGCCGAACTGAAGGAAAAGGATAAGACCATTGAAGCCTTAAACGCCAGAGTGGCCGCGGCCAGCCTGGACAACGTGTTCCAGGACGCCCAGGAAGTCAAAGGAGTAAAGGTCATGTTCGCTTTGTTTTCCGGGGCGGATGGCAATTCTCTCAGGGCTTTGTGCGACAAAATCAAGGAACATAGTGAGCCTGTTTGCGCGGTGTTTGCCGGTGTTTCCGACGGAAAGGCCACTTTGGCCGCCGTATGCACAAAGCCCGCACAGGATATGGGCGTAAAAGCCGGCGCTTTGGTAAAAGAAGTGGCAGCCCTTACCGGCGGCAACGGCGGCGGGCGCCCCGATTTCGCAATGGCGGGAGCCAGAGACCAGACAAAGCTTGACGAGGCTCTGGCCGCTGTGCCGGGTCTGGTAGAAAAGGAGGTAACAGCATGAGCGACTGTATTTTTTGTAAGATAGCGGAAGGGGAGATTCCCTCCGATAAGGTGTATGAGGACGACCTGGTGCTTGGATTTAAAGACCTGGATCCTCAGGCCCCTGTCCATGTACTCATTATCCCCAAAGAGCATATTGCGTCCGCTGTGGAGATTACCCCCGAAAACAGCGGTGTGGTGGCCCATATTTTTGAGGTGGCGGCAAAGCTGGGGACGGAGCTGGGCCTTACCAACGGTTTCCGCATTGTAAATAACTGCGGCAAAGACGGGATGCAAAGCGTCCAGCACCTGCACTTCCATCTGCTGGGTGGTAAAGAAATGGGTTGGCCGCCCTTTCCAAAGGGCTGATTTTAAAGGAGGAACCGATTATGAGTGAATATTACAAGATGAACATTGCCGGGTGCGACCGGGCGCTGCCCATTTGTCCTATCGACGAGCACATGGACATCGCGGGCTTTGTCATGTTCAGCGATGTGGAGATCACAGAAGCCGCCGCGAAAGCCTTGATGGAAAAGTGCCCGGCTCATGATGTGATTGTCACAGCCGAATCCAAAGGAATTCCCCTGGCTTACGAGATGGCCCGTATCGGCTGCCGGAATTATGTGGTGGCGCGCAAAGGAGTGAAGGCGTATATGGAAGACCCCATCCATGTAGAGGTGAAGTCCATTACCACCGACCACGTGCAGAAGCTGTACCTTTCCAAAGCCGACTGTGAAAATTTGAAGGGCAAGCGAATTTTGATCGTAGATGATGTTATCTCTACTGGCGAGTCTCTGGCGGCAATGGAGGAACTTCTTCACACCATAGGCGGCCAGGTGGTGGGTAAGGCCTGCGTGCTGGCTGAGGGCGATGCCAAAGACCGCGACGACATCATTTACCTGGAGCCCTTGCCGCTGTTCTTTAAATAACGAAGTGGACCGCCCCTTTGCAGTCATCGGTTTCAGCGCCTTTGGGGCCCTTACGCTGGGCGCTTGCCTGGGTTCGTATCTCCCGCCCGGGCTTTGTTGGGTTTGCCTGGCAGCGGGGTTGGTTGCGCTGTTGGCAGTTATTTGTTTCTATAAACGCAAGCTCTCGACCTTATCCGGATCGGGAGTTTTTCGTATATCCGCAATCATATCGCTTTCCCTTTTAGCGGCCGGAGCCTGTCTGTTCCTATATGGGTCCGCAGCGGGGGAGGCCGCGGAACTTACTGCTGCCCTGGATGGCAAAAAAGTTCAGGTGCAGGCCCAGGTTCTGGACTTTCCGGAAGAGTCCTGGCACAAATGGTACTACCTTATCCGTGTCCGGCAGGCATCAGTGGAGGGAGAGGCCCTGGATCTGCCGGAATTTACCGCCAGACTCTCCGCCTGGCAGCCTTTTGCCTGCGAACCGGGAGACACTGTGGAATGTGAGGCGGGGTTTTACGCTTTTTCGGGCGACGGTCTCTATTCCAGCCGGAACTCCTATTGGGCGGACGGTGTTTCCCTGGGCGGGTACCTGGCCGGGAGCGGCGCCAGAGTTGTCCCTGGGGCAGGACTGGATTTTTCATCTCTGCTGGCATATTGGCGGAGGGAGATCGGCCGGGTGTTCCAGAGAAATCTGCCGGAACGGGAGGCGGGACTGATCAGGGCCATCCTGCTGGGGGAGAAAAGCGGGTTAGAAAACGGGGATTACGGGAATTTTCAAAAGACCGGCATATCCCATCTGGTCGTGGTATCAGGACTGCATCTTTCAATATTAAGCGCGTTTCTTTCCCGGCTTATGGCCAGGACAAAATTGAAAAAATGGATAAAAAACCTGACAGTTTCCCTGCTGCTGTTTGGGTTCCTGTGCCTGATTGGGGTCCCATCTTCCGCCATGCGAAGCTGGCTAATGCTTTCTCTGTACTTAACCGCCGATTCCCTGGGACAGAGGACAGACGGTGTAAACTCACTGGGCTTCGCCGTGCTGGTTATTTGCCTCTTCCGTCCCTTTTCCGGCGGAGATCTGGGCTTTGCGCTGTCGGTGTTTTCTACGCTTGGCATCCTGCTTTGGGCAGGTTCCTGGCGGAAGGGTCCGCTCCGGGCTTTCCGCCGTTGCCCCAGACTGAAAAAGGACCTTGCCCCGGCAGCAGCTTCTTTGAAGCTTACCTGTTCGGCAGTGTCGGCTACGCTTCCCATACAGCTGGCAGTCTTCGGAGGGATTCCCATTTTGGCTCCTCTGGCGAACCTGCTGCTGGTTTTCCCCTGCACCCTGCTGCTGCATGTTTCGGCGATAGGGGCATTTTTGGGGCTGGTCCCTCTGCCTGGCCTGGAAAAGCCCTTCGTGTTCTGCGGGGGCTGGCTTGCTGAAGGGGTCCTGTGGGGAGCGGAAAAACTGGCTGGGATCCCGGCGGCCTATTTAAATCTGGAAAGGCCGCAATGTCTGTTGGTCCTGTGCATGATTTTTCTGCTGGCCGGGGCAGCCTTTCTTTTGGGCCGGAAGGGGAAGGCGGCTGCGCTGGCGGCGGTTTTGTGCCTCTGCTTTACAGGATGGACCGGGCTTTCCGAAAATCAGGTGACCTTTGCCGCTGCCGGTGGTTCCTCCTGCGTGGCGGTGATGAGGAACGGCAAGGCCTCAATTTTAGGGCTGGGCGGGTTCCGAACAGGGGCCGCCGTTTCCATTTTGACTAAGGGGAATATCGGCAAAGTGGAGGTTTTATGTCTGCCCGTGTGGGACTGGGACGCCCGGGAGGCGGCGGCCCAGGTTTTGGATGCCTACCCGGTTGAGCTGCTGGTCCTGCCTTCATCCGCAAAAGGAAGCGCGGAACTGCTTCCGGTGAGCAAAGAAGTGAAAACGGTTTTTGCCGGGGACGGAGACAGATTTACCGTACTGGACGGCGTTACCGCGGAGATTTTGGGAGATATGGACCGGATCACCGTTACTGTGGGAGAGACCGCCGTCGCAGTGGAAACAAGGCCCTCTGGCGAGGGTGAGTGCGAACTGCTTTTTACAGCGGTAGAGGACAGTAAAATCAATTGCCCGTTTACGGTTCTGCAAAGTGATGCTATAATAGAAGCGGACAAAGACCAGGAGGAGGCTTCTCTGCTGGACGAGCTTCCTCCGGGCCGGTGGATATTGGCCGGTGATGAAGGAGTCTGGGCGGAGATCAGTCCGTAGGGGAAAAGAGCGGAAAGGAGGGAGAGCGCCATGCCGGAAATGGAAGAGGGAGATTTAAAAAGGCAGTTGGCCTCCGGAGAGCTTTACAGCCTGTACCTGGTTGGGGGAGAGGAGAAGTACTTGGTAAAAAGGGCCGCCGGGCGGCTCATTAAAAAGGCCGGCGGCGATGCGTTCCCGGAGTTCAACAGTCAGGAATTCGACGGGGAATCGGCGGTGGACGGCATTGCCGACGCGGTGGAGGCCCTGCCCTTTTTTGCGGAGCATAAATGCGTGTCCGTATCTGACTTTGACGTGGAAGAAAAGGATGCCGGGGAACTGAACAAGCTTTACGAGATGCTGGATGGCGTGCCCGACACCACCACCCTGGTGTTCTGGTACCCCACTCTGGATTTTGACGGGAAAAAGTCCGCCAAATGGCGCAAATTTTTAAAGACCTGCCAGGAAAAGGGAGGGGTCCTGCTCTGCGGCCGCAGAAGCGTCCAGGACCTGCAGAAGCTTTTGCTTCGGGAGGCCGAAAAAAACGGGGTCCTGCTGTCCCGGCAGGACGCCGGGAGGATTGTGGAATATGCGGGCCAGGATGTGACGCAGCTGCTCAGTGAAATGGAGAAGCTGTGCGCTTTTGCCCTGGGGAACGCCCGGGAGGGGGAAAATGCCCGGATCACCCGGGAGAGCATTGAGGAACTTGTGCCTAAAACCACCGAGACCACGGTGTTTTTAATGGCAAACGCATTGGTTGCCGGCAATTATGAAAAAGCGTACAGCCTGCTGGACGCCCTGTTCTACCAGAATGAAGAGCCTGTTGCCATTTTAGGCGCTCTTGCGGCTTCGTATGTCGACATGGCAAGGGTAAGGACCGCTCTGGAAAGCGGGAAGCCCGCTTCAGCGGCGAGGGAATACGGGGACTATAAGGGCAAAGAGTTCCGCCTGCGCAGCGGAGAGCGGAACGCCCGCTCCATGAAACCGGAGACTTTGCGGAAAAGTTTGGAACTGCTGCTGGAAACAGACATGGCCCTGAAGGGTTCCCGCATAGACGGCAGGATCGCTTTGGAGGAACTGATTGCCAAGCTGTTGTTGGCGGCTTCGTAAGGGACGGAAAGATATGGCAAGGCTCAAGCTGAAGGAAGCCCTGGTGGTAGAGGGCAAATACGATAAGATCAAGCTGTCTTCCCTGGTGGACGGAACCATTGTAGTGACACATGGTTTCGGCATTTTCCGGGATAAAGAAAAGCTGCGTTACCTCCGTCGGCTGGCGGAAGAACGCGGCTTGGTCGTGCTGACGGACAGTGACGGGGCAGGCTTCCTCATCCGGGGAAAGATCGCTTCCTGTGTGCAGAAAGGAAGGGTCATGCACGCTTATATCCCTGATGTGACAGGTAAAGAACGCCGGAAGGCAGTTCCATCTAAAGAAGGCAAGCTGGGAGTAGAAGGTATGGACCTTGCGACCCTGCGGAAGGCCCTGGAACGGGCCGGGGCTGCCCTTGAGGAGGGGCAGGCGGCTCCGGGGGCAGGGGGCGAAAAAATCAGCAAGGCGGACCTGTATGGGCTGGGATTGTCCGGCGGGCCGAACAGCGGCGAAAAACGAAAGGCCCTGCAAAAGGCTTTGGACCTGCCGGAACGGCTGTCCTCCAACGGTTTGCTGGACGCTCTAAACGCCTTGTACGGCAGAGAAGAATTTTTACTGCTGGCCGGTCATCTTGGAGAGGAGCAGCAATAGGATCTCCCGTTCCTCCTCTGACAGCGCGGCGGCGGTTTTTTCTCCCCACTGGGCCAGATATTCCCGGATGACCGGGACCAGTTTTTGACCTTTTGGCGTAAGATAAAGATTGTTCTGGCGGCGGTCCCCGGGATCGGTCTCTCTGCGGATATATCCCAGTTCCTCCAGCTTTTTGGTACGCCGGGCCACATTGCATTTGTCAATATACATATGTGTCGAGATGCTGTCCTGGGTGGCTCCAGGGTGACGGTCCACATGGAGCAGGATAGTATACATCGCTCCGGAGAAATCGTATTCCCGGAGCCGCTCTCCCATAAATTTTCGCCTGCTGTGCTGCAAAAAGGTGACGAATCTGCCCAAATCCCGGGCAAAGTCGCGGTTCCGGTCCGCGTCGAGAGTATTGCTTTTCATAAGGGACCCTTTCCTTCGCGGTGGTTTTGAGTATCTGTTATACCTTCATTGTATCAGAAAAGGAAGATTCCGGCAAGCGGGTAAATTATCGGGATTTTACCGCGAAATCTTGCGTTTATGGTTGTTTTCCTGTATAATAAAGCCAGTTTGAGAGATTTTTGGGGCAAGCCCCGTTTTAGAAAGGAATTGACCTCTATGGATTCCACGAAAAAGCGCAACATTTTTTTGCTGATTATTGCCTTTTTGGTGATCGTGCTGGTGGCGGTTTCCGCCATTACGCTGGCCCAGGGGCCCAGGGATACCCTGGTGGAACTGGTGTCGAACAACGGCACCACGGACCGTACCGTAAAGGACCTGTATGACGGGGAAATGACCATTCCCTACTTTGATATTCCCGGCAGCCAGTACAAGCCCGATCAGTTTTTAGAGCGCAACGGCATTATTACCTACGAGGGCGGGGATTCCTTTGTGGGCATCAATGTAAACGAGCAGATGGGAGAGATCGATTGGAACCAGGTGGCGGAAAGCGGTGTGGACTATGCCCTTATCCGTGTGGGCTACCGGGAATATAAAACGGGAAAGATCGTTTCTGATTCAAACTTTGAAGCCAATATCCAGGGGGCTATCGACGCGGGCCTGCCCGTGGGCGCGTACTTTTTCTCCAAAGCCGTTACCGACGCTGAGGCCGAGGAAGAGGCAAATTTTGTGCTGGAAAAGATACGGGGATATACCGTTACATATCCTCTGGCTTATTATTGGACGTACGGCATTAACGATGACGGTTCGAAGAACCAGGATGACCGTACTATTCGCTGCAACGGCGATCAGATTACCGGTTTTATCGGCACCTTCTGCCAAAAAGCAAGCGCTGCCGGTTATACGGCCAGCTATTACTGCGATAAATCTATGGGATATGAAAGCCTGGATCTGGAGGCTTTGCGGGACTATGACATGTGGTACGCCGAGTACCGTGAGGTCCCCAGCTTTTATTACAATTTCACCATATGGCAGTATACAAAGGAGGGAAAAGTCCCCGGTATTGAGAAAGATGTGCCAATTGACCTGGCTCTGAAAAAATACGGCAGTTGACAAAATGATCGGACGGGCCGGAAAGGAGGAGCGCCATGCATATGGATTCCGCGAAAAAAAAGAAAATATTTTGGTGCGTTTTGGGCGGACTGGCCGCTGCGCTTCTCCTGGCGGGGGCCGTGGTGCTGGCCCT
Organism: uncultured Acutalibacter sp.; assembly: GCA_964525985.1. Taxonomy (GTDB): domain Bacteria; phylum Bacillota; class Clostridia; order Oscillospirales; family Acutalibacteraceae; genus Acutalibacter. Next base: position 5,655 of record CAZGLW010000002.1, on the reverse strand, counting down.
GGAGCAGGGCGGTTCTGCCGTCGTGGATGAAAACGGCAACAGCATCGTAATTCCCGAAGGGGAACTTTTAGTCAGCGATATTTATGAGGGCAACACGCTTATTCCCGATTTTAATCTGGGAAAGAACCAATACGATCGGGAGAAATTCGTAGAGAAGGACGGTTTTCTTACATACGACAGCACAAGCGCCCGTTTGGGCGTGGACGTCTCGGAGTTCCAGGGAGATGTGGATTGGGACGCCGTAGAGGGAGCGGGCATGAATTTTGCCATTTTGCGGTTGGGTTACCGGGGCTCTACTCAGGGGCTTCTGAATGTGGACGAGAAGTTTGAGCAGAATTTTCAAAATGCCACCGGTGCCGGCCTGTTCGTGGGGGTCTACTTTTTCTCGCAGGCGGTAACAAAGGCGGAAGCTGAAGCCGAAGCTGATTTTGTGATTGATACGCTGAACGGCAGGAAGCTGGCCTACCCTGTGGTGTTCGACTGGGAAACGCCCATGCCCAGCGACGCCACCCCCGCCGAGAGCCTGCGGGCTTACAACATGGACGGCGGAGAGGTAACTGAATTTGCCAAGTCCTTTTGCGACAGGGTAAAGCAGGCAGGTTACACTCCGTGCGTTTACACCAACAAAAGCATGGCCTACGAGTTTTTTAACCTGGAGGAATTAAAGGAGTACGACCTGTGGTACGCCGAGTACCAAAAAGCACCCAGCCTGTACTATGATTTCCGCTTATGGCAGTACACGGAAAACGGGGAAGTCCCCGGCATTGAGGGCGGGGTCGATATCAACATCTGCTTTCAGCCGTATTAGTTTTCAGCCCCCCGAAAGGGGGGTTCTTTTTTTGGGAAAAATTCTGCGGGGCCTGAAACCTTTTCTCCGGTTTTTGTCTCTAATGAGTGTAAAAGCTTTTACACGAATTGGGTAAAATGGTGGTGAGAAAAATTGAGCGGAACAGAAAAGCTGGTGAAGCGGGCGCAAAAGGGCGATAAGGACGCTTTTGTGGCGCTGATTGAAGCCCACAAGCTTTCTATGAGCCGGGCGGCAATTGCCATACTTCACAATGAGGAGGACGCCGCTGACGCCGTGTCGGAGACGGTTTTGACCGCTTTTGCCAAGCTGTGCACCCTGCGGGAGCCGAAATACTTTAAGACCTGGCTGACACGAGTATTGATCTGCAACTGCTACGACATTCTGAGGAGCCGGAGAAACAGCGTTCCGCTGGAGAACCTGCCGGAGATCGGTCGGGAGGAAGACCGTGACCGGATAATTGACATTCAGGCAAGCCTTGCAGTCCTGGCGGAAAACGACCGGCTGGTGCTGACCCTTTACTATCTGGACGGCCTGTCGGTAAAGGACATTTCCCGCATGCTGTCTGTCAACGAAAACACGGTGAAAAGCCGTCTTTCCCGTGGGCGGCAGCGGTTTAAGAAAGTCTACACAGAAAGGGAGGAACATTGCTGTGAAGCATCTGGAGAATAATTTCGATTTGGAGGCCTTAAAGCAGGACCTGGATATTACCCAAACGCCCGGAGCCGTTGACCGAAAGCTGCGGCAGGTTTATGCCGAACTGCCTGAAGAACTGCCCGTCAAAAAGCACAGGCGCTCGCCAGTCAAGGGGATTGTCTATTCTGTCAGCGCCGTAGCGGCCGCGTTTTTAATGCTGTTCGGCGTAAACACCATAAATCCCGCTTTTGCGGAAGAACTGCCTTTGATTGGCAGCCTGTTTACCCTGATGAATACTGGCAGCATGACTCCTATAGGCGGGAACGTGGGAACCTATCAGGACGCCGCGCAGCAGGTAAATGCGGCGGCCGCAGCCAGGGAGGGTTCCGGCTACGGCCTGACCGTGGACGAGGCCTTCTGCGACGGGAAGTATATTTATGTCACTCTTTCCCTTTCCGTCCCCGAGGAGGCGGAGCAGTATGGGGAGGTCTCTCTGAAGTGCAACGGGGAAGAGGACTACCGTTTCCTCGTTGATGGGAAGGAGGCCAAAGAGGTAAACTACGCCAGCAGCAAACGCCAGGACGGCACCGCCGTTGCCGTGGTGCTGGAAGCTCCTGCAGGGGCAAAGGACGGCGATGCTTTCACCGTTTCTCTGGAGGCCGGCAAGCTGTACGGCGTGGACGTGGACTACAATACAAACGGGGAATACGAGCCCATTGAAGCGGCCTTCACCGTGGATTTCCCCGTGACGGTAGACCTTTCCAAAAACACCAACGCGGATGTGCAGGCCATAGATAATGGTGTAAAGCTGTACAGCGTAGAGCGCACTCCCGGCTATTTGAAGGTAGATATGGAAATGCCGGTATGGGGGTGTCAGGAAGAACTGACGGGCGGCTACGGCTGCAACCCTGTGGGCTACGTCCGACTGTTTACCGAGGACGGGAAGGAGATAAGCCACAATTCTGACCTGAACCAGTATGGTTATGGCCCGGAGGTGATGGAGCAGGAGACCGTGCGGGGCATTTGGGGCTTTGACGGTCCCGCCGAGCAGGACGAAAAGGTAATCCTGCGGATCGACGAATTTTCCCCGGACAGCAGTTACCCCGGTTTGGGCAGGAAAGAGCCTTATGTGTTTGCCGAGTTTACAATCGATTGGAAAAATGGCACGGCGGCCCCCTCGGAAAACTATCTAAAAGAGGGCCTGAAAAAGATAGACACCCAGGAATACCAGACCATGAAGAAGTTCCCGGACTATGCCGGCGGCTATTTGGTAGACAACGTAGTCATCAACTTTGAGGATATGTACACTGGGGAAACGGACCACGGCCTTTATGAGGTGGGGCTGCTGGCGGGCACGGAGGAATACCGCCCCCTGGAGGTGAGGTTCTTCCAGAACGGCGAACTGGCCGCTACGGTAAAGTCCCACCCCGAAAGCGAGTACAACGACACGCTGTACAATGATGGCCCCAGCTGCTACCGGGACGAAACCGGCGTGTACATAGCTTATGATACGGGATTCCCGGAAAAGTGCGACGGAAAGCAGTATCTGCTATTCGCCTGGCACTGCCCCGTTGAAGTGGGACAGATATTCTCAGACGACATGGATTCTGTTTCCATCCAGGTGGTGGACAGTCAGACCGGCGAGGTACTGCTTGACAATCCCCAGATGGGCGATATTTACAAGTAAAAAATTCTTTTACGAAAAACGGCGGACCAGATGAACTGCACCCCACCTGTTACCTCAGTATATTATACTGTCTGGCAGATGGGGTGCAATTCTGTACTTGCGGCGTTTCGTTTTTGACGTTATAATGGACATGCACTGATACCATTTCTTATCGGAGGAATCGTTATGAAATACACCAACCCCGTTATTCCGGGCTTTTATCCCGATCCCAGTGTCTGCCGGGTAGGGGAAGATTACTACCTTGTCAACAGTTCATTCGAGTTTTTTCCCGGTGTACCCCTTTCCCACAGCCGGGATCTGGTCCACTGGGAGCAGATCGGCCATGTGCTTACAAGGGAAAGTCAGCTTTCCCTCGCCGGCTGCCATGTCTCCGGGGGTATTTTCGCCCCTACTCTGCGCCATCACAACGGCAGGTTTTATATGATTACCACAAACATTACCGGAGGCTGGAATTTTCTGGTGTGGGCGGACAGCATTACCGGCCCCTGGTCCGACCCGGTGTGGATCGATCATAAGGGAATTGACCCCTCGCTTTTCTGGGATGATGACGGAACAGCTTATTACCAGGGAACGGGCTTTGACGGGAATGGTCAGGGGATTGTCCAATTTGCGCTGGAGCCGGAAACCGGCAGGATCATAAGCAAAAAGAAAATCATCTGGTACGGCACGGGCGGGAAATGTCCGGAGGGTCCCCACATGTATAAGCGGAACGGCTGGTACTATTTGATGATTGCTGAGGGAGGTACAGAATACGGCCATATGGAAACCGTTGCCCGGTCAAAAAGCCCCTGGGGGCCCTTCGAAAGCTGCCCCCGCAATCCAATCCTAACTCATCGGGATACCGCCGCGCTCCCCGATCTGTTTCAAGGACTTGGCCACGCCGACCTGATTGACGATCCTCATGGGAACTGGTGGCTGTTGTTCCACGGATTTCGCCCTTCCCAGCATATGCTCCACCACATCGGGCGGGAAACCATGTTGGCCCCGGTGGTTTGGGACGAGGACGGCTGGCCGCTGGTCAACGGCGGCAAGCTGATCTCTTCTGAAATGGAGGGCCCCGGAGAGGACAGTCCCGGCCGTGTCAGCGGCGGCTGCTTCACGGCGGACTTTGTGACAGGAAATAGCCTTTCACCGCGCTGGGCGGCTCTGCGCCAGCCCCTGGAAAAGTGCTGCAAATTTGAGAACGGCCTTGTTCTCACGGCCAGTGAATATACGCTTGACGACCTGGGGGAGCCAGCTTTCGCGGGCGTCCGGCAGCAGCACTTTGATGTGATCGCGGAAACCGTATTGGAAGACGCCCCCGCAGGTGAGGGCTCCCAGGCTGGGCTTACGGTGTTCCATACAAACGAGCACCATTATGATTTGCTCGTTACCCGGCTCTCGGGGAAACGTGCGGTTGTTCTGCGCCGCCGGGTCGGGGACATGGTTGTCGAATCGCAGCCGGTGTTTTTGCCGGGAACGGGGAAGATTTTACTGCGGGTGGAGGCTGACCGGTTATGTTACCGCTTCTTTGCAGGACCTGCGGGGGAAGAACCAGGTCTTGTGGGGCAGGGCCGCAGCCAGCTTCTGTCTACGGAGATCATGCTGGGAACCTTTACCGGCTGCTTTTTTGCCTTATTCTGTCAGGGTCAGCCGGGAGCGCGGGCGCGTTTTGAGCAGTTTTCCTACCGCCCGATTGTAAAGGGTTGAAAAATGCTTCCTGCCATATCATTGTGGGGTCGGCACAATAAGGGGATTTAACTGCTCAGCAGGCGCATAGCGTCAGCACGGCATTTTTCACGGTCCCTGCGGCGGCCGCGTTTGACCTTTTTGTCATAGCGCTCCCCCGCCGGCGGACGCGCCGCCGGGTTGTTCGTTGGAAATAGCACAGATGGAAAATCAGGGCTGTGAGGATCCTCACAGCCCGTTTTTTGCTGTTATAGCAAAGGGAGGAGGAACCGGCGGGAACCGGTTCCTCCTCCCTGCATTTTGGCAACTATAATTTATTTTTTCAGATACTCCACAAATTTCGTGAGGACTGTCGCGACCTCCGCGCGGGTGGCAGTGCCCTGGGGAGCAATGTAATTCTTGCCGCCGTTGGCCCGACCGGAGACGAAGCCCTCGGCCACCGCCCACTGCATGGGGGTCAAGGCGTAGTTGGAAACATTAGCGCCGTCCGGAAAACCGGAAATGCTCGCTCTGTTCTTACTGGCCGCGCCGATCTTCTCCGCGTAGCGGTACAGCATAGTCACAAGCTGCTCACGGGTGATGTTGGCATCGGGTGAAAATTCCGTGGCGCTGGTGCCGCTCGTCACGCCCATCTTGTAGGCCCAGTCAACCGGGTCCTCATACCAGGTCCCGTCTTTCACATCTTCAAAGACGTTAACATCGGTCCCGTAGGCCGGGTTGCCGCTGAGATTGTGCAGAACGGTAGCCATCATGGCCCGGGTCATGCCGATGTTGGGGCTGAATTCCGTTTCACTGGTGCCGTTGAACAGGCCGTAGCCCGTAGCGTTATCCACAGCGGTCTTGTACCAGTCGCCCGCAT
>CAZGLW010000001.1:0-124685 GCA_964525985.1 uncultured Acutalibacter sp. | reverse complement strand
GTCGGGAGAAATAAAGATGCGGGTTTTTCGCAAAAACACGAAAAACCCGCATCAACACCGGAAAACTGGCGCGCCGAAGAGGATTCGACCAGGCGCTTCGCGCCTGATGGCTCTCCGACCGTTGCCTGTGGCAACAGTACCCGTTTCGCCGCTCTGCCCTAAAAACATGCCACTGGCATGTTTTCTTAACGGTCAGACCCTCTCGGGTTTGAATCCTCTATCAATCACAAAGAAGGAACCGAACCCCTTTTGATGGTGGTTCGGTTCCTTCTGGCGCGCCGAAGAGGATTCGAACCCCCGGCCTACTGGTCCGTAGCCAGTCGCTCTATCCAGCTGAGCTATCGGCGCATACAGCCTAATTATTATAGGCCTGTCCATCCAAATTGTCAAGATTTTTTTCCCGGTGAAATTTTATCAGGGAAAACCCGAATGGGGAAAGCACATTTACACCGCTGAGAGATTCACCCAAACGGCACACGCCGTCGCTCAGTTCCAGCCCCTTCCCCAAAATGGTTTGGGGACGGTTGCTACGATTGACCACCACTACCAGGCTCTCTTCGCCGCCAGGAACTTGGACATACCTCTCAAAGGCCAGTAAATTCCCATCCGCCAGTAAGGTACGGTAGCACGTTTTACTTAATATTTCTTTTTCCTCTCCGCGCAGCTTTCCCAGTTCCGTGTACCAATTTATCAAATCCGTATCCTCACGGCCCCAGGGGTAACAGCCCCGGTTAAAAGGATCCCGATAGCCTTCTGCCCCCGCCTCATCCCCATAATAGATGCAAGGCACGCCTGGCAGCAAATACTGGATCAGAGAAGCAAGCTTTAAACGCTTCACACCAATCTCTCTCTGTTCTGGGGAAAGCTTCTGGGCGCTCTGCCATTCCCTCCCCCGGTTGCCTACAGGCTCGCCGCCTAAAATCGTCAGTGCCCGTTCCGTATCGTGGGTGCCAATATGGTTCATCAGCAGGCGGGTACAATGGGGCGGGTAATTTTCTAAAACGCTCTCCACTGTCTCGGCAAATTCCTGGGGATCCGCTCCCAAAAGGAACCCGAGAATCGCGTCCCGGAATGGATAATTCATCACAGTATCCAACTGGCCGCCCAGCAGATACCGGCGGCGCACGCCATAAGCCGCTTTGTTCGAGGCGTCTTCCCAGACCTCCCCCAGAACCAGAGCGTCACCCTTTTCTTCCCTGGCGGCGGCGCAAAGGGAATCAAGAAACCCGTCGGACAGTTCATCCACCACGTCCAGCCGCCAGCCTGACGCTCCAGCCTTCAGCCACTTGCGGACAATGCCTTCTTTCCCGTTGATGTATTCTTCATAAGCGGGATCGTTCTTGTTTACGTTGGGCAGGGTGTCGAAATTCCACCAGCACTCGTAAGAGTTTGGCCACTGCCGGAAGGAATACCAGGGATAATAAGTGGACTCTTTGGAATTATAGGCCCCCAGAGTGGGGTACCTCCCTTCCCTGTTAAAATAAACGCTGTCGCTGCCGGTATGGTTGAACACCCCGTCGATCACAACACGGATGCCCTGCTCTTTGGCTGCAGCGCAAAGGGCGAAAAAATCTTCCTCCGTCCCCAAAAGCGGATCGATCTTCGAGTAATCAGCCGTGTCGTACCGATGGTTGGAGTGGGATTCAAAAACGGGATTGCAATAAATGCAGGTGACTCCCAAACTTTTTAAGTAAGGCAGCTTTTCCTGGATACCCCTCAGGTCCCCGCCAAAAAAATCGGAATTGGTAATCCTCCCCTGGGCATTGGGCCGCCATTCCGGCTGTTCGCCCCAATTTTCGTGCAGGGTCCTGTCTACGGGCACATGCTCCTTCGGCACGCCCGACGAGGCGAACCGGTCAGGAAACACCTGGTACATCACGCCGCCGGCCAGCCAATCAGGAGTCTCTGCGCTTTTTGAATACACGGTCATCTGCCAGCGGTCCAGGCCGCTGACTTTGGCGTCTCCGCCAAACCCGCGGGAAAGCCGCATGCTGCCCCGGTTGGTCCTGGCCTCAAAGTGGTAAAAGTACAGTCCCGGCATGGGAGGAGTAAAGTCGCATTCCCACCATTCCCTGTATTCGCCGTTCATACCGCACCAGAACATGTCCAGGATCTGTACGCTGCCCCCCTCCTGTTCCATTACCAGCCGCACCGCGGAACAGGTAAGTTCCCGGGGCAGCGTCACCCGGAAATGCACCCGGGTGCCGTCAGCAACAGCGCCCACCGGGTCCCGGTACTGGGAGTCCCTGGAATTGAACATAGACAAACTCACTTTATTCCCTGCTCCCCCTTGCTCCCACATTCTTCACAGGCGGCACAGGAGAAGCATGCCAGATGTTCCCGGCGTACTCACGGATCGCCCGATCGGCGGCAAAGCGGCCCGCGCAGGCGATATTTACCAGGGACATGCGGTTCCATACCTTCTGGTCGGCGTACAGGCGCTCAGCCTTTTGCTGGGCCTGGCGGTACGACTGGAAATCAGCCAGAGCCATATATTGGTCCACATTCAGCAGGGCGTTAAAAATATCTTTAAACTGCTGACCTTCAAAGCCGTTCAGCAGTTCATCCATAGCCCGATGGATCAGGGGATCGTTCTGATAGTGGAGAGAAGGATTATAGCCGGAACGCTTCAACTCCTCCACCTGGTCGGCGGTCATGCCAAAGAGAAGAATGTTGTCATCGCCCACAGCCTCATGAATCTCCACGTTAGCGCCGTCTAAAGTGCCCAAAGTCACGGCGCCGTTTATCATGAATTTCATATTGCTGGTGCCGCTGGCCTCAGTGCCGGCAAGAGAGATCTGTTCGCTGATTTCGGCGGCGGGAGTCAACAGTTCAGCCCAGGTGACACAATAATTTTCTACAAATACCACCTTCAACTTTTTGTTCACCCGATCATCGGCGTTAATCTTTTTGGCCAGAGCGGCAATAAACTGGATTATCTGCTTGGCAAAATAGTAGCCCGGAGCCGCCTTTGCCCCAAAGAAGAAGGTGTGGGGCGCATAGTCCGCATTGGGGTTCTCCCGCAGCCACTGATAGGTAGCAAGGATATTCAGCGCGTTCATGTGCTGGCGCTTGTATTCATGCAGGCGCTTTACCTGCACGTCAAAAATGGAATCGGGGTCCACCGTATCGTTCTGCATCTTTTTAAGATAACCGGCCAAACGGTCTTTGTTGTCCCTCTTGATCTTTTCCAGCCTTTCCAAAACGGCGGCGTCATCCTGATATTTCACCAGGTCCGAAAGTCTGCTCGCATCGTGAATGTAGTCCTTACCGATCAACTCTGTTATCAGGGAGGCAAGTTCGGGGTTAGACTGGTTCAGCCACCTGCGGTGGGCAATGCCATTAGTCACGTTGCAGAACTTGTAGGGAGATTCCTCGTAGAAGTCGTGGAACACATTCTCCTTTAAAATTTCACTGTGCAGAGCGGACACGCCGTTGACAGAATGGGAACCGATGACTGCCAGATTGGCCATTTTCACATAGCCGTCGCTGATGGGGGCCATGCGGTAAATCTTTGCCTCATCCACGTGCTTTGCCCGCATTTCCACCCAGAACCGGCGGTCGATCTCCTCCACAATCTGATAAATACGGGGCAGACGCATTTTAAACAGGTCACAGCTCCAGGTCTCCAGGGCCTCGCTCATTACCGTGTGGTTGGTGTACGCTACGGTACGTTTTACAATATCCCAGGCGGCGTCCCAGCCGTAGCCGCACTCGTCCAGCATGACCCGCATCATCTCCGGGATGGCCAGCACAGGGTGGGTGTCGTTTAGGTGGATAGCCGCCAGTTTGGGCAGGTCATCCAGGCTGGAATGGGTAAACAGGTGGCGTCGGATGATATCCTGCACCGAAGCGGATACCAGGAAATACTGCTGGGAAAGCCTCAGGGTCTTGCCGTCCACGTGGCTGTCCTCGGGGTACAGCACTTTGGTGATGGCTTCCGCCATAGCCTGCTGCTCCATAGCGCGCATATAATTGCCGCCGTTAAATGCGCTCATATCAAAGTTGTGGTTCTCCGCTTTCCAAATGCGCAAAAGGCTGACTCCCTTTCCGTCCATACCGGAAACGCACATATCATAGGGTACAGCGGTAATGGAGGTATAATCCTTATGGCGCACCGCGTGGTACTGGTCGTGCCACTGCTCCTCGATGTGGCCGTCAAACCGGACCTCTACCGAGTTCTCCGGCACCTGCTGCAGCCATATCCCGCCGCCGGGCAGCCAGAAATCCGGAAGTTCCGTCTGCCAGCCGTCCACCAGCTTCTGGCGAAAAATACCGTACTCGTACCGCAGGGAATAGCCCATTGCGGGATAGCCCTGAGTGGCTAAGCCGTCCAGGAAACATGCGGCAAGGCGCCCCAAACCGCCGTTGCCCAGACCTGCGTCCGGTTCCTGATCGTATAATGCGTCCAATTTAATGCCGAAGTCATTTAAAGCTTTGCGGAAATTCTCTTCCAGCCCCAGGTTTGAAAGGTTGTTTTTCAGGGACCGGCCCAACAGAAACTCCATACAGAGATAATATATCTGCTTGGTTTCCGTCTTCTCAGCATTGGCGACGAACTCCGTCCGGCCCTTTGTAAGCAGTTCCCTCACAATAAGGACAGCTGCCTTGTAATACTCCTCGTTGGTGGCGTTCTCAAGGGAAACACCAAAAGCGTGGGACAGCTTATCCCGCACAGCCTCCTTGATTTGGGAGACGGACATCTTGTAGTTCATGGCAAAGCCTCCAATTTGTTTAAAATAACTCAAATGTTGCAATAATAACAACCATTTTGCAGGTCGTTGTGTGCATTATACACTAAAAATTGCCAAAAATCAATCGTAAGAACAGCACAAGCTGGAACCTGATCTTTGGACAATATCAACAAGAGAGCTTCACAATGCTCAAATTGTAAATCATTGTACCATAATTCTCCGGCAGAAACAATATAAAAAACAAATTTCCGGGGAAAAGGTGGAAAAGGCTTTTCGAAACCGTTTTTTTGCATTATAATAAACTAAAATCTCCCGGAAAGGAAGAGTGCGGCGGTGGAGAAGAGAAGGATTCGCCTGGAAATCAACGGCGTGGTGTGCGGGCTTATTACCCAGGAAAGCGAAGAATACATGGAGTCCCTGGCCCAGGAGGTTGGGGGCATGATGAAACAGGTGCTGGACGCCTCTCCCTTTGTCACTCGGGAATCCGCGGCCCTGACGGCGGCTTTAAGCTACTGCGACGATGCCAGGAAAAACGGCAAAAAGGCTTTTGATCTGCAGGAGCGGGTGGACGAGTTGGAGGTGGAGGCCGAACTGTGGCAGGAGGAGAAGGCAAAAATGGAGCACCCCCGACCGGCGGAGCCCGACCCAATTCTGCTGAAAAAGCTGCAAGGCCTGGAGGAGCGAAACGCCTCTTTGGAGGAGACCGCCGGAAAGCTGGCACAGGCGGAAGAACGGGCTGCCCGGCTGGAGGAAGAAAACGCCGCTCTTCTTCGGGAAGTGAAAGAAGTCAGGGCAAAATCCCGGTCATCCCCCGAGCCGGAACCCCGGCTCCGGCCTGACCAAAATCCGACGGCAAAACCGGGAACAAAGAGGAAAAATCCCCTGCGCCGCGGAGAGGAGTTTGAGCAGGAGGGCTTTGTCAGTTTTTTTGAGAAAAAAGGATGAGCCTATGATAGAAGTATTAGCGCCCGCCGGGGGGCCGGAAGCCTTAAAGGCCGCCGTATTCTCGGGGGCAGATGCCGTATATCTGGGCGGCCCGGCCTTTGGGGCCAGAGCCGGCGCCAAAAACTTTACCAGGGAAGAACTGCGTGAGGCTGTCCGGTTCTGTCACGGTCGGGGGGTCCGGGTCCATGTGACGGTGAACACCCTGCTAAAAGACGCCGAACTGCCGGAAGCCCTGGAACTGTGTTCCTTTCTTGCCGGGCTTCCCGTAGACGCGGTGCTGGTGCAGGATATGGGGCTCTTTTCTCTTTTGCGGGAACGCGCCCCATCTCTTCCGCTGCATGCCTCTACCCAGATGAGCCTGCATACACCTTCCGGAGCCAGGTTTTTGTACGGTCTGGGGGCCCGGCGGGTGGTCCTGGCCCGGGAAATGACCCTGGATGAGATCAGGGAGGTCGCGGCCAGCTGCCCTGTAGAATTGGAAAGCTTTGTTCATGGGGCGCTGTGCATGTCCATGTCGGGTCAGTGTTATTTCAGCGCCGTGCTGGGGGGCCGCAGCGGCAACCGGGGCCAATGCGCCCAGACCTGCCGTCTGCCCTTTTCCTCCCCCGGCGGCACTGGCCACGACCTTTCTCTAAAAGACCTTTCCTTTATCACCCAAATGGACCGTTTAGAACAGGCAGGGGTCTGTTCCGCCAAAATAGAGGGACGGATGAAGCGGCCGGAATATGTAGCCGCTGCGGTTTCCGCCTGCCGAATGGCCGCGGACAGCCGGGCCGTGCCCCGGGAACTTACCAAAAACCTCGAAGCCGTTTTTTCCCGGTCCGGCTTCACAGACGGCTACCTGACCGGCAATAGGGGGAAGGCCATGTTCGGCACCCGCACTAAAGAGGATGTAACCGGGGCCACCCAAAAGGTTTTTTCCTCCCTGCGGGGGCTGTACAGGGGGGAACTGCAGCGGACGCCGGTCAGGCTGTCTTTAGAACGCCGGGAAAACGGTTACTTTCTCACCGCTGTGGATGAAAACGGGATCGCGGCTTCGGTGGACGCCACCCCCGTGGGAGAGCTTCCTCCCGCACTGCCGGCGGAGCGCTGCGCGGCTCAACTGAGAAAGACCGGCGGCACCCCCTTTTTCGTAAAGGAGGTCGATCTGCCGGAGGAAGGGGCGGCCGTTCCCGTGTCCGTTTTGAACGCCCTGCGGCGGGAGGTCCTGGAGCAGCTTTTGGAGCGGCGGGGACAGCGAGACCCTGTTCCCTTTGAAGAAAAGCCTTACTCGCCCACACCCCGGCAAAACCGGCATACCGGCGGCGCTCTCCCCCTGCGGGCCTCCTTCCGCCGCGCCTCTCAGGTCTGCGAGGAAGCAAAAGTCTGCCAGGCTTTGATCCTGCCCCTGGACACTCCGGCGGAAGCCTTGCGGGACCTGAGGTCCCGGGGATTTCCCCCCATTCTTCTGGAACTGCCCCGGGCCATGTTTGGAATAGAAAACCAGGTTAAAAAGCAGATGGCCCGGTTGATGGAACAGGGGTTCTCTCATTTTGTCTGCGGCAATCTGGGCCACATTCCTCTGGGAAGGGAACTGGGGGCGGTCCTGCACGGGGCCTTTGGGCTGAACATTTTCAACACCGCCGCCCTTAACTTTTTTGAGGGCCAGGGCCTTTCATCGGCGGAGCTTTCCTTTGAATTGACCGGCCGGGAAGTTGCCGGCTTGGGAGGTTCGCTGCCCAGAGGGCTGATGGTGTACGGCCGCCAGCCGGTCATGCTCGCCCGGAACTGCCCTCTAGCCAACTCCCCCGGAGGCTGTCTGCGCTGCGAAGCACCGGGCTGCCTTACAGACCGGATGCACAAGCGTTTCCCTGTACTCTGCACGGGAGAGGGGCAAAGCCGGTATTCCCAGGTATTCAACTCGGTACCCCTGTGGCTGGGGGATAAGCAGAGGGAACTGTCCTCTCTCGATTTTGGAGTGGCCAGGTTCACAGTGGAAAATTCTGTGGAATGCGGTGAGATTTTAAGCGCCTGGTTTCGACAGGAAACACCTGCTTTCGACTATACTCGGGGCCTGTTTTACCGGGGAGTGGAATGACAGTGGAAAAGCCTGTGGAAAATGTGAAAATTTCCAGGACATGCCCGGTCATTCTGCGGCTTCCCGTTTTTGGCCAATCATTGAAAACGTCCCGCCGTATCTTTACAGGCGTTCTTACGCCCCGCCCCATATCCGGAGCGTTTCCGCGGACCAGTATTTATTTGTTCATTGCATATAGAAACAGGAGGCTGACCCGTTATGAAAAAGATGGTTTTAAAATTTAAAAAGCTGCGGGAAGAGGCAGTGCTGCCCGAGCGAAAGACGCCGGGCAGCGCCGGGTATGACCTTTGCGCCTGCATCGCCTCTGATTTTGTCATTGAGCCGGGCGAACTGGCTATTTTCCCTACCGGCCTGGCAGCGGAGATCCCCGAGGGCTGCGCGGGGATGATTTTCACCCGCAGCGGCCTGGGAGTAAAACACGGCGTGGCTGTGGCCAACGGCGTGGGCGTTATCGACAGCGACTACCGTGGGGAGATCCATGTGGGCCTGCGCAATTCCAGCCGGGTCCCCTATACCGTCAACCCCGGCGAACGCATTGCCCAGCTGATTATTATGCCCGTATGTCTGCCGGAGGTGGAGGAAACAGAGGAACTTTCTCAGACCCAGCGGGGCATGGGAGGGTTCGGCAGCACCGGCCGGTAAAATCCATATTTTGTGGAGACTTGGAAGAATTTATCCATATCTTTGGAATTTTAAGTTTTCCCCCATTTATGTAAACTTTCCGGTTGAGAAATGGGGAAAAATGCGTTATAATAGGCTGTAGTTGTCTGCGGAAATTTTCCCCCGGATTTGGGAAATCCTATAGGGAGAAACGATATTCGATATTTATAGAAAGGCAGAGTATTACAGATGGCAGGGCTTTCAGGACTTTTTTCCGTGTTTTCCATGTTTTCAAAAGATATAGGTATTGATCTTGGCACAGCCAACACGCTGGTGTTTATGCGAGGCAAGGGCATTGTCATGCGGGAGCCTTCCGTGGTGGCGGTCGACGTGCGCACGGACGAGGTCTTAGCCGTGGGCAAACAGGCCAAAGAAATGCTGGGCCGTACCCCCGGCTCCATTGTGGCTGTGCGGCCTTTAAAAGACGGCGTGATTGCCGACTTTGATGTAACGGCGGCCATGCTGAAATATTTCATTAAGAAAGCGCTGAAATCCGGCACCCTGAGCCGTCCCCGCATTGTCATCTGCATCCCCTCCGGCGTTACAGAGGTGGAGCGCAGGGCCGTAGAGGACGCCGCCCGCCAGGCTGGTTCCAACAATGTGGATCTGATTGAGGAACCAATGGCGGCCGCTATCGGCGCGGGTCTGCCCGTGGGAGAGGCTACCGGCAGCATGGTGGTAGACATCGGCGGCGGCACATCGGAGGTGGCGGTAATCTCTTTGGGGGACATTGTCACCGCCGTTTCGGTACGCATGGCCGGCGACAAATTCGACGAGGCAATTGTCACCTATGTGAAAAAGAAATACAACCTGCTCATCGGCGAACGCACCGCTGAGGAAATAAAAATGAAAATCGGCTCCGCCTTTCCCACCGAGGACACCATCAACTCCTTTGTGGAGATCAAAGGTCGTAACCTGGTGGACGGCCTGCCGAAAAACGTGACCATCCACGCTGACGAGGTCCGGGAAGCTCTGGCCGACAGCGTGATGATCGTGGTGGAAGCCATTAAAGACACTCTGGAAAAAACCCCGCCTGAATTGGCGGCAGACATTATCGACCGGGGCATTATGCTTACCGGCGGCGGCGCTTTGCTTCGGGGCCTGGATAAGCTGGTCAGCCAGGAAACGGGTATTCCTGTCCATGTGGCCGAGCGCCCCCTGGACTGCGTGGTAGAGGGCACCGGCAAGAGCCTGGAGGTGGACCTGCCCAAATCGTACTACCGTTCCAGGAAAAAGTAAGCAGGGAAAGAGAGAAAGTGAGGAGGACTGTCAGAGCGGGGCCTTTACCCCGGCTTATGGCAGTCCGCCTTTGGCTAGACAGGAAAACAAACGGAAAGGGGCCCCGGTATGAAGGATTTTTTTAAAAGCAGTTCCTTTAAGGTGCTGATTATCGCCGTGGTGGTACTGCTGGGACTTATTATCTATACCGCCAGCGCGGGCGGCTCTTTTCTCGCCAGCCTTTTGGGCTTTGTCTCATCTCCCATGCAGGGCGTGGCCACCACGGTGACGGAAAACGTCACCGAATTTTTGGATCTTGACGGCATGACTAAAGATGAACTGAAATCTATGGTTGAGAGCCTGCAAAATGAAAAAGCCCAGCTGGAGCAAAAGCTGGTGGACTATGAAAACACCAAGCAGGAAAATGAGCAGTTGAAAACTCAGCTGGATATCACCGAAGAGCGGCCCGACAACAAATCCCTGGCCGCTTCTGTCATCGGCCGCGACCCCAACGACGTGTTTTCCGGTTTCTCTATTGACAAGGGCACCCTAGAAGGCATCAGTGCAGGTGACCCGGTCATTACCAGCCGGGGACTGGTCGGTGTGGTCACCCAAGCGTACACCACCACCAGTAAGGTGTCCTGTCTGCTGTCTGAAGATGTAAAAGTTGCCGCCGTGTGCGTGGACCGCCGGGAAAGCGGTGTGGTTGGAAGCGACATTATGACCGCCAGTTCAGGGCTTTTGCGTCTGAACTACCTTTCCAGCGACACCCAGCTGCAGGAGGGCGATATCATCACTACCTCCGGCGCGGGAGGCGCATATCCAAAGGATATCCGCATCGGCGTGGTGAAAAGCGTGGAAAAATCGGAAAATGATGTTTCGAAATATGCGGTAATAGAGCCCTGCGAGGACCTGACAGAGGTGAAAGACGTGTTCGTTATCGTCAGCTTCCCCGGCAAAGGCGACGAGAGCCCCGAGGTGGAACCTGATTCCCAATCCGGGGGTGGGGAGGATGCGGAATGAAAGATTTTAACCGGGTCATCCGATACCTTGCCTATACTTTAGAGCTTTTGGGCCTTTTTATGTTCCAGGAAGCCCCCGGCCTGCTGCCCGCCATTTTTGGGGTGCGGCCCGTTTTGCTGCTGCCCGCGGTGATTACCATTGCCATGTATGAGGAAGAGGTCCCGGCCATGATCTTTGGGATTGTCGGCGGCCTGTTCTGTGATTTCGGCCTGTCCGGCACTTTGGGGTTCCACGCCTTAGTCCTTTGTGTGCTGTGTTTCTTTGTCAGCGCTTTAAGCCAGGTATACCTGCAAATCAATATTGTTACCGCCATCATCACAGGGCTTTGGGCCATTGGTCTGACAGTGGCCGCCCAGTGGTTTTTCCTGTACTATTTTTCCTATTCCATGCCCGGCTACGCTTTCACGCACCACTATTTGCCAAAATATTTTTACACCATGCTGTTCGTGCCCCTTATCTATCTGTTGAACCGGGGCCTGTCCCAGGCCGTTCGAGCCCAGGAGGGCTGAGCCTATGAAGCTGCCTAAAAAATTTGGACGATACGCCGTCTGCATTTTGCTGGTCGCGGCTTTTTTCCTTGTGTTTGAGGCCCGCCTGTTCCAGTGGCAGATCCTGGAAGGTGAGGACTATGAGCAAGTCTCTTTGGAAAACCGCACCGACACTATCGAACTGCAGGCAACCAGGGGCCAGATCCTGGACCGTAACGGGAACATTCTGGCCGGCAATAAGATCGGATATAACATTGTTTACAACGCCCTGAACATGGTAAGCTCCCAACGCAACGCCACTATCATCAAGGTCCTGGATCTGCTGCAGGAACAGGGAGAATCCTGGCGGGATCGTCTTCCCATTCTGCTGGACGGAGACGGTAATTATCAATTTGATGAGGAAAACGAGGACCGGATAGCAAGCCTGAAGGAAATGCTGGACCTGGCCGATTACGCCTCAGCGGACGAATGTATGTCTGAACTGGCGGAAATGTTTGATTGCAAGGGGTATTCCAAAGAAGACACCCGGAACGTGGCTTCTGTCCGCTACTCTATGTACCAGGACGGGTTTTCCCGCACCAACCCTTATGTTATTGCGGAAGACGTTTCCTCTCAGACTGTAGGCATCGTCAGCCAGCGGGCAGACGAATTAAAAGGCATAGAGGCCCGGGTGACTGTGACCCGGTACTACGGAGATGACGGCACCCTGGCTCCCCATGTGGTGGGCCATATGGGCGCGGTGACCCAAGCGCAGTATGATGCCGCTGTAGAAAACGGCACCGCCTACGATTCTACCGAGAACATCTCCGGCTATAAATGGACCGACACCCGGGGGCAGGCCGGGCTGGAGGCCGCTTTTGAGGAAGACCTGCGGGGTAGCCGGGGCCTTGAGACCATTTTCACCGATGACACCGGTGCTGTAAAAAGCACCGCCGTCACCACGGAACCAAAGGAAGGCAATACCGTATATACCACCCTGGATTCGGACCTGCAGCGCGCAGCGAATATTTCTTTAAAAAAGAACATTGAAGGCAACACCCAGGCCCGGGACTGCATTGCCGGGGCGGCAGTGGTTTTGGACGTAAAGGACTTTGGGGTGCTGGCCTGCTCGTCTTATCCCACCTTTGACATGAACCTCTATTTGGCGGATGACGACTATAACCGGCAGGTGTCCGACGAGAACAATAAGGATAAGCCTGTGTTCAACCGGGCTTTGGAAGGTTCTTTCGTCCCTGGTTCAATATTTAAGCCTATGGTGGCCCTGGCCGCTTTACAGGAGGGGGTCATCAGCGCCGATACCACCTACTTCTGCGAGGGCGAATTCGTCTACGGCGACGACCCGGACACAGCTTTAACTCTGGGCTGCCTTTCCAATCAGGGGCCACAGAACGTGTACACGGCTTTGGCCCAGTCCTGCAATGTGTTTTTCTGCAACGTGGGCATAAACCTGACCATTAAGAAGATGGACGCCTACGCCGAATATTTCGGTCTGGGCGAGGAAACCGGCGTAGAGCTTTCAGAGGCCACGGGTATCATGTCCAATCCCCAGGAATACGAAATGAACCACGGGGAACCCTGGCTGGACGGCGCTTCGGCCCAAACGGCTATCGGCCAGGCCGACAACATGTTTACCCCCATCCAACTTGCCACCTACTGTGCCACTATGGCCAACGGCGGCAAACGCTTACAGACCCATTTCCTTCAGAAGGTTACAGACTACGCCGGAGAGGAACTGATCCGGGAGTACCAGCCTGTAGAGGTAACGGACGCGGGCATTTCTTCTGATGTTTCCAACGTGGTTAAACAGGGTATGATGAGCGTGGCATCTTCAGGCACCGCCTCCGGCATTTTTTCCGACTATCCCGTGGCGGTGGCCTGCAAAACCGGAACCGCCGAGACTTCCTCCAACCCGGATGCGGGCGGCACTCAGGCCAATATCAGCTTCATCTGCTATGCCCCCGCCGAAGATCCCCAGATCGCTGTAGCGGTCATGCTGGAATACGGCAACAAGGGCGATTACGCCCAGCGGGTGGCGAAGGACATCCTGGACCAGTATTTCGGCTTTTACACTTGGGACGAAGACGGGAACCGCTATAACCAAAACGGCGACATGGTAGATGACGAGGGCGAGGTCCTAAAAACAAGGGAGGACCTAGACAAAGAAAGGGAACAGCAGGAGGAAGAGGAAAATCAGCAGTTCCTGTCCTCCGCTTTAGAGGGCGGCTCTGACCCGGTCTCCTCCCAGCCCCAGCAAGACGGTGAGCCCGCAGCTTCTTCTTCCCAGAGCAGCCGGGACGACATTCCCGCCACGCCCTTTACCGGCAACAGCCAGTCATCTCCGGTCAGTTCCGCGCCTGAGAGCGGCCTTTCCTCCTCCGCCGAAAGCCAGCCTGAAAAAGATTCCCCCTATTACAGCGGGAGTTCTTCCGAGCCTGACAGCAGTTAACTTGTTTTTTTGCACTTAACAACAGAATTTGAAAAAAGAAATATTTGTTTTTGACAAGAGCCCCCCAATGTGCTAAGATGGAACAATGAGGTAACAGCTTATGGGTATTGCAGCGGTGATTACATCTGGGAAGGGCGGCGCAGGAAAATCTACAGTGTCCGTTGGTCTGGGCAGAGCGCTGGCCAAAAGGGGCCGAAGGGTTTTGCTGGTAGATTGCGACGCTGGACTTAGAAGCCTGGACCGGATGACCGGGGTTGAGGAAAATCTGGTGTTCGATATTTCGGACGTGGTGTATGGCAGGTGTTCCCCGGCAGAGGCCATTTACCCTTGCGGAGACGGGGAAGGGCTCTTTCTGCTGCCCGCCCCTTCGTCCAACGAGAACAGTATCCGTCCTGGCGTTATGCGTAAGCTGATCCCTCTATTAAAGCGGTATTATGACTATGTACTGCTGGATTCCCCGGCAGGCGTGGGCGGAGGGTTCCGTTCGGCGGCTTGCGCGGCGGACCGGGCCCTGTTGGTATGCACCCCGGATCCGGTATGCGTCCGGGGAACCGGAACAGTGAGGCAGCTTTTGGAAAAGCTGGATGTTGCGGATATACGACTGGTCATAAACCGGTTCGACGGAGAATTTTTCTACAAAACCGGCGTTTACGCAGACCTTGACAGCGTCATCGACGCGGCAGGCATTCGCCTGTTCGGCGTAACACCGGAGGATATTTCTCTGGCGGCGGCCTTTTTGAAAGGCAAAGAGGCAAAGGAGGAGTCGAAAGGAATGATGGCTTTTTGCCGTATGGCCGGAAGGCTGGAGGGGGAATCTATCCCTATCCCAAGCCTCGTGTAAGGTGGGCCGTTCCTGTCGGGAGAGAAAAAATAACTCATTTTAAAGAGGAGGAGTTGTACCATGAACATCGCACTGACGGCGCACGACGCCAAAAAAGAACTGATGGTCCAGTTCTGCATTGCTTACTGCGGTATTTTAAGTCGGCACACGCTGTGCGGCACAGGTACCACGGGCAAAATGGTGTCAGAGGCTACCGGCCTGAAGCTGCAAAGGTTTTTAAGCGGCCCCCAGGGCGGCGACCAGCAGATTGCGGCCCGTATTGCCTGCAACGAGATAGATTTGTTGCTGTTTTTTCGGGACCCACTGAACCCCAAACCCAACGAGCCGAACGATATGAACCTGCTGCGCCTGTGCGACATGCATAACATCCCGGTGGCCACCAACATCGCCACCGCTGAGGTCCTCATTCATGGTCTGGAACGGGGGGACCTTGATTGGCGCGATATTGTAAAAGGGTGAGTTTTGGCGCGAACCGACCGAGGTCATGGTTGCCGGTGACAGCCGTCTATGACTGAAACGGCGCGGCAGCAGAGAGCGGCAGTCGAGATTGGGTACGTCCCGGCGGCGCGTTGACGCGGACCTATCAATACAAATTTTCAGACTGGGCTTGCATTTTTACCCAGTCTGTTTTATTATGAAAAAGACGTGCCGCAACCCCACTTTGCGGGACCGCTGAGAAAGGGAAACTGTTATTACGGAAGAGCAAAGCCGCGCGGCGGGGTTTGCCCGTGATCATGGGCTGAATATGGACCCTCAGGTGCGCTTTTTAGACCTTGCCTCCGAGCTGGGGGAGCCTTTTAAAGTGGTCTTGCTATGGGACGGAGCCGTTTCAGCCTACCCCTTCCGCGGAGGACGAACTGGGAAACTGTGTGTTCTCGCTGCTGTGTTTGGCCGACTCTTTGGGCCTGGACGCCGGGAAAGCGCTGGACGGGGCCCTGGAAAAATACAAAAACGCTTTGCGCAAACAGGCGAAGCGTGGAGCGGAAGATGATCCCCGGTAAAGAAAAGGAGTAAAAATAATGGAACTGATTACAAAAGCCCCCAAGGGTACGGTAGACATTATCCCGGGTCCCTCGGAAAAATGGCGGCTGATGGAATCCGTCTTTCAAAGCGAAGCGGAATTAAACGGCTTTTCAGAAATCCGCACCCCCGTGTTCGAGCATACAGATCTGTTTTTGCGAGGCGTGGGCGACACCACAGACGTGGTGGAAAAGCAGATGTACACCTTTGAGGACAAGGGCGGGCGCTCCATCACCCTGCGGCCGGAGGGTACCGCCGGAGCCGTGCGGGCCATGCTGGAAAACGGCCTGTACAACGCCGGGTATCCCGTAAAGCTCTATTATATCGATTCCTGCTACCGCTATGAAAAGCCCCAGGCCGGCCGTTTAAGAGAACTGCACCAGTTCGGCGTAGAGATGTTCGGCACAGCTGAGCCCGCGGCCGACGCTCAAATCATTGACATGGCTCTAAGTGCCTTTCACCGTCTGGGTTTAAAAGATGTGGGCTTGCAGCTGAATTCCATCGGCTGCCCCGCCTGCCGGTCGGAATACCGTAAGGCCCTGACCCGGTATTTCAGCCAGTATAAGGACCGGCTTTGCGAGACCTGCCTCTCCCGCCTGGACCGGAACCCCATGCGCATTTTGGACTGCAAAAGTCCCCAATGCCAGGAGATTGCCGGGGCCGCGCCCAAAATCACCGACTACCTCTGCGATGACTGCAAAGCCCATTTTGAAAAGGTGCAGTCCTATTTGACTGCCCTGGGCATAGAATATAAACTGGACCCCGGTCTGGTGCGCGGTCTGGATTATTACACACGCACCGTGTTTGAGTTCCCTTCGAAAAATCTGGGCTTTGCCCTGGGCGGCGGCGGCCGATACGACGGATTGGTAGAAGAACTGGGAGGTAAACCCACTCCCGCTTTGGGATTCGGTCTGGGGCTGGATCGGATCATGCAGGCGTTAGAGTCCCAGAATACGGAATTTCCCCAGGAGGCCAAATGCGAAGTGTATATTGCCTCTGTGGGTGAAGCAGCCCTGGAAAAGGCCCTCTTGCTGGTCAATGAACTGCACAAGTGCGGCGTGGCCGCCGACTGTGACCTTTGCGCCCGTGGTTTAAAGGCCCAGATGAAATACGCCGACAAAATCGGGGCGAAATTTACTGTGGTTCTGGGCGACGACGAGCTCCTGTCCGGCAAGGCGGATTTGAAGGATATGCGTTCCGGGGAAAAGAAAAAAATCTCTATTGGCGACAGTTTTATCGATGACTATATCACCGCTTGTTCTCAGGCGGAGGACATTGGGTTTTAAGGAAAAGGGGAATTGAAAATGACACAATCCAGAACACATAACTGCGGAGAACTGCGGCTTGAAAACGCGGGGGCCTCCGTGACCCTGTGCGGGTGGATGGAAAACCTGCGGGAGGTCGGCGGCAACCTGGGTTTTATGGTACTGCGTGACTTTTACGGCACCACCCAGGTGGTGCTGGAAACTGAAGAACTGATGGTCCAGGCAAAGGCTTTAAATAAGGAAAGTACCATTCAGGTAACGGGCGTGGTGCGGGAGCGCACCAGTAAAAATCCCAAGCTGCCCACCGGCGACATTGAGGTGGTGCCCAGTGAAATCAAAGTTTTGGGCCGCTGCCGCTATAACGAATTGCCCTTTGAGATCAATTTCTCTAAAGACGCGGATGAATCTCAGCGTCTAAAGTACCGCTACCTGGATCTCAGGAACCCGGCGGTGAAGAAAAACATCGTGCTCCGGTGCCAAGTGGTGTCCGCTCTCCGCCGGGCAATGGAGGAGCACGGTTTTTTGGAGATTACCACTCCAATCCTGACCGCTTCCTCCCCCGAGGGCGCCAGGGACTATCTGGTGCCTTCCCGAAAGCACCCGGGCGAGTTTTATGCCTTGCCGCAGGCCCCTCAGCAGTTTAAGCAGCTTTTGATGGCCTCAGGTTTTGACCGGTATTTCCAAATCGCCCCCTGCTTTAGGGACGAGGACGCCCGTGGAGACCGCTCTCCCGGAGAGTTCTACCAACTGGACATGGAAATGGCTTTTGCCTCCCAAGAGGATGTATTCGCGGTAATAGAGGACGTTCTGCCTCCCGTCTTTGCCAAGTACGGTACTTATGGTACCGCGTCTTCCGCCCCTTTTACCCGTATTCCCTATCTCACCGCTATGGAGAAGTTCGGCACGGACAAGCCGGACCTGCGCATTGACCTGCGGGTAGAGGACGTAACGGGGTTCTTGCAAAATTGCGGATTCGGCCCCTTTGAAAACGCTGTAGTCAAGGCCGTCCCCGTGTCCGACTGCTCCCTGACCCGGAAACAGATCGACAAACTTTGCGCCGACGTGGAGGTGCAGGCCGGACAGAAGCCCTACTGGTTCAAGATGGACGAGCAGGGCCAGATTGCCGGGGGCATTGCCAAATTCATCAACGCCGATGAATCGGTGATGCAGAAGGTCACCGAGGCTTTGAACTTAAAACCCAATTCTTTGGTAATGGTATCCGCCGGAACGGCAAACGAGGCCCGAAAAACCGCCGGAGTTGCACTGAAATTCCTGGGTGAGGTATGTCCCGGACACATGAACAGGGAACGGTACGAATTCTGCTGGATCGTGGACTTCCCCATGTACGAGATCGGCGAGGAATCCGGCAAACTGGAGTTCGGCCACAACCCATTCTCCATGCCCTCTGGGGGTCTGGAGACTTTGTTGAAGGCAGAACGGGGGGAAATCGATCCTTTGGATATCCGGGCTGAACAGTACGACCTGGTGTGCAACGGTATAGAACTTTCCTCCGGCGCGGTACGGAACCACGATCCCGAAATCATGGTCAAGGCCTTTGAACCCGTGGGCCTGGGTGAAGACGATGTGAAAAGAAAATTCCCCGCCATGTACAACGCATTCTGTTACGGCGCGCCGCCCCACGCGGGCATTGCCCCCGGCGTGGACCGGATGGTTATGCTGCTGTGCGGCGAAAGTTCCATTCGGGAAGTTATTGCCTTCCCAATGAATAAAAGCGCCCAAGACGTGATGATGAACGCTCCCTCTCCGGTGGCTCAGGCCCAACTGGATGAGTTGGGAATAAAAATCGTACCGAATAAAAATTAAATAGGACTGTGGAACATTTCCCGTCGACCTATAACAAGCCCAGTTATTCCCTAAGATTATGTCATTCCGTATAGTTGTGAAACTATACGGAATGCAATATATTTAGGGGGTTTTTAAAAAAAACCAGAAAAAAACTACTATATCTAGTATTGACATAATTCTTTCCAGCGCATATAATAAGAGACGCTCTCCACAAAGGATCAATGGAATTTGAGAAGGAAAGGGACAGATAGGGAATGCTGAAAACCATCATCAAGCGAAGCGGGGAAAGAGCGGAGTTCGATTCCACAAAAATCCGGAACGCCATCTTTAAGGCCAACGTGCGCAATGCCACGGAAAAATTCAGCGAAGAGGAATTGGACCGGCTGACAAACGCCGTTGTGGACAAGATCAAGGCTCTGAAAAAGACGCCTTCTGTAGAGCAGATTCAGGATCTGGTCGAAGAGGAACTGATTGCGGCGGATTACCCCAAAACCGCAAAGGCTTACATTTTGTACCGGGCCCAGCACCAGAAAATCCGCGAAATGGACGATGAATTGGTAAAAATCTATTCCGCCCTTACCTTTGTCCCCGGCAAAGACGTAGACATGAAGCGGGAAAACGCCAACATCAATGCCGACACCGCTATGGGAACCATGTTGAAGTACGGTTCTGAGGGCGCTAAAAGCTTTTATGACAAATATGTTATTCCCCCTGATATTGCCAGGGCCGACCTGGATGGTGATATCCATATTCATGACAAGGATTTCTACACCCTGACCGAGACTTGCTGCCAGATCGATCTGATTAAGCTGTTCCACAACGGGTTTTCGACAGGCCACGGGTACCTCCGGGAGCCTAATGATATTCGCAGCTACGCCGCCCTTGCCTGCATTGCAATTCAGGCAAATCAGAACGAAATGCACGGCGGCCAGAGCGTGCCCATTTTCGACTACGCTATGGCCCAGGGTGTGGATAAGACCCACTGCAAGGAATACTTCAAGGCGCTCATTTCATTTTTGCAAATCCATAAAGGACTTTCTTACGACGACGCCAAAGCCCTGGTGCAGGCAGCCCAGGAGGAGCTTGGAGGCTGGGTCCCTATGGACAAGGCCCAGGAATACGGCGAAAAATTCGCTGAATTTCTGCCCCGGCACCAACGGGAAAACGGTTTTCAGGAGATCACCTGGGAGGACGCTCAGGACGCCGCTTCTTACGCTGAAAGCACCGCCTGGCGGGAAACGGACAAGGCTACTTTCCAGGCTATGGAAGCCCTGGTGCACAATCTGAATACCATGAACTCCCGGGCGGGTGCTCAAGTGCCCTTCTCTTCTTTAAACTACGGTACTGACACCTCCGAACAAGGCCGCATGGTCATCCGCAACCTGCTTTTAGCTACGGAGGACGGCCTGGGTGATGGTGAGACCCCGATTTTCCCGGTACAGATCTTCAAGGTAAAAGAAGGCGTAAACTATAACGAGGGCGACCCTAACTACGACCTGTTCAAACTGGCCATGCGGGTTTCTGCCAAGCGGTTATTCCCCAATTTCAGCTTTATCGACGCCCCCTTTAACCTGCAGTATTACAAACCCGGCAACTACGACACCGAGGTCGCCTACATGGGCTGCCGCACCAGGGTCATGGGCAATGTCCACGACAGGAAACACGAAACCACCTGCGGTCGGGGCAACCTGAGTTTTACCTCGGTAAACCTTCCACGCATCGGCATCCAGGCCCAGGGGGACATCAAAAAGTTTTACGAGATTTTGGACCAGCGCATCGATTTGTGCATCGAGCAGCTTTTGCACCGCTTTAAGATTCAGTGCAGTAAAAAGGCTTACAACTATCCCTTCCTCATGGGCCAGGGGGTTTGGATCGATTCGGACAGTTTAGATCGGAACGATTCGGTTGCCGAGGTATTGAAGCACGGCACCTTGTCCGTTGGATTTATCGGCCTGGCCGAAACTTTAAAGGCCCTGACCGGCAAACACCACGGCGAAAGCGAGGAGAGCTACAAGCTGGGCCTGGAAATCATCGGCTATATGCGCAAACGCATGGACGACGAATCAAAAAAAACCGGGCTGAACTTCACGCTGCTTGCTACCCCCGCCGAGGGACTTTCCGGCACCTTTGTCCGTATTGACAAAAAAAAGTTCGGCATTATTCCCGGCGTGACGGATCGTGATTATTACACCAACTCCTTCCATATCCCGGTGTATTACCCCATCAACGCCTTTGAAAAGATCAAGAAAGAGGCCCCCTTTCACGCCATGACCAATGCCGGCCACATCTCTTATGTTGAACTTGATGGGGACGTGTGCAAAAACCTCGACGCCTTTGAAAGTGTCATCCGCTATATGAAAGAGTGCGGTATCGGCTACGGCTCAATAAATCACCCTGTTGACCGGGACCCGGTTTGCGGGTATAATGGTATTATTGACGATGTGTGCCCGCGCTGCGGCAGACATTCCGGAGAGGGTGTACCCGTCAGTAAGCTGATAGAACTTCGCAAAAAGCACCATGACGTGCCCGATTATTCCAGTTTAATTCACTAGACAAATTGCCCTAAATAGGGTATAGTAAAAATAGAAACTATTATTATTTAAAAGGGAGGAATTTCAACATGGCAAAGGCAACAACAAAGAAGAACGGGCAAAAGGAAGTTCTGGTTGGCGAAGGCCGCGATTTTGACCGCATTCGCCGCATTACCGGCTATCTGGTGGGCACTATGGACCGTTGGAACAACGCTAAGCGCGCAGAGGAAAAGGACCGCGTAAAACACACCATGAGCAGCCTGTAATGCATATCCTGCTGGTAAACGATGACGGGATACAATCTGTCGGCTTGCGGCTTTTGGCTCGGGCCTTGTCGGAGAAGCATACCGTTATTGTAGCGGCGCCCGACGGTCAGCGCAGCGCGGCCAGCCACAGCTTGACGCTGGGAGATAATCTGGCTGCACGGAGAGAAGACATGGACGGCATTGAAGCGTGGGCAGTCGGCGGCACTCCCGCCGACTGCACCCGATTGGCGCTTGATGTACTCTGCCCGGAGGTCCAGCTTGTGATCTCCGGCCCTAACGTGGGCTTAAACGTGGCCTTTGATATCCTGTATTCCGGCACGGTGGGCGCGGCTCTGGAAGCCGCCATGCACGGCAAGAAGGCTATTGCCCTGTCCGCCCCGCCCCAAGCGGAGGAGGAACAGGTGGTCCGCGTCTTTCTTCGTCTGCTGGAACAGATGGACCCGGCCGGGGACGTGGAACGCCTGTTGAATATCAATGTTCCCGCCTTACCGTTGGAAGAGATCAAGGGTGTGCGCTGGGTACCTCAAGGGCTTTACCACCAGTGGGAGGACCACTATCGGGCCGAAGCGCCGGAGACCGGCAGGCAGACGTACCGGGTCTGCGGCAAAGAGGTTCCTATATCCCGGGAAATCACCGACGACTCCGCCGCAGTGTTAAACGGTTACGTGGCTCTTACTCCCCTTACTTTCCGTCTGACAGACGACCAGGGCTTTCGGGACAAAGAATTTGTGCTGTGAAAAAGGGCGGAAATCTGCCCTTTTTCTGATTTTTCCGTTAGTTTTCAGACTCTTGAAAATTTAATTTGAAAGGGAAGAATACCCATGAAACTGCAGATTGCCGGAGTGATAAAGGAATCAATTGTGGACGGGAAAGGCATCCGCTACACCGTTTTTACTCAAGGCTGCCCCCACCACTGCTCCGGCTGTCATAACCCGCAAACCTGGCCATTTGAAGGCGGCAGGACCATTACCCCGGAGGCTATTTTTGAGGACATAAAAAAAGACCCCATCCTAAAGGGAGTCACCTTCAGCGGCGGCGAGCCTTTCTGTCAGCCCAAACCCCTTGCGGAACTGGGAAGTCTCTGCCACTCCATCGGCAAGGATGT
Source organism: uncultured Acutalibacter sp. (assembly GCA_964525985.1). Classification (GTDB taxonomy): domain Bacteria; phylum Bacillota; class Clostridia; order Oscillospirales; family Acutalibacteraceae; genus Acutalibacter. Next base: position 102,300 of record CAZGLW010000001.1, on the reverse strand, counting down.
GACTACTTATACCGGCTATACCTACGAACAGCTTTTGGAAAAGCACGATCCGGACACTGACGCCCTTTTGGCGGAAACCGATGTCCTCATTGACGGCCCCTTTATCCTGGCCCAGCGCAACCTGGAACTTACCTTCCGGGGCAGTGAGAACCAGCGGGTCATTGACATGAACAAGACCAGGGCCAGCGGCGCCGTGGTGCTGCTGGAACTTTAAGAAAAAAGACCGACGCACACGCAGGTTTTGCCCTGCGTGTGCTTTTTATCCCCCGCTGGCCATATTGCTCAGACGGGTCAAATCCGCGGCGCTGATAGCCCCGTCGTTGTCCAGGTCGGCAGCACGGGAAAAACAGGAGATATCCTTCTCCCCGTTCAGGCTCATTTCCATAGCCTTACGCACATCGGCGCCTGTCACAGTACCGCTGCCGTCACAATCCCCGACAATCACCACAGTCCAGTCGTTTACCGTCATCCCGGTAGAGAGCCGTCCCCGGATCACCTGGTTTCCCATTTTGTCCCGGATATCAGCAGCTTCCGGTTCCATCAGTTCCCGTATCCCGGCCGCAGTTGTCCCCGCCGGCGCTACGAGATAGTCCCCCTCCACCCACGCCGGATCTTCCGGGTCAGGAGTGGGAGAAGGGGAGGGAGAAAAACTGGGGCTGGGAGAAGGAGTATCCTGGAGGCTTTCCAGACAGGTGTACAACAGCTTTCCATCCTTTTCGGACAGCACTCCCCAGGCGCAAAGACCCAGAACCGTCCCCTCTACGGTAAAAGAACGGCTGAGCCCGCTCTCTGTCTCATACCTCCGCACTGTACCCGAGCCGACGGATAAGAACAGTCCGCCCTCCTGGTCCACGCAGTAAAACCGGGAGGAAAAGACCTCTTCCTCTGTTTGGAGCACGGAACTCACGCCTTGCTCCCCCAAACGGCGAACCATGCCGCCTGTGTCGATCCACATTCCCGGCTCTAGGAGAGCCACAGGCTGTGGAAAGCCGGAAATCTCCTGCAGGGGCCCATTCCCATATTCTCCCATATATAAGGACTCCTCTGCGTAAATAACAAGGCTGTTTTCACTGTCTACCGCCAAAAATCCGATCTCCGACGGGAAGGCATCTGTCTCTTCTTCGCCGTCCGAAAGGTACACCTTCAGCGTATTTCGGTTTTTATTCAAAACGGAAAAGGCCGTTCCGGAATCGTCGCAGTCAAACAGGATTATATCCATCTGGTTCAAGGCAAGCTCTCTCTCGGAAACCGGTTCCAGGGTCTGGGCGTTCCAACAAAGCAGCTTTGCCGTATCGTCCACATCCTCTCGTCCAAATAGAAAATTTCCCCTCAGGGCCGCCCAGTGCAGCGCCGGGACAATCTCCCGGCGGGCCAGCGCTTCCCCCGTTGTCCGGTCCAGCTTTAGCAGCAGTGTGCTGTCCAGGCTGCCGCTTGCCAGCCATACCTGGTCTTCCTTTTCATCAAACAGCAGTATTTCCTCCCCTCCGGAAGAAATCTCCTCGACCAAAACACCGGGCAAGGCTTCTGTCTCCCCCAGAGCCAGGAACAAAAAGACAACAAGAAAGCAGACAAAAAGGACCAGCGCCGTCTTTACGGCCCGGCCTTTTCGCCCGTAATCGTCTCCGTTAATCATAGTGTCTCCCCGCATTCTTTAAACAATGACGCGGCAAAAGTTTTATCACCCGTCAAAGCCGAAAGCAGCAGCTTGTAAACCCCCTCCGGGTCCCTGTAAAAGTTCTGCTCCACCAGTTCCGCTTGGGCCCGATCCGGCACATACAGGGACACTGACATCAGATCCATTGCCCCGCCGGAAATATGGCACGTGACCTGAAAACCCTGTTCCGTTTCCGCAACATCCACCTTGTTTTCTCTGCGGGCACGGACGTCCGCCATCAGACGCAGGGCGGCTTCCAGAGCCTTATCCCGCACAGACAAGGGCAGTGTAGCGTCCAGGTTCCGGGCAATATCCCGGCCTGTGGCGGTAACGGTATACAGCCCCTCCTCATTTTGTTCCACGTGGTTCTGCTTCAGCAGGGAAGCAAAAGCGTCTCCCACCTCAAAATAGTTGGCCAGAGCTTTCCCCTGCACAATCTGGGCAATATCCTCTCTGCTCAAAGGGCCGTCAACACTTGCCAGAATATAACACAGCAAAATGCGAATGTCGTTTTTGTTCCAAAGGCCTCCGGGCTCCACCCCTTCGGTAAAAGCATCCTGTTTCATAAGAGGCTCCTTTTCCACTGGCTTTCCTGTCATTTATTGTCTAATATGGTATCATATTTTCAGACCAATTGCAACCGCTTGAAATCGCCGGGAAGAGTATGGGAGAGCATCCTTTTATCTCCGCGGAATGGGAACCAGGATCACCGCTAAAATCAGGTTCCCAAGTAAAATTTGCAAAATCCGGGGGAAACTGGTATACTAGAGCAGACACAAAATAGCGGAGGTCTGTTCCATGCCGAAAACCAGCGTAATCGTGCCCGTATATAACGTAAAAGACTATCTGGCAAAATGTGTTGCCTCAATTTTGGGGCAGACGGAGCAGGACTTTGAACTGCTGCTGATTGACGACGGCTCTACTGATGGCAGCGGGGCTTTGTGCGACTCTCTGGCCGAAACTGACAGCCGCGTCCAAGTGATTCATCAGGAAAACCAGGGCTTGGGCGGTGCCAGAGATACCGGTATAGACAACGCCCGGGGAGAATGGCTGATGTTTGTGGACAGCGATGACTGGGTTGAGCCGGACGTCCTGGAAAAAGCTCTTGTCTCTGCCGAACGGGAGGACGCCGACATAGCCGTGTTCCCCTTCCGCTCGGTGGATGAAACGGGCAGAGAACTGCGCCGCTTTTCAGAAAATATCGAAAAGGAAATAGGCTTTTCCCCAGAGGGGAGAAAGGATTTTCTTTTGATTTCCCCTTCCGCGTGGAACAAGCTGTTTCGGGCTTCTCTGTTCGCAAAAACCGGAGCCCGGTTCCCGCACAGGGTCTGGTACGAGGATATCCGCACTACACCAAAGCTCCTTACCGCTGCACGGCGGGTTGTCTTTTTAAAGGATGTGGGCTACAATTACCTGCAAAGAACCGGTTCCATCACCAAAAACGCAAATATTGACCGGAACCGGGAAATATTAGAGGCATTCGACGACTTGCTCTCCTGGTTTAAAGACCGGGGAAAATTTGACGCCTACTGTGAGGAACTGGAATTTCTCACCCTGTATCACGCTTATCTCGCCGCCTCCGTGCGGGTCATACGGGTTGATAAGAACCACCCGATTCTTAAAGAATTTTCCGAATATCTGGAAAAGAACTTCCCAAATTACAGAAAAAACTCTTACCTTACCCGGCTTACCCGAAACGAAAGGCTTTTATACAAGCTGCTGGAGCATGGGTACACGGGTTTGATCGCCCTGATCTTTAAAATCAAAGGATAACCGAGGGATCGTTATGGATTTAAAAAAGAAATGGCGGCAGCGTCAGGGTGGAGTTTTGCTGGAAAATACCATTATGCTGTATATTCTCACCTTTTCAAACGCCTTGCTGGGATTTGTCACCCAGGGGTACCAAATTCGGGTGCTTGGTTTGGAGAATCAGGGCATTTTGGACACTGCCCGGTACGCCACCAACTTTTTCCAGATTTTCATTGACTTCGGCTTTATCATGTCGGCTACGGCGAAAATTTCTCAAAACCGGGAGGACAAGCCCCGATTAAACAAAATCCTTACATGTGTGGTTGCGGCCAAGTGCTTTTTTATGCTCCTTTCCTTTGTTATTCTAATGGTCTTTATCCGGCCCTCCCTGACCGAGCCGGGAGAACTTTCGGCTTATTTGTTTTATCTTCTGTATGTGTGCATGGTGGCCCTTCTTCCCGACTTTATGTACCGGGGTTTAGAGCAGATGTCCGCCATTACCGTCAGGGCGGTGCTGGTAAAAACGTTTGCCACCCTGATGGTATTTGTCTTTGTCCACAAGCCCGAAGATTTTTGGATGGTGCCCATGCTTTCCGCTGTGGGCAACGGGGCAGCCACCCTGTTTGTATACTGGCACCTGTTCACTAAGGTGGGTCTCCGGTTCTGTAAGGTGTCCATAAAGGACATTTGGGCAGAGATTAAAGACGCGGCCCAGTTCTTCCTTTCCAAAGTGGCGGCGTCCATCAACTCCAATTTAAACGGTATCCTGCTCAACAATATCGCCGGCCCGGCAGCCACAGCCATCTACAGCCGGGGCGACACGGTGATCAACGCCGCCCGCATGGGTATGTCCCCCATTGCCGACAGCTTGTATCCCCACATGATGAAGCACAAGAACTTCAAGCTGATCAAAAAAGCCATCCTGCTGATTTACCCTGTTATCCTGGCCGGATGCGCCGTGGTATTCATCTTCGCCAGGCCCCTTTTGGTTCTGTGGCTCGGCTCCGAGGGCGAAAACGTGGTGCTGCCGCTACGGCTTTTAATCCCTGTGGCAGTATGTGCCTATCCAAACTATGTGCTGGGCTACCCCACTCTGGGGGCTATGGGTCTGGCTAAATTTGCCAACATTTCCGTAGGCTTCGGCACCGCGGTGTACCTGGTCGGGGCGCTCGTCGCCTGGCTTACCTGCGGTTTAAACCTTGTTTCCCTGTGTGTGCTCACTTCTTTAACAGAATTTTCCATTCTGGTGTTCCGGCTGGCGGTAATTATGCGGAACCGCCATTTGATGCATGAGGAGGCGGCAAAGACATGAACATCCTCTCGAAAATAAAGCGCAATTTCCTGTGGCAGGTCTTTTCCTTCCTTCCCAAAAATCCCCGCAAGGCCGTATGCCAAAGCTACTACGGGACAGGTTATTCCGACAGCCCTAAGGCTGTTGCCGAAGAACTAAAAGCCCGGGGCTGGCATGTGTATTGGACCGTAAAAGATGAGAAAAGCGCCGGATCCCTGCCGGACGGGATAACCCCTTTAAGGCTGGACAGCGCCGGGGCCATCTACCATTTGTGTACCGCCGGAGCATGGGTGGACAACTCCAGAAAATGGGCCTATACCCAAAAGAGAGGGAACCAGCTTTATGTGCAAACCTGGCACGGCTTTCCCCTAAAGCGCATTGAGGGCGATGCCGGGGACGCCCTGCCTCCCGATTACATCAAAGCCGCCAAAAAGGATTCTCGCCTGGCGGACCTGTTCCTCTCTGACAGTAAATTTTTAACGGACATTTATCGCCGGGCCTTCTGGTACGACGGGGAAGTGTTGGAATGCGGTTTTCCCAGAAATGATATTTTGGCCCAAAGCCACCCGGAAATCGTCGAAAAGGTCCGGGCTGCTTTGAAAATTCCCACCGGAAAACAACTTTTGCTGTACGCGCCCACTTTCCGGAAAGATCAGGAACTTTCCGTTTACGACGTGGACTGCTCCCGGTGCGTTAAAGCTTTAGGCGAACGCTTTGGCGGGGAATGGCTGGTGCTGGCCAAACTTCATCCCAACATTGCCGACAAGGCGGAAAAATTAAGCCTTGATCCCCGGTACGTATTAAACGCCTCCCAATACCCGGATATCCAGGAACTGTATTTGGCAAGCGATGCTTTGCTGACCGATTACTCCTCCGTGATGTTCGACTATCTCAACACGGGTAAGCCCTGTTTTTTGTATGTAAACGACCTGGCCGCCTATAAAAAAGACCGAAATTTCACTTTTGATTTGGAGAAACTGCCATTTCCCCGGGCGGAGACCAATGAGGAACTGGAACAGGCCGTTTTGACCTTTAACATGGAGGATTACCAAAAGCGCCGGCGGGCTTTCCGGGAAGAGTTCGGCTTTGCTAAAAACGGAACCGCTGCCAAACAGACCGCCGATTGGCTGGAACAGCATATGCCGGTACGAACAACACAGAAAGGAAAAGGAAAGTGAATCGAAATGAAACGTGTTATCACCTATGGTACCTTTGACCTGCTCCATTACGGGCACATCAACCTGCTGCGCCGGGCCAAGCAGTACGGGGATTATCTCATCGTGGCCCTGTCCACAGACGAATTTAATTGGAACCAAAAGCAGAAAAAAAGTTATTTTTCTTACGAAAAGCGCAAGCAGCTGTTAGAGTCCATCCGCTATGTAGACCTAGTTATCCCCGAAGAAAGCTGGGAACAGAAACGCAGCGACGTGAAGGAATACCATGTGGACACTTTCGTGATAGGGGATGACTGGAAAGGAAAATTTGACTTTTTAGGGGACCTGTGCCAGGTGGTTTACCTCCCGCGCACACCCGAAATTTCTACCACGCAAATCAAAAAGGATTTGAACCGGTAACCAACCCGGGAACCTGTTATCTGTTTTTTATTTTAGAAGGGAGTTTTACCAATGAAACGCGTACTTTCCATCACACTGGCTCTTCTTTTGTGCCTGGCTCTTGCCGCCTGCTCCGGAAACACCTCAAGTTCCCAAGTCTCCAGCGAAGCAAGTTCCGCTGCCCCATCCTCCGCGGCTTCCTCTCAGGCGGATTCTGCCCCGGTTTCTTCTCAGCCGGAGATCTCTTCTGTTACGGGCCGTATTGCCGCCCTAAAAGGCCCCACAGCTATGGGCCTTGCCCAATTGATGACCTCTGACAATTCGGCGTACTCCTGGACGCTGGCGGCCTCCGCCGATGAAATCACCCCCAAACTGGTACAAGGCGAACTTGACGTGGCCGCTGTACCCGCCAACCTGGCAAGCGTTCTGTATAACAACACTGAAGGCCAGGTGCAGGTACTGACCATCAATACCCTGGGGGTCCTGTACCTGGTGGAAAACGGCGATACCATCCATTCTGTGGAAGATCTAAAGGGCAAAACCATTTACTCCGCAGGCAAGGGTTCTACCCCTGAATACGCCTTAAATTACATGCTCACCCAAAACGGCATTGACCCCGATAATGATGTGACTATCGAATGGAAGTCGGAACACGCCGAATGCGTTTCGGCTTTGGCCGCCGATGAAAACGGTATCGCCATGCTGCCTCAACCCTTTGTCACCACCGCCCAAATGACAAACGATTCTATCCGGGTAGCTGTCGACATCAATGAAGAATGGGAGCGGCTCTCTTCCGCCGGAGACAGCAAGGCCACTCTCATTACCGGCGTGGCGGTGGCCCGGAAAGAGTTTATCGAGCAGAACCCGGAATGGGTGGCTCAATTTTTAGAGGATTATGAAGCTTCCGTGGAATATTCTTTGAATAATGTGGACGCTGCCGCCGCTTTGATCGGAGAACTGGACATCGTCCCCGAGGCTGTGGCTAAAAAGGCTTTGCCCCAGTGCAATATTACCTTTGTGGCCGGTGAAGAGATGAAGGAGAAACTTTCCGGCTATTTGCAGACCCTGTTTGACCAAAACCCCAAAGCCGTGGGAGGGGTCATGCCTGACGATGATTTCTACTATCTTGGATAAAACCAAAAAATTTCCCTGGCAAAGGATACTGGCGGTGGCCTTTTGGCTTGCCGTGTGGCAAATTGCCGCCATGACTTTAAAACAGGAGATCCTTCTGGCGTCTCCTGTTTCCGTTTTCCTGCGGCTTTGCGAACTTTTGCCCACTGGGGACTTTTGGGCGGCGGTGGGGTTTTCCTTCTCCCGCATCATTCTGGGTTTTCTGCTGGCCTGCCTTGTGGGCACGGCCCTAGCTGCCTGCTCGGCCCGGTGGAAACTGGCGCGCGCCTTAACTGCCCCTTTAATAGGCACTGTAAAAGCCACGCCGGTAGCTTCGTTTATCATTCTGGTTTTGCTGTGGGTCCCCTCCCGGAACCTGTCAGTGTTCATCTCGTTCCTCATGGTGACCCCTGTCGTGTACCTAAACGTCCTTGCGGGCCTCGACAGCCGGGACAAAAAGCTTTCTGAAATGGCTGATGTGTTCCAGGTTTCGCCTTCCCGCCGCCTGCGGTATCTAACAGTGCCCCAGGTCATGCCCTTTTTCCGGTCCGCCTGCGCCGCGGGTCTGGGTCTTTGCTGGAAAGCCGGGGTGGCCGCCGAAGTCATCGGCTTGCCGGATGGTTCTATAGGTGAGCGATTGTACGAGGCCAAGATTTACCTGGAAACCCCGGATCTTTTCGCCTGGACCCTGGTGATTGTGCTTGTCAGCATTCTATTCGAGCGGCTTTTCCTCTTTCTGCTGGACAGGCTGTTGCTCCGCTTGGAGCGGGGATGAATGGGAGATTTGGGCTGAGAGAAAAGAGGCGTACAGAATGGAAATTGAACTGCGGAACATTTCAAAAAGCTATGGAGAAAAGCAGGTGTTCGAGGGGTTTTCCCACTGCTTTCCTTTGGGGAACACCACATGTGTCATGGGCCCTTCCGGCTGTGGTAAAACCACCCTGCTAAACCTTTTGATGGGTCTGCAGGCTCCGGACAGCGGGGAGATCACAGGCCTTGCGGGTCTGAAAAAAAGCGCCGTGTTCCAGGAGGACCGGCTGTGCGAAAACGTCGGCGCGGTTTCCAACCTGCGGCTGACTTCGCCCCATCTTTCCCGCCGGGACGCCCAGGCGGCCCTCTGCGCCCTGGGTCTTTCGGGCAGTCTGAAACAGCCTGTCCGAGAATTTTCCGGCGGCATGAAACGCCGTACCGCCATCCTTCGGGCACTGCTGGCAGACTTTGACCTTTTGCTGGCGGACGAACCCTTCCACGGATTGGACCCGGCCCTAAAGCTGCAAAGCATGGAATATTTTCGGGAAAAGGTCAAAGGAAAAACCGCCGTCCTGGTCACCCACGACATAGACGAGGCAAAATTTTTTCAAGGGGAAATTCTAATGCTGTAATTTTCCCCAGTTCCATTTGTCATGAAGAAAAAACATAAAGGGGGACCTTTCATGTCCGATATTCCCAGACTGATAAAGCATTTCGAGCCGGAGAAAGGCTGGATGAACGACCCCAACGGGTTATGTTTCTTTCAGGGGAGGTACCACGCTTTTTTTCAGTACAATCCCCACGCCGCCGTATGGGGCCCTATGCACTGGGGCCATGCGGTAAGCAAAGATTTGGTTCACTGGGAGGAATTACCCACCGCCCTGTGTCCCGATATGCCATACGAGGACAACGGCGGGTGCTTTTCCGGCTCCGCCATAGAAAAGGACGGAAATCTGTATTTGATGTACACCTCAGTCTCGAAAAAGCTGGGCCAGACCCAGTCTATGGCGGTAAGCCGGGACGGTGTACATTTTGAAAAGCTGCAGGAAAATCCAGTTATTCCCCAAAGCCCTTTGGATCCCGCCAGCAAGGACTTCCGGGATCCCAAAGTCTTTCTCTATGGGGACGGCTATAGGATGGTGTGCGGTGCCGGAGTGGACGGACTGGGAAGCGTTCTGCTTTTCCGGTCTGACGACCTGCTACGTTGGGACTATGTGGGTCCTCTTTTCCAAAGCTGTGACTACGGCCCGGTGCCCGAATGCCCCGACCTGTTCCCCTTGGGGAACAAGTGGGTACTGATGTTCTCGCGGATGGATGAAAGCCGCTCGGCTCAATTTGTCGTGGGCAGTTTCGACGGGGAACGCTTCGCTCCTGAAAGCTTTCAGCAGCCTGAACTGGGTACCGATTTCTACGCTCCCCAGACCTTTTTAGACGGCCAAAACCGCCGGATCATGATAGGCTGGATGTTTAACTGGAACCGCCAGGTGCCGGAAGGCGCAGTCCGCGCCGGGGCCCTCTCTATCCCCCGGGTACTGTCTCTTCGGGACGGCAGACTCTGTAACGCTCCCGTGGAGGAAGCCGAAAGCATGCTGACAAGTACGGACGAGTGCGTAAGGCGGGAAAACGGCAAAGTGGTCATTTCTAACGGCAAACACTCCCTGGCTGAACTGCCGGAAAATGAGGTCCGCACGGTAAAAATTCTGCGCGACACCCGCACCTGCGAGGTGTTTATCAACGGCGGCCAGCTTTCCTTTACCTTTTATTTGGAATGACAGTTGAAGCTGCTCTAATCCGGGAAAAAAGCTTCCTTTTTTGGGTCTTTGTATGTTATAATGGCCATAAACGGTCTTTTGGGGGAACTGTCCGCTTTTAGCACCGCATTTCTCTCGCTTGGGTGGAAACTCAGGTACCATATAGTGCATTGCTCACGACAAAAAAGAAGGGATGAGCGTATGAAAGTCCTTATTCTCTCCTGCAACACGGGGCAGGGCCATAACTCTGCCGGGTTGGCAGTAGAGGAAGAGCTTCGCCGCCGGGAAATTCCCTGCGAAATGAAAGACGCCCTATCCCTGGCCAGGGGAAAAGCCTCTAAGACCATCAGCGGCGCGTATATCGGCGTTGCCACAAAAGCGCCGTCCCTGTTTGGCGGTATTTACAAACTGGGCGGGGTTATCAGTTCCTCCAAACGCAAGTCGCCTGTCTACTACGCCAACGCTCGATATGCCCGGGCCCTGCAGTCTTACATAGAAGAAAACGGCTTCACGGCTGTAGTAACTCCACATCTGTTCCCGGCAGAAGCTCTGACCTGGCTGCGGAAAAAAGGATACTTTTCCGTCCCCAGCTACGCTGTAGCCACAGATTATACCTGCATTCCCTTCTGGGAGGAAACGGAACTGGACGGCTACTTTCTGCCCCACAAAGACCTGATCCCGGAATTTACGGGCAAAGGTATTCCCGGGGAAAAGCTGATACCCACAGGGCTGCCGGTATCCAGGCGGTTCCTTAGCCGCCAGTGCCAGAAGGAGGCCAGACAGAAGTTGGGTCTGCCGTCCGGGGCTCCGGTATTTTTGGTAATGACGGGCAGCATGGGCTTTGGAGATATTTCATCGTTTACCCTGGACCTGCTCCTCACCTGCCCTAAAGAATCCCGCATCGTTATCCTTACCGGCAACAACCAGCCCTTGAAAGCCAAAATCGACAGGGATTTCCGTCAGGAGAGCCGGGTAACTGCTGTGCCCTTCACCCGCGATGTGCCCCTGTATATGGACGCCTGCGACGTGCTGCTTTCCAAGCCCGGAGGGCTTACAAGCACCGAAGCGGCGGTTAAAAACGTGCCCCTTGTCCATACCCGACCCATTCCGGGGTGCGAAACGAAAAACGCCCAGTTCTTTTCCTCACGGGGCATGTCCCTGGCAGTGCAAAATCCAAAAGAGGCTGCCGCGGCTGCCGCTAAGCTGGCGGAATCGGAAAAACTGAGGGAAAAGATGCGCCGCCTGCAGCGAGGAGGGATCCCGTTCAGAGCAGCGGAAAACATTGTGAATTATCTTTTGGAAACTTGCGGAGACGAGTCTTCCACATAAAATCGGAAAAGGGGAGAAAGGGAGGATTGACCAATGGAGGGTTTTGCTTACTGGGCGGATGTGCTGCGCTATCTGCTCTGCGCACTGTTTGGTTTTTGTCTGGGCGGCGTGCTGTTCAGTTATCATCTGCCTAAATTTTTAAAGGGCATAGATATCCGGGCCGTCAGCCCCGATCATAACCCCGGTACGGTAAACGCCTTTAAATACGCTGGGCTGCCTGTGGGCGTTCTATGCCTGTTGTGCGATCTGTTCAAGGGCTTTTTGCCGGTATTTCTGGCCATGCGATCTCTGGACTGCCAAAGGCTCTGGTTTTCTCTGATAATATGCGCTCCGGCACTGGGCCATGCTGTGGCTCCCCTCTATCACCACCGGGGCGGCAAAGCCATTGCCGCCACATTTGGGGCTTTGCTTGGCCTGCTGCCCGCCAGCTTTCTGGTGCTGGTATTGGCGGCACTGTACATTTTCTTCTCCGTGATCCTGGTCATTCGGCCCAACGAGCGCCGGACTGTGGTGACCTTCGGACTTTTTTCAATTGCGTCGGTCATATGTGCTTGCTTTACCGGCTTTTGGTCCTTCTGTCTGGGAGCTTTGTTGCTTTCGGCCGTAGTTATCACCAAGAACTATAAGGACGCTAAACTGGACGTCACTTCGGAGGAAGAACCCCAGGTCAGCAAACAGCATTCCTGACCATCACCATTGCTTTGTCAGTATTACGGCCTGTTGCCCCAGACTGTCGTATGCCTTTTCTACGGCCGCTTTCGGGTAGGCCGTGTTTTTTCGTTCCATCGGGTCATTAAAATAGTAATTTTCCTCGTCGTAACCGGTCAGCAGCAAGCAATGCATGGGGTACAGCCAGGAATAACTTTCTCCCGTGCCCTCGATGAGAAATACATCACTCACATAAGGTTCCGCCATGCTGATGGTCGCCCACACCAGCACAGGCGTACCCCTGTCCACATACCCGCAAAGCGAGGAAAATTCCTCCCCGGTCAAATCCATTACGGCAAGTCCGGCATCCGACCTATCCGCCAGCAGTCGGTTCAAAGCGCCCTCTATCACCGGGGCACAGCAGCCCCAGCCCTCTTCCGTTCTTGGGTCCCCGGGAAAAGCAATTCTTGGGTCGCAGCCCACATAAGCGCCGCTTTCGTCCCAATGCGGGGCGCTGCCCAGAGGCAGATACCCGTCGATAAAATCCGCTACAGAGACGTCCACACCAAAATACCGCAAGGCCATTACAGCCGAAACGCTTTCACAGCCGGTGGGGAACTCCTCGACCTGAGAAAGATATGGAACGTCCAGCAAGGTAGGGGTATCTTTTCGGGCGGTTCCGGTATATACCTGTATTTCCGCCGCCCTTGCTTTCCAATCGTTCCAGCAAAACACGGTCCACACTGTCAGCACCAGGGTCCAAAACACCAATACCACAGCCCATAGCTTTTTCATAGAATTCCCTCCCTTTTCTTATTAGACTGACAAAGGGAGAAAAAAGTGAATACGCTAAAGCATTTTTTCCAGCATAAAAGAAGGCCTCCCCGTTCCCAGGGAGGCTTCAGTTTGCTAATTAGATTACAGATAATTCATGGGGTCTACCCGGCTGCCGTTTTCATATACCTCAAAGTGAAGATGGGGACCGGTCACGTTGCCGGTGGCGCCCTCATAGCCCACTACCGTACCTTTTTCCACATACTGGCCCTTCACCACGGCCAAACCACTCAAGTGGGCATATCGGGTGGTAAAGGTGCCGTTATGGTAGATCAGCACGTAATAACCCCAGCTATCGCCCCAAGAGTCATAGTCGTTGGCGGCAATAACAGTCCCGGATTCCGCCGCCACCACAGGGGTCCCATAGGGGCCGGCGATGTCCATGCCCCGGTGGCCGGAATAGCCGCCGTAATAGCAGGACACGTAGCTGACGCCCGGCAGGGGCCAAATGGGATTAAAGCCTTCCACCCCGCCGCCTCCGGTGGGATAGGTCACGTCATCGCCCAAATATTCGCCGCCGCTTTGCTGAGCGGCCGCTTCAGCCTGCTTTCTGGCCTCTTCCTCGGCGGCCTTCTGCGCAGCAATCAACTCTTCCATTTCGCTTATCAGGGCGGCTCCCTGTTCCTCATTGTCGGAAATGGCCTGCTCTGTGGCGTTCTGGGCATTTTGCAGTTCGGCAATGGCCGCAGCGTTCTCCTGGTACAGACCATCCAGTTCCTCCTGGTCGTTTTCCAGGTTTTTCTTCAGTTCGGCCACCGTTTTCTTTTTCTGCTCACAGGCGTCCCGGTCATCCTGGGTCCTGCTCATATAATCCTCAATTTTCTCCATCAGCTTCTGGTCGTGAAGAGTCATGGTCTTTACCAGTTCGCTGCGCATGGTAAAATCGCTGAAGCTGTCGGAATCCAGCAGTATCTGCAAGGTACTCACGTCCCCGGCCTTGTACAAGGCCACCAGGCGCTGTTTAAACTGATCTATAGTTCCCTGCATTTCTTCCTGGGACTTTTCCAGCTTCATGGTAAGCTGGGTAATTTGTCCGTTAAGTTCGTCTATGTCCCTTCTGGCGGAATCGATTTCCTCCTGGACCAGATCGATTTTTTCCTGCAAAGCCTGCTGGTAGGCCTGTTTATCGGCCTCGTCGCTTTTCAGGGATTCCAGCTTGCTTTCCAATTCCTGTTTGGTTTCCTCAAGTTGTGCCTGCTCCGCTTCTATATCCGCCACAGTGCGGTCTCCGGCGGCCAGTGCGGTATTTAAGGGAAGGGCGCACAGCACCCACAGGGCCAGCAGGCCCGTCCCTAAACGCTTTCGAAAATCCCGTTTCATAAGGCTTTTCCTCCCTGTACGGCAAAAGACTGAAGCTTTTTACTGCAACCTGGTTTCCATAATTCTTGTAGATTGTAACTCATTTCGACAGCATTATTTTTCTCAAAGGGAATTAAAAAGCAAATAAAATTTGAAAATAGTGGCACCCCGTCAGTCTTGCACAATATATAGGGAATCTCCGGGATAATTTCCAAGAAAATCTTTAATGCAATGAAAAACCTGATAAGAGTTGTCCCACGGGGAAAACTTTATCAGGAACTAAAACCTCCGTTCTATGTTGCGCTGATACCGCCTGGCTGCGGGCGGGCTGTACACAGAACGCGCCACCTTTGAAGGATAACGGGATGCCCGCACCGCCCTCCGCCTTCTTCGGGGGCGGCTCCCCAGGAAAGCGCACAGGGCCACGCCCAAAAATCCCACGCCGATCAAGCACCAGCCTGTGATCCCCACAGCCTGCGCACCCTGAGAAGGACCAGCAGGAACTGGATCCGGAAGGGGCTCCTGGGCCGGAGTAGTGTAGGCCACACAGATCCCGGCAAACCAGAGAACCAGAAAAGCAGCGGCGATAATCACTGCCCAAAAACGGTTGTCCCGTATTTTCATCCGGTCCCCTCCTTCCTCAGGTCTATCCGGACAAACCACTCCATTTTGTATACAAAGCCATTATAACAACTATTTGTGGGGAATACAACAGAAATCACACAGAAAATTGAAAAAGTTGCCCAATCCGGTGATGTCCACCTGTGCTTCCCGTCCCAGCAGTTTGACGTCCAGTTCTTTTCCGCCGCCGGGCCTGTCCTCAATTTGGAACGGAGGCGAGGTGTCCCCAAAGCTTAAGCTTCTGCCCTGCCAGTCCACCATGACAATACCCGTAAAAGCGATCAGAAAAAACAGCGCCAGCCCCAACGAAAAAAGGAACACCTGCCGTTCGCTTTTGTCCTTTTTCACAGCCACACCCCCGGAGAAACCTGTACCTACAGTTTCTCCACAGGTTTTCTTTTTATGCGGAAAATCTTATTTGCAGGCCAAAAGCACCTGGCCCAAAATCTCTCCCAACAGCTTGCCGGAATATTTCGCCTCTGAAACAGTATTTACCTCGGTGCCCACCTCAATGAGCATAGAACCGGAAGTGGCGTTCATGTTGTACTTGCTGTTGGAAAAACTCAAGGGCCGTGCCAGTCCGGGGTAAAGTTCCTGGGCTTTTTGCTGGACCCGCAGGATAAGATGGAGATTATCTTTCCAATTTGGAAAATCTCCCCAGCCGCCGTCGGCATCGCACCCGGCCAGCAGCATGATCTGCGCGGCCTTCCGGCCGGCGATCTCCACTGTGGGCTTGTATTTTACTCCCTCCTGCGTGGTCATAGAGTCCCTGTGCAGGT
The DNA here is from genome assembly GCA_964525985.1 of uncultured Acutalibacter sp. Lineage (GTDB taxonomy): Bacteria > Bacillota > Clostridia > Oscillospirales > Acutalibacteraceae > Acutalibacter. The sequence goes on along the minus strand of CAZGLW010000001.1, from coordinate 86,932 downwards.
CAACGGTCACCTGGATGCCCGGGTATTTCACCAAATTATTCCGGATCACTTCCCAGGACCGGGAATAAGAACCATTATACAACTCGTCGTTTACCGTAGTGTCATGCACCACGCCAATACCTTGAGCTTCCAGTGCCTTTTTTAGTTCTTCACCAACAGCTACCACGCTCATGTCCTGGTTCCCGGTACGGGTTTCCATATCCGTATAGTAAAAGCCGGTGTAATTCTTAGAGTAGGCCTCTGACGTATGGGTGTGATAGATAAGCACTTCTACAGATCCGTCTCCTTTGATTCGGACCTCCGGTTCCTTCAGGAGTTCGGCGTTTAGATCCGTTCCGCTTTCTGTGGTGTCCCGCACATAAAAATTATCCACCTGCTGCCCGCCGTCCAGTTCGATCTCTTCCACCGGGGCGGAGGTTCGGTTGGGGTCCGGAGTGACGGCAGCGCCAGGCATCTCGTCTTGGTGGAAAGGGACGATTCCATCCTCGTCGGTCCCCGCCGGGACCGTCTGCTCATTCACATTTTCCGATAGCCGCTGCTCCAGCAGGTCCCCCGGAGCCGGAGTGGCCGGCGCTTGACTCTCTACAGCCCGGGTACTCAGACCGGCTGCGAACAGAATCGCGTCGGCGCCGTCTTCTTTGGCCCAGCTTTGCAGAGAAGAGACGGCGCACCAGGTACACATAGAAACGCACGCCAGCCCGACCGCAATTTTTACTGCGCCGCGGAGAAAGCCCTTTTTCATGAGTATTTTCCTTTCCAAAAAGTTTACAAATTACCCCTTGAATCACAGGGCATACCTCTGTATAATGAAGCGCATTACACCCTTATTTTGCGGGGCTGGTTCCGGCGGTGAAAGGAGTTTTGCGAATGTCTATCTATTCCGAGATCAAGCCTGAAATCCGCACGTTTGCGGATATGTGCCAAAAGAGCAGTCAAATCGACCCAGCCCTTTACGCCAAGTACAACGTGAAGCGTGGCCTGCGGGACCTGAACGGCAAAGGCGTTTTGACCGGTCTTACCAATATTTCCGAGATCGTTTCCACCAAAACGGTAAACGGCCAATCCGTCCCCTGCGAGGGGGAACTGTATTACCGCGGCTACAACGTAGAAGAATTGGTCCGCCGCCAGCCTAAAGATGACAACTTCGGCTACGAGCGCACCGCCTATCTGCTGCTGTTCGGCGAACTGCCAGATTCGGAAAAGCTGCGGGAATTTTGCGGCCTTTTATCCTTTTACCGCACCTTACCCACCAGTTTTGTCCGGGACATCATTATGAAAGCCCCCAGCGGGGACATGATGAATACCCTGGCCAGAAGTGTGCTCACCCTTTATTCATATGATGAAGCCGCTGAGGATATTTCCATTCCCAATGTGCTGCGGCAATGTATGCAGTTGATTGCCCTGTTCCCCCTGCTCTCCGTTTACGGGTACCAAGCTTACCGGCACTACCACGACGGCCAGAGCCTGTACATCCATCAGCCTGACCCGGCCCTCTCTACGGCGGAAAACATTCTTCGTATTCTGCGGCCTGACTGCAAATACACCGAACTGGAAGCCAAAGTGCTGGACATCGCCCTGATTCTTCACGCCGATCACGGCGGCGGCAACAACTCTACCTTTACCACTCATGTGGTCACTTCTTCCGGGACGGATACCTATTCGGTCGTTGCGGCGGCGCTGGGCTCCTTAAAAGGACCCAAACATGGCGGGGCCAACATCAAGGTGGTAAAGATGTTTGAGGATATCAAATCCCATGTAAAAGACTGGGACGACAGGGACGAGATCGCCGCCTATTTAAAAAAGCTGCTTCACAAAGAAGCCTTTGACCGGTCCGGACTTATTTACGGCATGGGCCACGCGGTGTACTCCATCTCCGATCCCAGGGCCAAAATTATGGCCCGGTTCGTAGAGGGTTTATCAAAAGAGAAAGGCCGGGAGGACGAGTACCGCCTGTACGCCAATGTGGAGGAAATCGCAGTAAAGGTCATTACAGAAGAGCGGAAAATCTATAAGGGCGTTTCGGCAAATGTGGACTTTTACAGCGGGTTCATCTACAGTATGCTGGATCTTCCTATGGAACTGTACACCCCCATTTTTGCCATCTCCCGTATTGCCGGGTGGAGCGCCCACCGCATTGAGGAACTGGTAGGCGGCGGCAAAATCATCCGTCCCGCCTACATGGCCGTACAGGAACACAGAAAACTCGAATAAAACAAAAGGGACAGGGCCGGTTCTTCAGCCCTGTCTCTTTTGTTTCCTCATGGTGCGCATACAGCGGGTGCATACGGTGATTTTTTTCTTCCCCTCCGGGGTCTCGATCCTCATGGTTTGCAGGTTCGGCTTGATCTTTTTCGGCTTTCGCCCGTTGATGTACATCCTGTCGTGGGCTACTTTGTTGCCAAACACTGTCGTTTTCCCGCATATCTCACAGCGCATAGCGTCATCTCCTGTCCGTCGGTGGGATGGCCCAAGTATAGCCCCCGCCCGGCCGTCCGGGCAACCCCGAAAACCATACAGAATCAAGCCGGGGCGGGTTTTTCGGCCTAAGGTTTTGACAGAAAAGTTTCCGGGCTGGTAATCTCCCCGCTTTTGCTGTATAATATTTTTTCAGATGAGAAACAGGGGAGGGAATCCGCTTATGACCGGTGAAGTACAGCGCGCATAGCAAAGGCTTGCGCAAAAACAGAACGGCGCAGCCTTTGCTCATCCTGGTCGATTTTTTAGGAGGAGCACTATGCGCTACGCACGGGCGCGGGACATCCTTCCCGCGGAATTATTGTCACAATTACAGCAATATATAGACGGGGCCTACCTGTATGTGCCCCGCAAAGAGGAAAATAAGCTGGGCTGGGGCGACCGCACCCAAAGCAAACATGAAACCGCCGTTCGAAACGCCGCTATCCTGCGGGAAGCGGAGGCGGGCAGATGCCCATCAGAGTTGGCCCGCGACTACTTCCTCACCGAGAAATCTATCCGCCGCATCCTGTTGGAAGAACGGCGGAAAACAAAAAAGGAGCCCTCGTAAAGGCTCCTTTTTATTTGCTGTTTTTACCAGCCCAGAGACTTTAAATACTCTCTGCTCATGGCAATAGCTTCAATAGGAGTGCGGCCAACGGACTGATCCTGCTCTACCACTACCCACTTGGAACCGGCTTCGATAGAAGCCTCAAGAATGGGCGGAAAATCCTGGTCGCCGTGACCCACGGGACGGAATTCAAATGTGCCGTGACTTTCTTCTTCCTTTACGTCAGTTCCGATAAGCTGATACATGTTGGCGGGCCTGCCCTCTTTATGGAAGTCTTTAAGATGAACCACGGGGGCCCGGCCGGAATACTTTTTTACATACGCGGCGGGGTCCTCACCGGCCACCTTCACCCAGCAGGTATCCAACTCTGTCTGGAGCAGGTCCGCGGGAATGGTGGAGTAGATGTAATCCAGGGCGTACTGGCCGTTGGGCATTTTCACAAACTCAAAATCATGGTTGTGGTACAGGGTCTGGATGCCGTGAGCCTTACAGGTTTTGGCAATCTCCTCGAACAGCTTTACATTTCCCTCAAATCTGGGCGTGCCGGGACGGTCCTCCTCCATCAGATAGGGAATGGCGATGTATTCCACGCCGATCTCTTCATACTGCTTGACGGTGCCCTCCATGTCTGCTGCCAGTTCCTGGAATGGTACATGGGCGGAGACTGCTTTCAACCCGGCGGCTTCGACGGCCTCCCTGATCTCGGCGGGAGTATGGCCGTACAGGCCAGCCAGTTCTACGCCTTCATAGCCGATCTCTTTAATTTTTTTCATGGTGCCGGCAAAATCCTTTTCCGCGTCATCCCGAACGGAATAGACCTGCACAGCTACGGGCAAAGTTTTCATAGAGATCTCCTCCAAAAGAATAGATTTGTCTTTATCATATCGCATAACCCCTGAAAGGTCAAGAACATTGCTTTCCAAAAGGAATATTGTTATAATAGAACATATTAAAATAGGTGTTCTTCCTCCTTTCGCCTGTTGACGCGGAAAAGGGGGAAGAATAGTCACGTTCGAACCGTGTCCGGGCGGATCCGAGACCGCGGTAAGAGAACGGAAAGGGAGCAAGATCATCATATGAAACGGAACCTGCGATTTTATTTCGCGCTGTTCTTCGCAAAGGGGACGGCGCTGGTTTTGAAACTCATTCACCGGAAGGGCACCTCTATGCCCGGGTCCTGGGCCATTATTCTGTGCCCGGACTTCCTGGGGCGGATACCCCGGCCAAAAACGGTTATAGGCATTACGGGCACCAACGGCAAGACCACTGTGGCAAACATGGTGGAGGATGTGCTTTCAGATCAGGGGTACGATTTTGTGTGCAACCGGTCGGGCACCAATGTTGCCACCGGCGTTGCCTCAGCTCTGATCGCCAACTCCGCCTTTTTCGGCAAACCTAAAAAGGACCTGGCGATATTCGAACTGGATGAGCGCAGCGCCCCCCGCATTCTGCCCTATTTAAAGCCCGACCTTCTCCTGTGCACAAATGTTTTCCGCGACTCCTACAAGCGCAACGCCCATATGGAATTCATTCTGGACATTTTAAACCGGTACATCCCTCAGGGCACCCGTCTGGTACTGAATGCCGACGACCTGCTTTGCGCGGGCATCCGGCCCGAAAACCAGCGGGTGTACTTTGGCATTGACCGAATGCCGGGGGAGACCGGCGAATGTAAAAACATTGTCAGGGACATTACCATGTGCCCCCAGTGCGGGGCCAAACTTTCCTGGGACTTCGTGCGCTACCACCACATCGGCAGAGCTGTCTGCCCACAGTGCGGCTTTTCCTCTCCGCAGGCGGATTACCGGGTGCTTTCCATGAACGCAGAGACCCACCGTATGTGCGTCAGCGTGAAAGGAGAAACAATGGAATTTCCCCTGCCTAACGCCAGCACTATCAACGTATACAATTCCCTGTCCGCTATTGCTTTCCTTTCTGAATTTGGTCTTGCCCCTCAGGAAATCGCCGCATCAATGGACAAGCTTTCCATCAGCCAGACCCGGTACAGCGAGGAGGAGGTCAACGGCAAAAAGGTCATTCTCCATTTGGCAAAGGGACAAAACCCCATTGCCTGTTCCCGCGCCTTTGAAAATATTCGGGACTACCCCGGGAAAAAGGCAGTCATATTGTTCTTGGACGATTATTTCGACGCCAAGCACTCAGTGGAAAACACAGCCTGGCTGTTCGATACGGACTTTGAATTTTTAAACAGGGATGACGTCCCCCAGATTGTAGCCTCCGGGGCCAGACACTGGGACGTTTACCTGCGGCTCCTGCTGGCCGGCGTGCCCAAAGAACGGGTTTCCCATTTAGAGGACAACGAGCAGGCGGCTTTTATGATACGGCCCGACGGGATAGACGCGGTGTTTATTTTGTACGACGTGTACACTATCGGCCTGGCAAACCGTGTAAAAGAACAGGTAGAAGCCCTGTTGGAAAAGGAGGAATCAACCTGTGAAAATTGAGATCCTTTTTCCCGAATTCTGCAACCTGTTCGGGGATACGAGCAACATGCGGTACCTGGAAAAGTGCCTGCCGGATGCGGAATTTGCGGAAACCCCATTCGAGAGCGAACCGCTGTTCCTCACGGAACAGCCCCGGCTTATCTACCTGGGGCCCATGACCGAGCGCACCCAGGAAAGAGTCCTGAAAAAATTTGCCCCCTATAAAGACCGGCTGGACAACCTTATCCGCAGCGGGACCTGTTTTTTGTTTACCGGCAACGCCCTGGAAATCATGGGGAGTTATATAGAAAACGAGGACGGCACAAAAATTGAAGGTCTGGGGCTTTTGCCGCTGTACGCCAAACGTGACATGATGCACCGGCACAACAGCACCTTCCTGGGAAAGTTCCAGGGGGAAGAGATCATGGGCTTTAAGTCCCAGTTTACCATGTCCTACCCGCAGGGGGAGTTTGAGGGCCTGTTTGAAACGGAAAAGGGCGTGGGCCTGAACAAAAAGTGCAGCTTTGAGGGTATCCGGAAACAAAATTTCTTCGGCACCTATCTGCTGGGGCCGCTGTTGATTTTAAACCCCGGCTTCACCGAATACCTGTTAAAGCAGATGGGCATAAATGACCCGCAGCTTGCCTTTGCAGAGGAAATGCGGGCCGCATATGATAAACGCCTGAAGGATTTTCGGGAAAAAACCTGACCGGCGGCCATAAAATGACAAAAAGCCTTCCTCAACTGGGGAAGGCTTTTTGTCGTCTTGCTTTTTTGGGATAGGGCTTTGGAATATCGGTCAATTCCAAAATATAGTCTACAGAGGTGCTGTAATATTGTGCGAGACAAATCAGCAGGTCAATCGGAATCTGCCGCACACCGTTTTCATACTGGGAATAGGTGTTTTGACTGATAGATAAATAACCCGCCAACTCCTTTTGTGTCAAGTCATGGTCCTCCCGCAAATCCCTCAGACGCATTATTCCTTTCTTCCTTTCTGACAGGGGATTGCTCAATTTCATTTTATGGAATCTTAGTTCGAGATATTGACATATATCTCAATTTGAGATAAAATATCTTCTGGATTTGCAGAAATTGGATGAGGAACGTCGAAAGGAGAATTACAGTGGGGAACTACAGTTTTGGAGTGCGCGCAAGGCGCTGGGCGAAATTTTTGGTAAATTCTGTAAATGAAAAGCTGCACGGTTTAGATTTCAGTATGGTCTATGTGGGAGAACTCCAAAAAAAGGTGGAGGAATTTCACGGATACAGCATGACAGACGCCGGAGCCATGAAGAAAATGCTGCGTGCCGTACCGGTGGATCCAGCTAATTCTTCTTTTCTGGATATTGGTTGCGGCAAAGGGATGTGCATGAAATGCGCAGTAGAGGTTGGCTATAAACGGGCGGACGGTCTGGACCTGGACGAGCATTTACTGGAAATTGCCCGCAAAAACATGAAAAAGCTTAAAATGGATGTAAACTGTATTTACGCTAACGCGGTGGACTTTACCGGGTATGCGGATTATGACGTTTTCTATTTTTACAATCCCTTTGGGAGCAATATTTTTAAACAGGTGATTCAGAAAATAAAAGAAAGCCAGGAAGAGCGCAGCCGCGATATCTGGGTCTTATATTACCACCCGGTTTTCAGCGACCTGTTCGACCAGGCGGGTTTTATCCTGAAAGACGAGATCTACGATAAGACCCGCGATACCGTTACACGGTTTTATTGTTACCCAAAACAAAAGTGATTTTTATCATAGTTTTTCCATTTTATCGTTGCGGTTTTTTTGACCTTCCTTTTTTTTGCGTGACGGAATCTTAGCCGTCCATATAACAAATTGGTGAAAGAAAGAGAAAAAAGGGCAGCAGAAGGTTCCCCCTTCTGCTGTCCCTCGTTTTTCCGTTCTTCCACACTTTCAGCAGGCGCTTACCCGGCCGGTCTTGGCGTCTAATGTGACCACCGAACCGGCTTTCAAAATATCAGTAGCGTTTTCTGCCCCGGTGATTACAGGTTTATCCATAGCCAGGCCCGCAATGGCCGCGTGGGTGTTCTGCCCCCTCTGTTCGGTGATGATACCGGCAGCCCGGCGCAGATAATCCACAATAGTGTTATCAGTTTCAGGCACCACCAAAATATCCCCGTCCCTAAAGGTCTTTTTGATGTCTTCCAGCTTTTTGCACACGCACAGCCGGGCCGAAACAGATTTTTCGGTTACCCCCTGGCCGGTCAACAGCACATGGCCCACCACGTGGACCTTCATCATGTTGGTTGTGCCTGAAACGCCCAGAGGCATGCCGGCGGTGATAACCACCAGATCTCCGCTTTTTACCAGACCGGTTTTTTCCGCCGCATCTACAGCGTGGTCAAACAAGGTATCGGTGTCGCTTTCCTCGTCTATCATCAGGGGGTACACACCCCAAGAGAGATTCAGCTGGCGGTATACATGCTCCTCTATGGTACAGCCGATAATGGGGTACAAGGGCCGGAACTTGGAAAGCTGCCGGGCCGTGCCGCCGGATTTTGTCACCGTGATAATGGCTTTGGCCCCCAAGTCGTGAGCGGTAGTGCAGGTGGCGTGGGAAATGGCGTTGGTCACATCAAAAGCAATGTCCCGGTTGTCCCGTGAATTAAAGCGCTGTATATAGTCGATGCTCTCCTCGGCCTTTTCGGCAATACGCACCATAGTTTCCAACGCCTCTACCGGGTACTTCCCGGCGGCAGTCTCGCCGGAGAGCATGATACAGCTGGTGCCGTCGTAAATGGCGTTTGCAACGTCGGTTGCTTCGGCCCTGGTGGGGCGGGGGTTTTTCATCATGGAATCCAGCATTTGGGTGGCGGTGACCACCTGCTTGCCCGCGTGGTAAGACTTTTTAATCAGCCTCTTCTGTATCACCGGCACATCCTCAAAGGGAATCTCAACGCCCATGTCCCCGCGGGCTACCATGACCCCGTCGGCCACCCGAAGGATCTCGTCGATATTGTCCACGCCCTCCATGTTCTCGATTTTGGCGATGATGTTGATAGAGTGGCAGTCATATTCTTCCAAGATTTTCCGTATTTCCAGAATATCTGTGGCGGAACGGGTAAAAGAGGCGGCGATGAAATCGAACCCCGCCTGAATGCCGAAAATGATATCCGCCCGGTCAGTCTCGCTGATAAAGGGCATGGAAAGCCGGGTACCCGGCACATTGATGCCCTTGTGGTCGGAGACCCTGCCGCCGTTCACTACCTCGCATACGATGTCCGTCTCGCTGACATGCTGTGCGTGCATTTCTACCAGGCCGTCGTCAATAAGCACCCTGGCGCCGGGTTTTAAATCTTTGGGCAGATCAGCATAAGTGATGGATACCACTTTGTCATCCCCGGGAACATTCCGAGTAGTAAGGGTGAAGGTATCCCCCGCTTTCAGTTCAACGGGACCGCCCGCGAAGGTCTTTACCCGGATCTCCGGACCTTTGGTATCCAAAATGGTCGCAATGGGCAGGCCCAGTTCCTGCCGCAAGCGGGTAACTACCTCCATTTTCTGGGTAGCGTCCTCGTGGGTACAGTGGGAAAAATTAAATCGGGCGGCGTTCATGCCTCCCAGCATCAAACGGCGCAAAACACCCTCGTCCTCTGTAGCGGGGCCCAGCGTGCAGATGATCTTCGTTTTTCTCAGCATATTCCTCCGTCCTTTCCCGGGTTCTGGGATAAGAATACCATATTTTTTCACAAAAGTCACGAGTTTTTAGGGGTTATTTGAGATTTCCTTCGATTCTTCCGTCAGTTCCCGGTAAATATCTCCTTTTTTCAGTCCGGCGGCTTTGGCAGCTTGTTTAGCGGCCTCGCTGGCGGACATACCGTCCGCCATTTTTTCTTTTGCAAGCTCTGCCGCGTCCTTCAGGGTATAAGCTTCCCCCTCCTTTGCGGGCCGCTCCGCCCCGGCAATCACCAGCACAAATTCGCCCTTTGGCTCGTTTTCCCGGTAATGGGCCGCGGCGGTTCTCAGGTCTGTTCGCCAGACCTCCTCATGTATTTTGGTCAGCTCCCGCACTACGGCAATCCTTCTTTCCCCGCCAAACAGCTTTTCAAGGTCGGAAAGGGTCTTCCGCAGCTTGTGGGGCGCCTCGTAAAACACCATAGTACGGGTCTCATTCTCTACCGACGACAAATGCTCCTGTCGGCTGCGTTTGTTCACACTTAGAAAGCCCTCGAAGGTAAAACGTCCGGTTGGCAGGCCGCTTACCGCCAAAGCGGAAATCACCGCCGTGGGACCGGGCACCACATACACCGGAATGCCCTCTGCGGCACAGTCAGCCACCAGGGTCTCTCCGGGATCGGAAATTGCCGGCATCCCGGCGTCTGACACCAGCGCACAGGTCTCCCCCGCCCGGAGCCTTTTTAAAATGGCTTCCCCGCGGGAAATCTTGTTGTGTTCAAAATAGCTGACTATAGGTTTTTTTATGCCGAACCGATTTAAAAGCTTCATGGTCACCCGGGTGTCCTCCGCGGCGATAAAATCCGCCTCCCGCAAGGTTTCCTGCCCCCTGGGGGAAAAGTCCTCTAAATTGCCGATGGGCGTACCCACCACATACAACGCGCCCTTTTCCATCGTTATGTCCACTTTCCCTTCGCTCTCAGTTAAAAAGTCTTCCTCCGGGTTTTAGAACCAACACAGGCTCCACGCTCAACCCAGGTTTTCCGCCATACCTGCATTCCAGCAGAAAAAGATAGGGCGGCTTGTCCTCCCCGGACTGCACCAGCCGCAGACGTTTGGGCTCTATCCCGCCTTGTCGGAAAACCTGCATGGCTTCAGCCATCCGTTCCGTCCGCAGACACACGCACAGCCTGCCGCCCCAGCGCAGGCCCCATCTGGCAGCGGCGGCCAGGTCCAATAAAGTCAGGCTTCCATCGTGCCGGGCGGTGCTCCGGGGGCCTGACCCCTCTTTGCCGCTGCCAAAAGGGTAATAGGGCGGGTTGCAGGCAATCAGGTCCAATTCCTGCCGGGGCAAAACCTGCCGATATTCCCGAACGTCCCCCTGCACTGTCCGGAACTCTTCATTGGGAAAGCCGTTCCGTTCTGCCGACATGGCCGCCAGCACAGCCCCTTCCTCCTGAAGCTCTACAGCCAAAACGGGTCCGGGCTTTCCCCGAAGCTTCCACAGCACGGGAATCACACCGCAGCCGGTACCCAGGTCGGCGCAGGTTTCTCCAGGCTTTGGCCGGGAGAAATCCGCCAGCAGCAGGCTGTCGGTGGTAAATCCGAACCCCGGGGATGTGTACACTCCCCGGTCCTCCTCCAAAACCTCCCAGCGGGGCATAGAGTTCCCTCCTATCTCAAAATAAAAGAAGGGCCCGGAAAGGAAAACCTTACCGGGTCCTGCTTTACCATATGTTCGGCCCGAATCAAGCCTGTCAGCCTTAACCCTCCTGGGGGGCGCCAACAGGGCAGGTGCCGGCACAAGCACCGCAGGAAACGCAGGTACCGGGGTCGATCACATATTTGCCGTCGCCCTCAGAAATGGCGTCGACAGGGCACTCACTGGCGCAAGCGCCGCAGGAAATGCAGTCGTCACTGATCACGTAAGGCACAGGGAACACCTCCACAAATTTTTGTAAGCCTATTGTACCACATTTTCTCGAAATTGCAAGAGCGGTTTGCCGAAAAAGTACATTTGCCAAAGATTTCTTAAAAATCTCAGCTTTCTTCCAGTTCTTTCAACTGTTCCTCTTCCTTTTTATCAATTCTCACCTTGCCGTCCCGCAAAATTTTTACTTCGCTTGCCAGGAACACTTTGGGCGCGGCGTCGGGGTCCTTGTCCAGCCGCACGGTAAGCTTTCGGGTCAGCAGGTTCTGGTCGATGACCACGCCTGTTCCATCGGGAGTGGAAACCAGCGCTCCCACCTTAGGCGTATTGCGCAGCAGGTCCTGGTACGCCTCCTGCTCGTATTTTAAGCAACACATCAGCCTGCCGCAGGCTCCCGAAATCTTTACAGGGTTCAAAGACAGGCCCTGTTCTTTGGCCATTTTTATGGACACGGGCTGAAAGCCGCCGAGAAAAGAACCGCAGCAGAATGGTCTGCCGCATATTCCGATGCCCCCCAGCATTTTTGCCTCGTCCCGTACGCCTATCTGGCGCAATTCAATGCGGGTTCGGAACATCCCGGCCAGGTCCTTTACCAGTTCCCGAAAGTCCACCCTTCCGTCAGCGGTAAAATAAAACAGAATCTTGTTGTTGTCAAAGGTGTACTCCACGTCCACCAGCTTCATTTCCAAGCCCCGCTCGGCGATCTTTTTCTCGCAGGCTTTAAAGGCTGACTTCTCCTTCTTTTTGTTTTCATCCACCCGGTGTAAGTCATCCTTTGTAGCGCGGCGCAGCATTTTCCGCAAGGGCTGGACGATAGAACCGTCGTTTACCTCCCGGTTCTCCATAGCGACCTCGCCGCACTCTACGCCTCTGGCGGTTTCCACAATCACCCTATCGCTCTTGCGGAGTTTTTCCTTGCCGGGATCAAAATAGTAAATTTTCCCTATATTTTTAAAACGTACGCCGATCACTTCGGCCATGTTTCCAATCACTTCCTTCTATGGGTATTTCTCCCGCAGGCGGCTACCTTCCGGCGGCTTCCCGCAGCTTTATGCACAGGCACGTTACCAGCAGGGCCATATTGGCATTGCGATCCAGCTTTTGACGGAACTCTCCCACCACGCCGGGCAAAAGACTCAGCTGCCTCCTGGACAGATCCCCCAACCGTTCGACCTCCCGGGGCGCGCCGCTCAACAAGGCTTGTCCGCCGGCCCGTGAAACGCAAGCATCCCGAAAAATTACCTCCAACCGGGAAAGCGCATCTCTGCACAGCTTTCTGTCTTTCTGCAGGGGAGCGGCAACCCGCATCAGGCTGTCCCCTGTCCTGTCCAATATGGCTCCCGTCATAGCGGCGGCAATTTCAAAGGACTGGGCGGAATCTCCGCCAGTGATCTCCTCCAGCATTCTGCCGACATTTCCCCCGCACAGCGCCGCCAACCGCCAGGCTTCCTCATCGCTTACGCCCTGTGCCTGCCGCACATAGTCCGCCGCCTCCTCCAAAGAAGGGGGCTGCAAGGTAAAACTCTGCACCCGAGAACGGATGGTGGGAAGCAGCTGCTCCGCCGATTCGCACACCAAAAGGAAAACCGCGCCCTCCGGCGGCTCCTCGATCACCTTTAAAAGCTTGTTCTGGGCCGCATCCAGCGTGCGGGACCCCATGAGCAGGATATAGACGTTCACGTCAGCCTCCTCAGGCACACGGTAAGCGTCGGAAGCAACCTCCTTCACCATGTCAACAGTAAGAGAACGGGCGGCCCCGCTCCCCTCCACAATTCGGATATCAGGATGGGACCCGGCCGCCGCCCGGATACAGGAAGGGCACACCCCACAGGGCGCATGATCCCGGTCCCTACAGACCAGGGCTTTCGCCAAGAGCTTCGCAAAGGTCCGTTTGCCGCATCCCGCCTCCCCCTCCAAAACAAGGGCATGGGGAAAGCGGCCCAAAGTGAAAGCGGAGGAAAGCGCCGCCTTTACTTCATCGTTGCCTAAAAAACCGGAAAAGTTCATCAGACCTTTTCAAAACGGTCCACATTCAAAACGAAGATGGTGGAACCACCCACCGTCACTTCTACAGGGAAAGAGGAATACATGCCCACATCCATAGTAGAGGTGCTGGGCACGATCTGCGTCCTGCGGCTGGAATACTTTGAGATGATGCCGATCACATCGTCTACCTTCTCGTCGTCTACGCCGGAAATGAAGGTGGTGTTCCCGGCCATCAAAAAGCCGCCGGTGGTAGCCAGCTTGGTCACGGAAAATCCCTCCCGGGTCAGCGCGGAGGAAACAGCACCGCTGTCGTCGTTGCTCACGATCGCAAGGATCAATTTCATCAGGTATCATCCTTTCTGGGGCCCGTTTTTTTTCGGCCCATATGATGTAAAAAAGTCTCCGGCGAAGCCGCCGCCGTGAAAAGCCTTCAGCTTTCCGTTTTTATTTTACCATCAACCGGGTAAAAATGCTAGTTCTTTTCGAAATTTTGTGTGACGGGAACAGAAAGTTGTCTCCTTTCCGCCGCTCTCACCTGTCCTGAGAGCAGAAACAGCGCCAGAATATTGGGAATCGCCATCAGGCCGTTCATTGCGTCCCCAATTTGGAGCACGGCTGTCAGCGGCATAACGCAGCCCAAAAAAGCCGCGGCGGCGCTGGCCAGTGCAAACCAGTTTTTACCTTTCCCCCTGGTAAGATAAAACAGTCCCTCCCTGCCGTAGCAGCACCAGGCCACCACAGTGGCCAGCGCAAACATCGCCGTACACAAGGACACCGCCCATCCCCCCGCCGTCCCAAGAGCCGACTCGTAGGCAAAAAAGGTAAGTTGGGCCCCGGAAAGCACAGGGGACCGGCAGCAGAGGATACACAGCCCCGTTACGGTACACATGACGATTGTGTCCACAAACACCTGAAAAATACCCATGCAGCCCACTTCTTCTGGACTTTTCCCCACCACGTCTCCGTAGGCGAAAGAAGAACTGCCCAGACCAGCCTCATTGGTAAACACCCCCCGGGAGACTCCCGTTTTTACAGCAGCCAGCATCCCAACAGCGCCGCCCGCTCCCGCTTTAAGCGAAAACGCCCCTTGAAAAATACTTTGTACCGCTCCGGCCAGATTGTCCCGGAACACCCACAGCACCCCGATAGAAGCGGCAAAAAACAGCACCGTCATGGCAGGCACCAGCTTTTCCGTAATCTTTACCGCAAAGGACAGCCCGCCCCTGGCCACAAAGAACACCAGCACCGCCGCAAGTGCACCTGTAACGGCGGCAGGTACACCGAAACTTTCAAAAGAAGCTGCGGCGGCGTTGGTCTGGGCCATGTTCCCCATTCCCAGGCAGGCGAGGCAGCACCCCGCTGCGTATAAAACCGCCAGCTGCTTACCCCATTTCCCGGCCTTTTCAATATACCCCAAAGGGCCGGGAGCTTCCGGGTGCCTGGCCGCCAGATAATTTTCGGCGTATACTGTCATCATGCCGAAAATGGAGGATATCCACATCCAAAACAGTGATCCCGGCCCTCCTACAGTGATGGCGGCGGCCACCCCCATAATATTCCCCACGCCGATGGACCCGGCCAGCGCCGCCGTGAGGCCCTGGAACTGGGAGCGGGACCCCCGTAAGGGCGCCTTCAGCCACTGTCCGGCACCTCGAATTTGAAAAAAACCGGTACGGAAGGAGAAAAATATCCCGGCCGCCAGTATCAATAGAAGCACGTGCCACCCCCACAGGACCTCCCGCACCGCTTCCAGCATCTCTTTGCCCCCTTCGGCTATTTGAGCCCTACTTTTTCCATGAAAAACCGCTCCGAACTGACGCCTGAGACCCGCAGATACCTGCCAAGACCGTACAGGGACCCGGGGTCCCTTGTTATGCAACTCACATGCTCTTCACAGGTAAAGGTAGCCGCAAAGCCCATCTCCCGGATCAGCCCCGGCGTCGTTCGGCTCATTGCCCCGAAAGGATAGAAAAAAGCCGTAGGTCTTTTCCCCAGATGGGCTTCGATCGTTTCCTGCGCCAGAGTCACGTCCTCCGTCAGCCTTTTTCTGTACTGTTCCTCGCTTTCTCCGGGAACCTTTTTCACTCCCATGCCGCTTTTGTGCAGGTCATAGCTGTGGTTCTGCACCTCCACCAGCCCGGAGTCCGCCATTTCCCGGAGCTGCCCCCAGGTGGCGTGGGTATAATAGGCGTTTTCCTCTCCCGTTTCCGTGTACCAGTCGGCCCAAAAACCGATGGGAGAAATGACAAATTTGCATTGATACCGCTTCGCTATTTCAAAGGCATAAAGATAGTTGTTATAATATCCGTCGTCAAAAGTAAGCAAAATCGGCTTCTCGGGCAGTTCTCCCTCTCCCCGGGTATAGGCGATAAGGTCTGCCACCAGCACGGTGGTATAGCCGTGCTTCTTTAAATACTGCAGGTCATTTTCAAATTCAGCCGGGGAAATAACATAATTGCCGTGACGGGCTTCATCTTTAAGCAGCGCGTGGTACATCACCACCGGGACATCAACTCCCCGGGGCACAGCGGCCGCCCGTACGGTGACCACCGCCGCCGCGCACAACACAGCCCCCAACAGCGCCTTGACATTTACTTTCCACAGGATGTAAATCCCCGGTTTCCCCTTTCTTTCCATAAAACACCGCCCCGAACCATGTATAAGCGCGGGGCGGAAAATTTATTCTCTATTGGGTTTTTCTCTCCTTCCTGCTTTTCCTGACCTGAAAAACCTCCCCACATACCTGCTCGTTCCGCACCACATCATATTCATAGCCGGGGAAATCCTTTCGGACGGTGATAGTATTCAGGCAGTCATAGCCTAGTTTTTTATAGAGCCGGATAGCCCCCTCGTTCCGGGCCGCCGCCTCAATATACAGGGACTGTGAGTATTCCCGGACGATCTCTTCCGCCAGCTGGACCGCCTTGCTGCCAATGCCGCGCCTTTGATACGCGGGCAGCACGAACAGATCCTCCAGCCAGTCGGTTTTGGCGCCGCGGCTGCCAAGGTGCATAAACCCCACCCGGCTGCCGTCTCCCTCGATAAAATAGAAATCGTTGCCTGCCCCCGTCCAGGCGTTCAGATCCTCCCTTGCCTCTTGGGCGGTCTGCTCATATTCGTTGTGTTCTTTCCAAAAGGCCTGGATCAGGGGAAGCGCCGCTTTCTCCTCTCCGGCGTATTTTACCAATCGTACCATATCCGTTCTCCTTTTACTGTTGAAATACCGTCTCGGCGGTCTCGGTCTCAAACTGCTTGTTGTACAGGCCGGCATAATAGCCGCCCCGTTCCATCAGCTGCTCATGGGGGCCCTGTTCGATGATCTTACCGTCCCGTACCACCAGGATCAGGTCTGCCTTGCGGATGGTGGAAAGCCGGTGGGCAATGAGAAACGAGGTGCGGCCTGTCAGCATGGTAGAAATAGCATCCTGGATTAGGGCTTCGGTCTTGGTGTCGATAGAAGAGGTCGCCTCGTCCAGCACGAAGATTTTAGGGTTCGCCAGCACAGCCCGGGCAAAGGATACCAACTGCTTCTCGCCGGTAGAAAGCTGTCCGCCGCCCTCGCCCACATCGCTGTCATAACCCTTGTCCATCCGCATGATAAATTCGTGGGCGTTCACCATCCTGGCGGCCGCCTCAATCTCCTCATCTGTGGCGTCCAATCTACCATAACGGATGTTTTCCTTGACGGAGCCGGAGAACAGATGGGGCGTTTGCAGCACATAGCCAATATTGCTGTGGAGCCACAGCATGCTCCTTTCCCGGTAATCCCGTCCGTCAATAAGGATTTTCCCCTCTGTGGGCTCGAAAAACCGGCAAGCCAGATTCACCAGAGTAGACTTGCCCGCGCCGGTTTCTCCCACAATAGCCACCGTGGTGCCGGCGGGCACATCCAGGCTGAAATGCTCCAGCACATTTTCCGCGCCGTCCGGATAGCGGAAGGATATATCATCAAAGGTGATATGGCCTTCCAAAGGCTCCCAGTTTTCCCGCTTGGGGTCCAGAGAGGTGCCGTACTTCTCAATGACCTGAGGTGTATCGGTGATCTGCGGTTTCAGTTCCAGCAGGGCGGTGACCCTTTCTATGTTGGCCTGGGTGGAAACAAGATTGGTAATCGTTCCCGCCAGGGTCTGGACCGGGTCAGCGATAACCAAAGCAAAATTGACGAAAATGGTAAGTTCGCCTATACCCAGGCCCCCCGTCAGGGTCATATTCCCGCCGCCGGTAATGACAAAGCTGACAGCCAGCGCAGTCAAAAAACCGATGATCGGCACATATACCGCTTGCAGCATCACCGCCCTGATGGTGGTAGAACGCATCTTCTCCGTGACCTCCTGGAATGCGGAAACATTTTTGTCCTCGATCACCAGGGTTTTAGAGGTCCTGGCGCCGGAGATCCCCTCGTTGTAGTGCCGGGTAATCTCGGCGTTGATTCCTCTAACCTTGCGGTTGATGTGCAGTATCCTCTTTTGAAAGTACATGGTCAACAGGGCAATAGGAGGCACGATGAGCATGACCAAAAGTCCCAGCTTCCAGTTGATGATCAGCATGACAGCCATACAGCCCAGAACGTAAATGCCGCTGTAAAAAACATCTACCAGGCTCCAGGTAAAGGTCTCGCCTATCCTGCTGGGATCGCTCATCACCCGGGCCATAATGGTTCCCACAGGGGTTTGATTGTAGTAGGAAAAACTCAGGGTCTGCAAATGAGTGAAAAGGCTCTTTTTCAGGTCCCGCTTTATGTACATCTCTGTTTTCAGTCCCATCCTGCCCATAACCATCGTAGAGATTGCCATCATAATCACCAGCCCGAAATAGAGCAAGGCAAAGCCCAAAAGTCCCTGGTGACTGCGGGGCACTACAAAAGTATCCACCGCGTAGCCTGTCAGCAGTGTATAGCAAATATCCACTCCGGCGCTAACCACCATAGAAATGATAATGATTATCATGTATTTGGTATATGGTTTCAGAAAAGGAAGCATCCTTGCCCATACCTTCAGAGGGGATGACCTGACCTTTTCCTCGTTTTCAAAATTTTTCTGTTCCATTCCAATACTCCTTGTATCTTTAGGAAGCGGGCTCTTCTGCCTGCCCGCTCTGCATGTCGTAAATCCGCTTATAAATCCCGTCCTGCCGCACCAGCTCCTGATGGGTGCCCATCTGTGCCACTTTTCCGTGGTCCAGGACCAATATCTGGTCGGCGTTCATCAAGGTGGTAATTCGGTGGGCAATCAGGATAGTGGTACCCCGTACATTTTTCTGGATAGACTGGCGTATTTTCGCATCGGTTTCCATATCCACAGCGGAAAGAGAATCGTCAAAAACCTTGATAGGGGTATCCTGCATCAGCATCCTGGCAATAGCCACCCGCTGCTTCTGCCCGCCGGAAATGGTAACCCCACGTTCGCCGATAGGCGTTTCATAGCCCTGAGAGAAGTTTTCAATAGCGTCGTCGATCACGGCCAAACGGGCATAGTGCCGTACACTCTCCAGGTCCTGCCGGGAGGCGCCGTCGGCAATGCTCTCCCGCAAGGTCTTGGAGAAAAGGAAGGGCTCCTGCAAAACAATGCCGATATTCTTTCGCAGATGGGAAATTCGAATATCCCGGATATCTACGCCGCCAATGGTGATCGTCCCCTGTCCCTCCGGCAGTTCATACAGCCGGTCCAGCAGGTACATCAAAGTAGATTTACCGCTGCCGGTAGCTCCCAGGATGCCAAAGGTTGTTCCAGCCTTGATGGTAAAGGAAACATCCTCCAGCACGTCTATTCCTCCGTTCGGGTACCCAAAACTCACATGGTCAAAGACGATGTCGCCGTCAATTACAGGCTCCTGAGGCATTGCGCAGTCCTGCTCTTCCCGGGCGTCTAAAATGTCAAAAATTCTGGTGGCGCTGATTGACGTCTTGCTCAGTTCACCCAGCAGGCGGCCCAGGTTCCGCACAGGAAACACCAACATGGAGTTGTAAGAGGTAAACGCCAGAAATTCTCCCTCGGTCAGGGCGCCGCGCTCTACAAAAAACACGCCCGCCACAATGATTACCAGCACCTGGAACCCGGCGAGGAAATCTCCTATGCCCCAATTGATTCCCATGATCTGCCCCAGCTTTACCCATTGGCTCGTAAATTCCTCATTTTTTTCATTAAACCTGTCTATCTCGTACCGCTCCCGGCCAAAAGCCCGGACCACCCGGACGCCGGTGAGATTCTCCTGCACCAAAGCCATGAACTGCCCCTCTGTTTCGTCGGCCTTCTGAAACCGCTTTCCCTCGATTACAAAAAACACCAGCGAACTGCTCATGACAAAGGGGACAAAAGCCAGCACGATCAAAGCGAGCTGGACATTCATGGAGAACATAAGTACCAAAGACACCGCAATAAGAAGCACCGTGCGGATACAGCCCATCAGCTGGTCGCTGACAAAGTTGCGAATCAAATCCACATCCTGGGTGCACCGCTGGATAATGTCCCCGGTCTGGTTGGCATTGTGCCAGGCGTAGGGCAGGCGCTGAATGTGGGCAAACAGAGCGTCGCGGACACGGGCTATAGTACCCTCGCAGGCGCGGGTCAGGTTCATGCGGTAAGAATAATTGGCCAGCCCCGCGATAACGGCAAAGGCCAGGGAAACCCCGGCGCAGATGACAATGTGGCTGCGCAGCATTTCCCTTCCGCCAATGGCGTCGATCCACGAGACAACAAAGTCAGGCAGGTTAAAGGGCGTATCATTGATAACGGAATCTACCGTTACCCGGATAACCTGGGGCGTCATATAATTTGCCACCACCATGATCACCACCATGACCACCGAAAGTACAAACTGCAACCGGAACCCTTTTGTAAAGGGATAAAACCGCAGAATACTGGATTTTTTCTGTTTTTCTTTTACATTCTCTTTCATATTTCCCTCTCAAAAACTTTCAAATAATACAAATAGGGGACGAGCAGACCGCCATACGGTCTGCCGTCCCCCTGGGCAACCCATAGGCATACAGAGGCTTGTAAAAAGCCCCTGGCAGGCGCATTTCACGGCTCGCGCCTTATTCTGTTTTTTTTGACGGTGCTTCCACTTTAACACGGACATTTGGAAAAGTCAACATGTTTTCTTGATTTATCTCTTTTTCCCCTTGCATTTTACGAAGGGCTGGTTTATAATACATATAATCTAGTTTTTAAAACCAGATTACATCGTTTTAAAGGGAAAAGCTACTATGACACAAAATAAAAGCCTCCGGGGAAAAAACCGGTTAAAAAAAAGGCGAATCATGGGTCTGCCCCGATATTCCCTGGGGGAAGAGATTTTCTCCTCTGTGTCACACGGGATATCAGCGTTGTTCGCTGTGGCAGCTTTGGTGCTCCTGTTGGTGTTCTGCGAAAAGCGGCCCCTCAAGGTGGTATCCGTTTCAATTTATGGCGCTGCCATGATCCTGCTGTATACTGTTTCTACCCTGTACCACGCTTTGGGCCTGAACAGGGCAAAAATGGTGTTCCGATCATTGGATCACTGCACCATTTTCCTGTTGATTGCCGGGACCTACACCCCCGTTACCCTGGTGTGCTTGGGAGGGGCCAGGGGTTGGGTGATGTTCGGGGTGGTGTGGGCCGCCGCCGTCACGGGTGTTGTCTTAAACGCCGTAAGCGTCGAACGCTTTAAGATATTCTCCATGATCTGCTACCTGGCAATGGGCTGGGTGGTGGTCTTTGCCATGAAAACCGTGTGGGAAAACCTGTCTCCTCTGGGTTTCTGGTGCCTGCTGGGCGGGGGGCTGTGCTACACCGTCGGGGCTGTCCTTTACGGCGTGGGAAAGAAAATTCCTTACATCCATTCCGTGTTCCATCTGTTCGTCCTGGCCGGCAGCGTTTTGCACACCATTACCGTGTGGGTGATGGTAAAATAGATATTTCCAGATTGGAGATTCGCGGTGCGAGGTCGCCCGGTGTAATAAAAGGCAAAAAATGGGGCTGCCCGCTTCGGGCAGCCCCATTATCATTCATTTATAATCATTCTCCGCTTTCGGCCTTAGCTTCCTCAATGACCTTTTGGGCCACGTTGCCGGGGGCCTCTTCATAGCGCTCGAAATCAAAGGTAAAGCTGCCGCGGCCTTGAGTCACCTGCCGTAAGAAAGTACAGAAATCATGCATTTCAGCCATAGGAGCCTCAGCATCTACGGTCTGACGGCCCGCGCCCGCGGGTTCCATTCCCAGCACACGGCCCCGGCGCTTGTTCACTTCGCCCATAACATCGCCCATGTTGGCGTCGGGCACAGTGGCCCTCAGGTGGCCGATTGGCTCCAGCAGTACCGGGTTCGCCTGTGGCATACCGGACTTATAGGCCAGGGCAGCAGCCATCTTGAAAGACATTTCAGAGGAATCTACCGGATGGTAGGAACCGTCGTACAACACAGCGGACAGGCCAACTACGGGGTACCCGGCCAGCGGGCCCTTCAAAATGCACTCCCGCAGGCCCTTCTCCACAGCGGGGAAGAACCCTTTCGGCACAGCACCGCCCACCACGCGCTCGCCAAATTCAAGACCGTCACTGTCACAGGGTGAAAACTCGATCCACACATCGCCAAACTGGCCGTGACCGCCGGTCTGCTTCTTATGGCGGCCCTGGACCTGCACGGTTTTACGGATGGTCTCACGGTAGGGAACTTTGGGTTTCTTCAAAGTGATCTCCACTCCAAACTTGGTCTTCAGCTTGGAAACAGCCACATCCAAATGCTGCTCGCCCAAGCCGCTCACTATCATTTCGTGAGTCTCGGTGTTGGTGGAGAACCGCAAGGTGGGATCCTCTTCGGAAAGCCTCATCATACCCTGGGCGATCTTATCCTCCTCGCCCTTGTTCTTGGGCACAATGGCCATAGACAAAGCGGGGGACGGGTACTCTACCCCTTCCAGCGTGACCTTTCTGGCGGGGGAACACAGGGTATCGCCGGTGTTTACTGCGGCAAATTTAGGCACAGCGCCAATATCTCCGGCGCCGATATATTTCACATCCTCCTGTTTTTTGCCCACCATCATTACGGTTTTGCCTACACGCTCTACATTGCCTGTACGCATATCGACCAGCTGGGTTTCCGTGGAAATCTTGCCGGAAACAACTTTTATGTAAGAAAGCTTGCCAATAAATGGGTCAGCCACTGTTTTAAAGACCAGCGCGGCCGCGGCGGCGTCCTCATTGACGGAAAGCTCAACGGGATTCCCATCCACGTCCGTTCCCAACTCGGCGGCCTTATCCTCAGCGGAGGGAGCCAACCAAGCAATACCATCCATAAACTGCTCCATGCCCCTCATCAGCATGGCATCGCCGCAGAACACAGGAGTGATGGTGCCGGACTTTACGCCCTTGCTTACGCCTACGATGACCTCTTCGGGGGTAAACTCCTCACCGGCGAAATACTTTTCAAACAGCGCATCGTCAGTTTCGGCAACGGCTTCATAAATGGCAGTGCGCAGACCCTCCAGGCGGTCCCCCATATCGGGCATGGCAACGGCTACCGGCTTGCCGCCGGAATAGTCGTAAGCCTTGTACTCCAGAAGATTGATGTAGATATTGGCCTGGCCGTCCTGGATAAAGGGCACCACCACGGGGCAGACAGATGGGCCGAACTGGGCCTTCAGGTCTTCGAACACCCGGTAGAAACGGGCGCTTTCGTCGCACAGGCCGTTGACAAAAAATATCTTTGCCAGCCCCCGCTTTTCAGCGGCTTCAAAGGCCTTTTCCGTACCAACAGCAATGCCGTCTTTGCCGGAAATGACAATCAACGCGGTGTCGGCGGCCCGCATGGCTTCGCACATGCCGCCCTCAAAATCAAACAGACCGGGCGCGTCCAACAGGTTGATTTTCTTATTTTTCCACTCCAACGGAGCCACAGCGGCAGAAATAGAGGCCTTCCTCCTGATCTCTTCCGGATCGTAATCACAAACGGTATTGCCGTCGCCCACCTTGCCCCGGCGGTCCGAAACGCCGGACAGATAGAGCATGGCTTCCGCCAGTGAGGTCTTGCCAGAGCCGCTGTGCCCAGCTACAGCCAGGTTGATAATGTTTTTCGCCTGATATTGGTTCATAGTGATTCTCCTTCCACAGCTTCCAATCCGTCCCAACCCGCTCAGTCAGGGCCGTTTTCCGCCGACTATTCCCTGTTTTGTACAATGTTTTTTACAAGGTATAAGTAATTATATAACATTCTGCCGGAGAATACAATGCCAAATTCAAAAAACATATGAATTTTACGTTTTTGCATTTTCAAATTTAGACATTTTATACAATATTTGCTTGTATTTTCTATCATAGCCGTCAACACAAAACCGTTCCCGGCTTTTCAACAAAAAACCGCGCCCACAGGAAAGTGTGGACGCGGGATTTACAGCGCGCTGATTCTTCTATTTTCGCAGCTTGGGCAGCACCAGCACCACCAGCAGCCAGAAAAGTTCGAACGCGAACAGGATAAAGGAGGAAAGCTGGCGCATACCGCCAAAACAGGCCATAAAAGCCACCAGCACAAAGCCCAGGATAACAGCGGCGTTTTGAATGGCTACCACAAGGCTGACCGTGCGCTTTTCCTCCACACAGTCCGACACTACATTCATCATAGACTCCATGCGGCCTTTAGTCGCTACCACCGCGTCAGCTCTGGGGATTGTCTCACCCATCAGGCCGTGGGCCAGCTGGCCCATCTCTCCTTCCAGCGTGCCCACAGAGGCGGCGTCAATTCCGAAAAGCCTGGACACTGTCTGGGGAGTCACATTGGGATCCGTACTGCGGATCAGCACGCTGATACCGCTGTCCTCCAGGCGCTGCAGTTCGTTCTTCCTGCGGCGGTCCGCGGAATAGGTGAGCACCAGCATAGCGGATATCGCCGCATCCACAGCGATATAGACTACCACCTTATTGCCCGAAGCGTACTGGGTCTCCTCTTCTCTGGCGGGGACCTCGATCCGGTGATTCACCAGCAAAGCCCGGTTACCGATGTAAATAGCCTTGCCGTCTACACGGCCCACAATGCCGCCGCCCTCTTCGTAAGAAAACTTCTCCACCTCGGGCAGAGCGTCCTCGTTCTCACTGATGACCTGGTCAAACACGCCGGACAACGGGCCGCCGATCTCCTTCATCAAGGCGGAGGCAGCCATAATGGCCTCTTCCGCCCCGGCCCGGTTGCCGAAGGTCTTAATGCCGTTCAGCAGCACTGTGCCCCGGGGGAAGATTTCTTCCGCGTCCACCAGTACCGCGTTCACATTGCCCAACTGTTCCACCGCGTCATATCCAACCACCATAGCCCCGGCCCGGCGCGCTGTTTTGCACAGGCGGCTGACAGGCAGATTGACCGAAAGCATGTTGGCCACTGCCACACAGGCGCAGGACGCTGCGGCCAGGGCACTCAGGGCCGTGGGCACGCTGCGGGTGATGAGCAGGCAAACTATGCACAGCACCAAAGACGAGATAAGCCCGATAGGAGCCAGCATCTGAGAAGCCGCCTCAGAAGGGTCCGGGTCGTAAGAAAGTTCGAGGAACCTCTTTAAAAATCCCGTTTTGCACTGGTAGGCGATCAAAGGCCGCTCGGCCACACTGTCTTTCGCCATTTTTAAAGAGGTATTATAGTCGTCGTAGGTCCGCACGGTGTATTTCTGCTCCCGTGAGGTGACAAACCGGAAATTGCTGTGGATTCGCCGGATCATGGTCAGCTTGCCCGCCGCGTTGACAAACAGGATGGCAGACAGCACCACCGCGTATAAATGGAGCTTGCCGTTTTCCAGTTCTGAGCGGAAAAACACAGAGGCTACGGTCTGTACAGCCACAGCAACCGAGGCCACCGCCGCGGCGCTGTCGGAATTTGCATTAAAGGCAAACAGGGCTTTCAAACCGTTGAACACTGTGCGGTAACACACACCGATGGAAACGCCCAAAAACACCACAGTAAGCACAATGTACACAACAGGCAGGGACCCGGTGTCACCGCTGCCAAATTGACTGCCGAAAACCAGGTTGACCCCCGCTAAAAGCAGCGTACACACACCGGTAATCATCATTCGCAGGGTGAGCTCCCTCATATCTCCCCGAAGCTCGTGGGAAATGGATTTCGCGTCCTCCGGGCCGGTGTAGTCATCAATGGATTCCCCCGCGTCAATCTCCGGCGTCGGCGGCTCTTCCTGACGGTCCTCCAGCTTTTTGTTCCGCACCCTGCGGCGGGGGGCACGCTTGGCGTCCTCCGGGCCGGATGTCCGCAGCAGTTCTTCCGATTCGGAAAGCAGGGCGCTTTGCAGTACGTCGGCATTTATGATATGGGTGGGAATGCTTCTGGAACGGTACTCGTAAATGCTGGCCACCTGGGGGATTTCTCCCAAAGGCCTGCCTGTGGCCACAGCGGATCTTTCCCGGGGCTCTTTGGTCTCTTCCGGCGCAGCCTCTCTCCGGGAATCCTTATCGGCGGCGTCCGGCGCCAGGTCCTCCTGGGGCTCCAAAACGGCGGTATCCTGTACAATTTCAACGGGCGTGGGCTCCGGGATTTCCCCGAGGGTCTCTTCCGGCTGATCCGTCCTTTGTTCTACAGATTCCAGAATCTTGTTGACGGATTCCTCGCTGACTGCGGGCATGTCCTTTACCCTCTGCAGTTCTACTGTATCATTCAGGACGTTCAGCTTGATCTCCATTGTCTGGTCGCTGACAGTCTCCAGCATGGCCTTTTGAATATCCGGCAGGTCCTCCTGGGGCTGGCCGCCTTCCACTTCAATGCCGTGCTGTTTGGCATATGGGTCGGCGGCAAATGCCGTAACGGGCATAGGGGCCACCACGCCGAACTCATCGGCGATCTGCTCTTCGTCCACTCCCGCGGTCTGCACCGCTTCCGCCACACGGCGGCGGCGCTCTTTTTGCAGCCGCTGGAAGTTCTGCTCCACCTCGTCGTCAATGGCCTTTTTCGAATCGTCAAACAGATCCTTATAGGGGTCGCTCTCCAAAGTGAACTCTCCGGTGGCCGGGTCAAAGCCCTTGCGGTACTCGTCAATAGGCTTTAACTGAATACCGTAATACATGTCCTCGCCCTCGTCAAAATCGGGGACGCGCCTGCGGCCGAACAGGCCCTTTTTCTTCTTTTTCTTCTTGGGCTTTTCCTCCCGGCTTTCGGGAGGGAGCAGGCTTTCCTGCTCATATTCCCCGGCTCCCTGCTGGGCGGGGAATTTCCCGGTGGCAAAAGCGTTCAAATCCGCCGTATCCCCCGGGACGGCAGTCTCTTCCGCTGCCTCTGTCTTTTGGGCGGATTCATCTTCCGGCGCAGGGTCTCCGGGGGACTGTGGAACCTCCCGCTGCCTGCGCTGCTCTTCTAAAATATCTTCTAACGTGAATTCCTTCTTATCAGCCATATCTTTAGGAATCCCTCCTTATGTCGCCTTTAATCCAAGCCGCTGCCTGCAGACTTCATAGCACAGGACCCCCGCGGCCACTGAGGCATTCAGAGAATTGACGTGCCCCCGGATGGGCAGGGACACTATAAAATCTGACTTTTCCTTTACCAGCCTGCCAACGCCCCGGCCCTCCGAGCCAATAACAAAGGCCATAGGTCCGGTAAAATCCGTTTCACACCAGGGGCTTCCGTCCATATCGGCAGCGTAAATCCACACGCCCCGGCGTTTTAGCTCTTCCAACAAGCCTACCAGGTTCTGCGCCCGCACTACCGGAAGATATTCCACCGCCCCGGCGGAGGCTTTCCCCACTGCATATGTCAAGCCCACGCTGCGGCGCTGGGGAATGATAACGCCGTGTGCCCCGGCACATTCGGCCGTTCGGATAACGGCGCCCAGATTGTGGGGATCCTCAAGTTCGTCACAGATGATGAAAAAGGGCTGTTCCCCACGGGCCTCAGCTAAAGAGAAAGCGTCGTCTAAAGAAGCGTAACCCTTGACGGCGGCCGTAGCCACCACTCCCTGATGTGCTTCGCTGCCGCACAGGTACCGCAGCTTGCGGGGGTCGGCTTCTTTTACGGTAATACCTCTGTCCCTGGCCCGGGAGATCAGGGCCAGCAAAGTGCCGCTTTTTTCCCCTTTCTGCACATACAGGCTGTCAATGGGCCGGCCGGCCTTCAGCGCCTCGCTTACGGCGTTCCTTCCCGCGATAGCCCCCCGCTGGGGCCCGTCCCCATCCACCGGGCCTCTCTCGCCTGCGGGCCGGCCGTGTTCTCTCCGTTTTTCCAAGTTCCGGCACACATCCTTTTACACGCACATTCCATGTTCTTTGGCTATTGTAACACATTCCTTTCCAAATCTCAAATAAAAATGCGGCGTAAAAGCCCTTTTCTTCTGTCCTTTTCCCGATTTTTTACCCGGACCACTCGTAAAACTTTATTTTTTTTCATTTTTTGTAAAAAAATTCTTTTTTCCAAACCCTTTCCCGGGTTTGTTTCCGCCGTTTACATAAGTAATTATACTATGGAAACTCCGTATGTGGAAAACTCAGTGGAAAATGTTGAGAACACCTTGTCCCATGCCGATTTTGAAATTCTTAACAATCCCCAAGCAAAACTTCTTATGTAAACAACTGGATTTATCGGGGTAACCCCTCTCCTCTTTTCCGGTATTTTTTGCATTTTTCCAAACCCCAACATTCAGTGTCCAAAGAAAATCTTCTTCGCATATCTTGTGTCAATCCTTTTTTCCGGACAGTGTGCCAAAAAGCTTTTTCTCAAGGCAATTTTCATGCATGTCTCCATTCTGCGGCAGGGACTGTTCCATAAAACAGGCGCAGGTTGGTTTTTCCTGGAACTTGTGATATAATGACTGCAAGCAGTCATTACAGCAGTCATTACGGAGAACCTCTCGGACGCGAAATGTCCGCCTTTTGGCTTTGCCAAAAGTACCGTGTTTCTCCCGTTTGAGTAAAAACCGCAGCTTTGAAAAAATGATTGCAGGGCAATCATCGGAGAGAAAAGCTGCAGGTCTGGTATAATGACCGCAATACCTTTAAGCTTTTCATCCGTCTCTAAATGTGAAACATATCCTTTTTCTCAAAAGAACGCATCGGATGTTTATGCAACAAATTTTTTCCCTTTTCGGGGAACAAAAAGGAGGACATTATGAGGGAAGATATTTGTTCCATTCCCGTCAATGACGTATTCCTGCCAGAAGGGAAGATTCCTGAGGACGGCTGCCCGTTCTGCCGTATGCGGGACATGCTGGAGGATCGGATGGCCACCTATATCACCGGGGCTGCCATGATGGAACCGGATGTACGGGTGGAAACGAACCGTCTGGGTTTCTGTCACCGCCATCTGGAGCAAATGCTCGCGCGGGGCAGCCGGCTCTCCGTCGCCCTGATTTTGGAAAGCCTGCTGGCCGAGACCGGAAAGGACATTTTCCCGGAAGGCAAGCCCCAGCCCAGAAAGGCTGCCGCCGCCGTGCAGGACCGGGAGGAACACTGCTTTGTCTGCGAAAATATTGACAAAAACATGAAGCACCTGCTGTCCAGCACGGTCAAACTGTGGCAGACCGATCCGGAGTTCCGGACTCTTTACGGCAAACAGCCCTATATTTGCCTTCCCCATTACGGCATGGTGATGGACTTTGCCCAAAAGCTGCCGAAAAAGGACCTGGCCCCCTTTTATGAAGAGAACGTCCGGCTGACAAAAAACTATCTTACCGGGCTTTCCGGCGATGTGACCCACTTCTGCCGAATGTATGATTACCGCAGCGCCGGGGCGGATTGGGGCAATTCAAAAGACGCTATCGAGCGTGCCATCCTGTGGCTTACCTCCCAAAAATCGGAGGTAAAGCAGAAAGCTGAGGAGAAAAACCGATGATCTCCATTCCCGCAAGCTTTGATCTTCCCCAGACCCTAGACTGCGGCCAGGCTTTCCGCTGGCATGAGACAGAGGACGGGGACGGGACCCTCTGGTGGGAGGGCGCGGCGGGGAACCGCTTTCTCCGGCTCCGGCGGGAAGGGAACTCCCTGGTGCTCTCCTGCTCCCAAGAGGAATTCCACAGCTTTTGGCACACCTATTTTGATTTGGATGGGGAATATGAAAAAAAACGGGCCAGGCTTTCCTCTATGAGTCCCGCTCTTCAAGAGGCCGTCGATTTTGCTCCCGGTATCCACATCCTGCGCCAGGATCCCTGGGAAGCCCTGTGCTCTTTTCTGATCTCCCAAAATAATAACATTTCCCGCATCAAAAAAATCATTGACGTCCTTTGCAGTTTGTGGGGGACGCCCATTGCTGGTTGCGGTCTTCACGGCTTTCCCGCGCCGGAAACACTGGCCTCTTTGGAGCCGGAGGATCTGGCGCCGCTGCGGGCTGGGTACCGGGCCAAATACCTCATTGACGCTGCCAGGCGGGTCTCTCAGGGAAAGATTGATTTTGAGGAAATCAAAAACTCCCCCGTGGAATTTGGAAGGCGCGAGCTTCAGAACATTGCGGGAGTAGGTCCCAAAGTGGCCGAATGCGTTTTGCTATACGGCTTTCACAAAACGGAATGCTTCCCTATGGATGTGTGGATGAAGCGGGCCATGACGACACTTCTCCCGGGCTTTATCCCCGCCGATTTCGGGAAAGACGCCGGCTTTGCCCAGCAGATCATCTTTCACTACAGCCGTATGCACCCGGAGCTTTTTACACAGTCCCGTCCAACAGCGTAAGGATCAGGGTATTGGAGAGTAAAAAGCCCTTTGGGGTAAAAGAAACCGCTTTGTTGTCCGCCCGGACCAAACCGGGCGGGCATTTTTGTGTGTTTTTAAGAACGCGGGCAAACGCCTTTTCGCCCTGTTCCCCGAATTTTTCCCGGCAGGCCCTCTTACAAAGCCCTTCGGCAAGCCGCAGGTTCAGCATGGCGAATTCCTCAAAGTTTCCTCCTTCCCCGTCAGGGATGGGGGGATTTCCGTCTATAAAACCTCGCAGGTCCCTGGGATAGAAAAACCTTTTCCCCCGATAAAAGGAATGGGCCCCCGGCCCAAAGCCCAGATATTCCTCCCCGTGCCAATATACAAGATTATGGTGGCTTTCCTTTCCCGGTTTTGCAAAATTGCTGATCTCATACTGTCTGTAGCCCCTTTTTTTCAGTTCCTCCACCAAAAAAAGGTACTGATCCGCAGTGTCATCATCCTCGGGCAGAACTGTCCCGCGGGCCGCGAAAGGCGTATTGGGTTCTACCTTTAAGATATAAGCTGAAATGTGTTCTGTCGCAAGGCCAGCCGCAAACTCAACGGAAGCCATCAGCTTCTCCTTGTTACCCCCCGGCAGGCCCAGCATCAGGTCCACGGAAATATTGTCAAAGCCAGCCGCTCTGGCGGCCTCTACGGCGGCCCTTACATCCTCAGGACTATGCTTCCGCCCAAGCATGGCCAACTCCTCCGTATTGGCCGACTGCATACCCATAGAAAGCCTGTTGAAACCCGCCTGCCGGACCGCCGAAAAAAAATCAGATCCGGCGGGGCCGTCAAGATGGGAAGGATTTGCTTCTAACGTAATTTCGGGGGCGGCAGCCAGGTCAAAGCTCTGCTTGACCTGGCTCAGGAGCGCCGCCAGGCGCTCCGCCCCCAGCAGGCTGGGGGTGCCGCCCCCGAAATAGACGGTTTTCACGGGGATTTTTCCTTTTCCATGCTCCGCCGCCCAACAGGTCATTGATTCCTTCATGGCAGAGACATATCGATCCATCAAAGCTTCCCCGCCACTTACTGAGTAAAAATCACAGTAAGGGCATTTCCCATCGCAAAAGGGTACATGAAAATACAGGCCTATCGCAGATCTCACGCGATCCCCTCCACAAAGTCAATTTTGATTCCATGCGGCGCTCAATCGTCATCCAGCTTCAGCACAGCCATAAAAGCCTCCTGGGGAACTTCTACCGTGCCCAACTGGCGCATGCGTTTTTTTCCTTCCTTTTGCTTTTCCAGCAGCTTTTTCTTCCGGGTTATGTCACCGCCATAACATTTGGCAAGCACATCTTTCCGTAAGGCCTTTACGGTTTCTCGGGCTATTATCTTTCCTCCCACGCATGCCTGGATTGGCACCTCGAACAGCTGGCGCGGAATTTTTTCCTTCAGCTTTTCCGCCATCTTTCTGGCTCTGGGATATGCCCGGTCCGCGTGGAGGATAAAAGACAGAGCGTCCACTATCTCCCCGTTTAACATGATGTCCAGTTTTACAAGCTTCGACTCCCGATAGCCCATCAATTCATAATCAAAAGAAGCGTAGCCCCTGGTGCGGGATTTGAGGGCATCGAAAAAGTCATAAACGATTTCGTTTAATGGCAGTTCGTAATGGATATCCACCCGGTCGGTATCAATATATTTCATGTCCTTGAACACTCCCCGGCGCTCCTGGCAAAGTTCCATGATATTCCCCACATATTCTGTTGGGGAATAGATATGAGCATTGGCAATGGGCTCTTCAGCGGAAGCGATCAAAGCCGGGTCCGGATAATTCGTAGGGTTATCAATGGAAATTTCTTCGCCGTTTGTCTTTTTGATATGGTATACCACGCTGGGAGCGGTGGTGACCAGATCCAGATTATATTCCCGTTCCAACCGCTCCTGAATGATCTCCATGTGCAAAAGCCCCAAAAAGCCGCAGCGGAAACCAAATCCCAGAGCAGCGGAGGTCTCCGGTTCGAAGGTGAGGGAAGCGTCGTTGAGCCTCAGCTTTTCCAAAGCGTCCCGGAGATCGGTGTAATGGGCACCGTCCGCCGGGTAAATGCCGCAGAACACCATAGGCTGCACTGCCCGGTACCCCTCCAGCGGCTCAGCGGCAGGCCGGTCCGCCAGGGTAACGGTATCTCCCACCCGGGCCTGGCGCACCTCCTTGATAGAGGCGGCAATGTAGCCCACCTCCCCGGCATAAAGAGCATCAGCAGGCTCTAAAGAGGTCGCCCGCAGAAAGCCGCATTCCACCACTTGGAACTGGCCGCCAGTGGCCATCATGCGGATGGTGTCGCCGGCCCTCACAGTGCCGTCTTTAATTCGCACATAGACAATGACCCCCCGATAGGAATCATAATAGGAGTCGAAAATCAGAGCCTTTAGAGGCGCGTTTTCATCTCCCTGGGGTGCGGGGATATCTGTGACCACCCTCTCCAGCACTTCCTCCACATTTTGCCCGGTCTTGGCGGAAATGCGGGGGGCATCCATAGCGGGAATACCGATCACGTCCTCAATCTCGCGGCAGACCCGGTCGGGGTCTGCGCTGACGAGGTCTATCTTGTTCACCACCGGCAGAATTTCCAGCCCCGCGTCTACGGCCAAATAGGTGTTCGCCAAAGTTTGGGCCTCGATGCCCTGAGAGGCATCCACTACCAGAATGGCCCCTTCACAGGCGGCTAAAGACCGGGAAACCTCGTAATTAAAGTCCACATGGCCGGGAGTGTCGATCAGATTAAAAATATAGTCCTGGCCATTCTTGGCATTGTACACCAGGTTGACGGCGTGGGCCTTTATGGTAATGCCCCGCTCCCGTTCCAGGTCCATATTGTCCAAAAGCTGTTCCTCCATTTCCCGCAGGGGCACAGCCTTTGTCAACTCCAAAATGCGGTCCGCCAAAGTGCTTTTCCCGTGGTCAATGTGGGCCACAATGCTGAAATTACGAATTTTGCTCCTATCCATGCCTTCACCTCCTTAAACAGCCGCTTCCTGCCGGCCGCTTATTTTCATGCTTCTTTTCGGGCAGTGCATTCTATAGCAATACACAACAAACATCACCCAGTCCGCCTGGCACTTCATGGCACTGTCCGCATGGGGCGGGAAAAGGCCATTCCGTCGGCCAAAATCTTTTCTTTCCCGTTTCTCAGCCACAGTCCGTCTCACCCTCCGCTCTCCAGCCTTTCCGGAGGCTCAATTTGTAGATGTGTACAAAGAAAGCCGTCACCAGCAGAATGGCGGCGCCGGTCCAGGCCCCTACTTCTGCGATAAATACCCCGTCCTCTCCTACCCAAATGGGCAGTAAGACGGCAGAGGCAATACGGATGATCATCTCTACAAATCCTGAAACCATAGGAACCACCGTATCCCCCAGCCCCATCAGAGCCGAGCGGTAAATATGGAGCATATAAAGGATAGACAGGAACGAAGCCATAATGACCAGGAACCGGTAAGCCACCCTCATAGTGGCCTCAACCTCTTCCGGCGTACCGGAAATAAACAGCCCCAAAAAGAATTTTCCAAACAGGACCATACAGGCCGTGATGACCGCCGAAGTGAGCAGGGCGATTACTGTAGCCGCTTTCATTCCCCTTTTAATGCGCTTTAAGCTTTTCGCTCCCAAATTCTGGCCCACATAAGAGGTTACTGCATAACCGTAAGAGACGGCGGCGGTTTCTAAAATGCCGTATAGCTTGTTGGTGGCGGTGTATCCGGCAATAAACAACATGCCAAATTTATTCACTACCGACTGGACCACCATGCCCCCCACAGAAATAATCAGGTTCTGTAAAGCCGTAGGCGTACCCAGCTTTAAAAGGGCCCCCGTCATACCTTTCGTCAGTTTCAGGTCGTTTTTTTCTATCTTCAAAATGGCAATCTTCCTTACGTTTATAAAGCAGTACACACTGGAAACTGCCTGTGAAATGACTGTGGCAGCCGCCGCTCCGCCGATGCCCCAGTGGAACACGATAACAAACAGCAGGTCCAGTCCCACATTGAGAAGCGAGGCCGCAATCATGGCGTAAAGCGGAGTCTTGCTGTCCCCCAGGGCGCGCAGAATCCCCGCCAGGAAGTTATAAGCGGTTATAATGGGGATACCGCCGAAAATAATTCGCAGATACAAAATCGAATCGTTGATGATGTTGTCCGGGGTACCTAACAGCCCTAAAACCGGCACAATCGACAACTGGCTCACAAGCAGCGTAATGACTGCCGCTGCCGCCGAAAGGGTCAGCGAAGCGCCCACTGTGAGGGAAAGTTCCCGGTAGTCCCCCGCTCCAAAGTGTTGTGCCATCAAAATCGAAAAGCCTTGGGTAAGCCCCTGAACTATCCCCAGGACCATCCAGTTGAACCAGTCAGCCGCCCCTACGGCGGCAAGGGCCTCCACCCCCACAAACTGCCCCACAATTGCAGTATCTACCACAGTGTAAAGCTGCTGGAACACATTGCCCGCCATTAATGGCAGCGCGAAAACAAATATCAGCTTTGTGGGCGATCCCTCAGTCATACTGCGAATCCGCTGCTGTGCCATCGAACGCTCCTTTTCAAAATAATTCCATCAATCACAAAAAACAGCGGAAACGGGACCTCCCGCTTACGCCGCTTTTCGGCTGAACGTATTTATTCTATCATACCCCCGGTTTTTGTTCAAGCGGGAGAAACCCGATGCGTCACGGCAAAATTTTAAAAGTTTACGCGGGTCTTCCGTATTTTTCAAAAAAGGCAGCGATCTTTTCTTCACAGCCCTCGGGGTCCGCGGCAAAACTTTGGGCATGCCCGGCTCCCGGCACAATGTACAACGATTTCTCTTTGCTGCCGGAGACGGTGCCGTAGGCCCTATAGTTTTCCTCCGTCATGGAAAGCGGCACAAAATCGTCGGCCCCACCGTGAATGAACAGAACGGGGATATTGGTCTTCGCCAAAATTTCCCTGGTGTCCGCTCCCTTCAGAGAATACCCGGCTTTTATGCGGGCCAGGAGATCCACCGCGTTTAAAAGAGGGAATGAGGGAAGCTTGTAGTCCCTCTTTGATACATGCGCCATGATATCCCAGGGGGAGGTAAAGCCGCAGTCCCCCACGATTCCCCGGACCTCACCGGGCAAATCAGTCCCGGCAGACATAAGTACCGTAGCGGAACCCATAGATATGCCCATCAGAAAAATGTCTTCCCCCTCCCAGCGTTTGGCCGTATATCTGGCCCAGTCCCGGCAGTCGAACCGTTCCTTTACACCGTAGGTGATGTATTTCCCCTCGCTCTCGCCGTGGGACCGCTGGTATGGTACGATCAGCCGGTAGCCCAAGCCGTGCAGGAATTCCACCTCGGGGGCAAAGTCTACCGTAGCCAGAGACCTGTATCCGTGGAACACCACGCAGGTACCTTTGGGCTTTTCCACGTCCGCGGGCACATACAGCGCGGAAAGCTTCAAGCCGTCGAAAGAAGTGATGGACACATGCTCTTCCGTATGCTCCCGCAGCCACTGTTGGGCTTTTGTCATGCTCTCACGAAAGGGCTTCCAGATAGAGTCGTCCCCCTCGTAATAGTCCTCCTCGGGCCGTTCCTTCTCCGCCCGAACAATGGAAAGCTTGAAAAAGTACCACGCCGCTCCAAACAGGGCCACAACCAGAACAACAATCACTCCAAGCAAAATCCAAAGCCATGTCATAATACTGCTTCTCCCTTTCTATAATATGTATTTCCCATAGTTCTTTCCTGTGGTCTGCCGTTTGTCTGGGTGAACAGATAAGAACCGATAGCCACGGACACCGCCAAATTCAAAGAGTCTACGGCGTCGGTCTGGTGGATAAACAGGCTTTTGCCATAGGTTTGAAATTCGGGGGGCAGGCCGGCGGCCTCGTTGCCGAACACCAGCGTGTACAGGGAGGACACGGGGCAGCTTTCCGGGGTAAGCACAGTGCCGCCGTCCAGCATAAAGGGAAAAATATCCCGGCCCCGGCCGTACCTTTTCAAGTAAGCGGGAAAGTCGGGGAACCACTCCACTTCCAGATGGAACAGCGCCCCCATAGAGGCCCTGACAGTCTTGGGGTCCCACAGGTCGGCTGCCCGGTCCCCTATTATCGCCAGGTCTTTCAGACCGAAGCCTAAAATGGTCCTTTCTATAGTGCCCAGGTTTCCCATGTCCGAAGGGTCCACCAAAGCAACATGGGGCCGGTCGGGAGAAATTTTCCCGTCGTATTTTTCAAACTCCCCGGCAGCGTAGCAGATCTCCTTTTGGGACACCCTTTCCAGCGCCTTATCCCACCTGTAAAAAGGCACCCCTTTTTCCGCGCAGAGGCCTGAAAGCTTCTCCGCGTCCCGGAAATCCCCCCGGCAATAGACAGCCCTCGCTCGCTCTGGCCTGCGGCGCAAAAGTTCAAATGTGGGGAACGGCCCCAGAGCGTAGGAATGGGAAAATTCTTTTTTATACTTTTTCGGCAGTTCCCGTTGGGGCACCATGCTGTTCCCTCCCGCAGACTTCTTGTTTCATTGTACCTGTTTAGAATAAAAAAATCAACGGTTTTTCCTTGCGCAAAAAGGACCGGGAAAATCCACCCGGCCCGTATTTTTCTCACGTTATTCCACAATAAAATTGTATGGCGCGTTATCAACGGTAATGCCGTTTACGTCCTCTATCCGGAACATCACCCGATAGGTCCCGGGGGCTGTCCCTTCAGGAACGGTCACCACTGCCGCGGCTTTCCCCGAAGAAAAGCTCCCCAAAGAACACCAGCCGGTGTTCTCCAACTCCGTGTAGCTGTTCATGTCCGCCGGGTCCTCCTTGCGGTAAATAACGGCCCGCAGACTGTCGCCGCTTTCAATCTGGGCGCTCACGGTCAAATTGATAGAAGCCTCCCCTTCAGAAACGTCTACCACCCGAACGCCGCCTTCATCCAGAGTTACGTTCAAAGCCCGTTCCGGCTTTGTTTCTCCCTCCAGGGTAAAGGTCTTCAGGTCGCTTACGCAGTTCGCTTCTCCGGCGTCCGTCTCCGCCTGCAGGCCGGTCCTGGGACGAAGCTCCGCTCTCACCCCGTAAAGAGTCCCGGTAGACAGGGTCCCGCTGGGCACATCGGAGAAATCCATGATTACCTCCGCGGGAGTTCCCGGCGGCACAGGGAAGGAAACGCTCCCGTCAGCACTGCGGATCAGGTCCTCTAAGGATATCGTATCGCTGCTGAACAGGGTCTTCCCGGGGAAACCCAGAACATTTCCGCTGGAATCTGTCAGCAAAAGCCGTATCAGCGCGCCGTCGGAGAACCTGGTATCTGCCGCCGGCACCGTCGGCGCCAGCGTGGCCTTTACCGCCCAAATGTTCCCTTGCGTCTCCAACTTAAGTTCCAGGCTGTAATCATCATCCGTGACAGAAGCGATGATAAAGCTTATGGCCTGCCAGGCTGTTTCCGTATCGCTGTGGGTAAGGCGAAGCTGATAATCGCCCGCCGCCAGTCTGTCAGCTTCGGTACACTCGGAAAAGTCTGCCACTACCAGCAGCTTTTCGGTTATCTCGGCGGCGCCGCCGGAAGGACCGGGATAGAAAGCGCTTCCGCTGCCGCCCATCGAGGAGAACCTGGACAATGACACCTCCCCGGTATCTTCGTCCGTAGCCGTATACATGTAGTAGTGACGGCTGTTCTCCGTGGAATAATCTCCCAACACGATTTTCGTGCCCGTAGGTATTTTCGTTAAAACAGCGGTTTCTCCTGTACCCTCGTACAGGGCAAGACGCATGTTCTCAGAACCTGCCGAAAGGGGCAGGTAAGTGGTGGTAAACAGGGCCGTTGCCGCGCCGGAATTGGTAAGCGTGACTGCCCCGGTCCCAGTCACATCCTCAAAGCACCGTCCCGCGGCGGCGGCAGATTGCCGGACGACCCCCGCGGCGGACCCCTCAATGGTGAGGGTAAGTACTGTGGTACTCTCCAGATTTTCCTCCGTCCTGTCGGCCTCCGCCTGATATTCTTTAAAAGTAAGCTCTACCGTACCGCCGCTGAAGGTGATGTATGAGGGGTCATACAGCAGAGAAAGGGTAAATTCTCCCTCGCCCCCGTTTCCAGAGGTGGTGGGGTACCCGGTGCCCCGCTTCCAAATGCCGGGCGCCCCGTCGTTATTGGATTCATCGGCGGTCAGCACATAGCCGCCGTCTCCCATCTGGGACCAGGCCCCGGTATTCTGGCTGTCGCTGCTCTGGATACGCAAAGCAAAGGTATTCCCGGCTCCTTGCCCGCTGGACCCGTCAAAAGCGGGCAACTCCTTCATGGACCCGTCTGTGTCCTCAATGGGACATACCAGGAAAAAGCTGCCGCTTTGTACCCGCTGGGTCACCACAAATTCGGTACTCCCGGCAGTTCCAGTGGAAATACTAAAGGTCTTCTCCGCCAGGCCCGTGCCCCCGTTGTCGACATGCTGAGCCTGTATGGTCTGATCCACAGTAAACGTCTTGCTGCCCAGCTGCCAATAGGTGTGGCTGTCCCCAATCAGGCCTGAGACAAGGGTAAGGTCCTTGCTTGTCTCTGTATCGGCCTTTACGAAAGCGCCGGTGTCGGTAGTTCCATTGCCCCGGTTAGTGTCGGGACTGGCCTGGACAGACACACCGACAGCCTCGCCGGACACGCCCTCCTCAACTGCCGCGTCCAGCCACAACACGCCGCTGACCGGGCCGTAGGCTCCATCAGAATTTCTAATCTGTATCTTCCTCCCGCGGAACACCCGCAGGGTGCTTCGATTTTCTTCATCAGAACTGGCCTCTTCGCTGCCGGATACATAGTTCCCGATAGCCGCCAGTTCCCTGGTTTCCCGGTCCACCCGCAAAACGCTGCCGTCCACCAAGTGCAGGTCGTCAATCTGGGACAGGGAATACTGCTGGCTTTCCGTCTGAGTCACATCGCTTGCGCCCACCAGCTGCAGTTGGGAATTGACAATGTCCGCTCTCCCCGCGCGCTGCAGTGACCCCAGGCTTCCCTGAAAGTTTTGAATGGTAATTTTTGTGTTGGCGCGGTCCTTAACCGACGTCAGGTTACCGCTGCCGCAGACGCTGCCGCCAATGGAAAGCGAATTTGCTCCCGAGCCGTCCACATCCACAACGGCTTTCCCCTGTACAAGACAGATATCCTGGAAAGTGGGAAGTTCTCCCTCGGAAGACCCGGTGACCGACAAATTGCCGCCGCCGAACACCGTGCCGCATATGGTAAGGGAGGCCTCATCCGCCTTGATATTCACTGCAGTGTCACCACTGATAAACGCCCTGTTGCAGCCGCCGTACACGCCGCCTGTCACCGTGCCGCCGCTGATATGGACCGCGGTGTTCCCAAATACCGCCCCAAATGCGTAATCGCTGCTGGAACCGGCGCCGCCGCCAAACACACTGTCGGA
Source organism: uncultured Acutalibacter sp. (assembly GCA_964525985.1). GTDB lineage: Bacteria > Bacillota > Clostridia > Oscillospirales > Acutalibacteraceae > Acutalibacter. The sequence continues at coordinate 47,935 of CAZGLW010000001.1, read as the reverse complement.
GACAGCGCCGCCGGTCATGGTAACGGACGTTGAGGAAGAAACAGCGACTGTCATAGAAGCGCCGGCCCCCGAACCTGTTAATGTGCCCGTTCCCACTGTGCCGCTGTCGCCGCCGCCGTATACTGTGCCAAGCACCCGGCCGCCGGTTATAGTCACTCCGGCGGGGCCGTATACGCAGCCGTCTGTCAGGCTTCTGGAAGAATCTCCTTTTCCTGCCCCAAACAGGCTTTGGGCCACGGTGCCGCCGTTTAAATTCACCTGGGTGCCGCTGCCGGGAACATCCGCTGTTCCCACAGTGCCCAATTCACCGCCGCCGTATACGCTGCCCGCAACTGTGCCGCCGTTTACGGTGACCGTAGTCCCGCCGGTCCGGGATGTCTCGCATGAACCGGCGCCGAATACACTTCCCTTTATTTCGCCTTCATTTACAGTGACAGCAGACGTCCCCACAGGGGCCTGGCAGCCGCCGCCATACACATTGCCCTGGATAGAAAACCCGCCGCTGCCGCCGGACCGGCCAACCGTAACGGAAGCTGCTCCATCCGTAGCCGCATATTCTCCGCCGCCAAAAATATTTCCTGTCCCGGAAATGGGATTCCCAATGTCATCCACTGCCCCAAAAGAGCCGCCGGTTATGACAACACTGCTGGTCCCGGTCACTTTGCCTGTATCAGAAGAAGTGCTGGTACCCTTACTGCCGCCAAATACACTGCCTTTTACGCTGCCATCAGAAATCACGACCCCGGAGCTGCCGTCTACGGTTCCTTCTTCTCCGCCGCCGTAGACAGAGCCGCCGATCGTACCGCCGTCAATAGCTACCGAGCTTTTGCCGGACAAATTTCCCTGGCTGCCGCCGCCATATACAGAACCGGCAATAGAGCCGCCTGTAATGGTGACAACGGAATCCCCTTTGCAGGTCCGCCGGCTGCCGCCGCCGTAAACGCCGCCGCCTATAGTCGGGCTGCCGGAAATGATCACCGTAGTCCCACCTTCGGTCCCTATCCAGTCAGGTTGGGAAACGGCAGGGTCCTCTATCCCGCCGTCACCGCCAAAAACATTGCCGTCCACGCAGGCGTTTCCCCTGATTTCCACCAGAGTACCCTGCCGGACGTTGCCTCCGGTTCCCTCACTATCACCGGCGGTACAGGCGCTTCCGGCCACAAATCCTATTGACTGGGATCCAAAAATCTCCTGGATTTTGTCAGTACCCTCCACATGAGCGTTTCCGCCCACCATGACATGAGAGCCACCCGTCACGCCCGCAGAACCGCCGGAAGCGCGGCTGCCGCCGGCAACGGCTGCCGCCTTGACGTTCCCGGATATTAAAACCTCCGTGCTGCCCGTGACCGCCGAATCGCCGTTCCATCCGGCTCCCACCAGTACCCCGGCTTCAGCCGTACCGCTCAGCTGTATTGAGGTATCTCCTGTCAGTCCGGCATCCATGCCGCCGCCGCAAATAGCTCGGAAAGAACCGCTGGTGGCCAATATCCGGGTGGTGTCCGCCGTAATGGGCTGATCATAATGAGCGCCATAAACTGCCAAACTGTATTCTTCTGTCATGGAAACGCCGCCGCCAAAATAGATTTGGTTCCCTTTGGCAAACAGGTTCCCGTCTTGAGAGGCAACAGTGATATTTTCAAAGCGGGTGTCGCCCTCCAGAAACACATTACCGTTCAGGGTCAAAGTAACATTATATTTCTCTCCCGTGAGAGGGTCTGCGCTGGTAATGGTAGCATTTGCCGTACCCAAAACAAAATCGCTGTCATTCAGGGTGGTGTTCCCGCAAACCACTACAATGTTGCTGTATTTCGTTCCACTTGAAAAATCTGTGTATGCGCCCGTATATCTTGTATCGCTGCCGGCGCCCGATTCATCTGGACCGTTGCCGGCCACAAAAAACCGACATGCTTCAGACGCGGTTTGGCCGCTGTTCTCCCTCCCTGCGTAACCTGTGGTCCCGTTCACATACCGTATGGTGGCCTGGGTCCACTGGGCGGTCAACGCCAGGTCGGCGGTCATGGGCACAATCTCTCCGGGATCGTATACATTGCCCTCGCCGTCTGTCCAGCCGTTGAACACCATGTTCGTGCCCGAAGGGGCTTCAAATTCGCAGTCGGGCACCACGCCGTAGTCCCCCTGCTCTACAGCTACCGGGTCCATATTCCCAGTGCCCGTGCCGGGAGAAAGGGTAATGCGGCACTGACCCTCTTCGGCGTAAGCCTGCACGCCGCTGACTGCGTTTAAAGCCAAATCCTCTTCACCGTTTAAACTGAAAAGCGAAAAAAGACTCTGCTTTTTTATGGTGAGGACACACCGAAACGCCATTTCTTCATCACCGGGCTGCAACTCTCTTACATACTCCCGGTCTTCCGCGCCGGTAATATCCTCCCACAGCAAAAGCTCCTCGTCTTTGGGAATTTCGGCGTCCGCCGGAAGCTGACACTGCTGCCAGCGGCAGGCGGAGATCGTGTACCCCTCGATTTCCGGGACAGTCAGGGTCATTACGCCGTCATTAACCATCATGGAAATTTTTACCAGCACTTCCTTGTACCAGGCCGCGATAAAGTACAGATCCTCCCTGGTGCCAGCCTGGAAACAGGAGCCGACCCCCCGCAAAGTACCTGCCTCGTCCAGAGATTCTACCCAGCCGCCGAAGGTATAGGAAAACAGATTTCCTCCCTGGGGCGCAGTAAATTCTGAAGGGACCTCCGGCAAAACCACTATGCCGTCCTTTACAGGGAGTTCCTTTGTCAGAGTTCCTCCCTCGCCTTCTCCGCAGTCAAAAACAGCGGAGACCAGCCTGTCCGCCTCCTGATAGCCGGCCTGCCCGGCGGCTTCCCTGAAAGATCCGTTTTCCGCCGAGCAGACAAAACAGCCCTTCTCTCCGCTGCCGGGGAAAAAGACATCCTCTCCAATCCGCTGTTCGGTAAGGGTCTGTAAATTGAACTGGTTCCCGTCGTCTTCCTGGGTCTCCGGCTCAACCGGATCCTGCGTGGGGGACGGCGCAGCAGCGGACCCATCCCCGGCCTGAGAGACCGGTTGACTTTCGGGAGACGCCTGAGATGTTGTATATTCCTCCGTCTGAGCGTCCGATTCGGCCTGGAAAACCGTTTCGCTTTCCTCAGTCTCAGAAGAAAGCTCGGAGAAAACATCCTCTTCCGCCGCAGCGGCGGAACTGGCGGAGGATCCAGTTTCCTCGGAGGATGCTGGGGCCCCGGAAGGCTCCGGACTGGCCGAGGTGGACGGGCTCTCCTTTTTATCCGCCACTATGGCCTGGGTAAACTCGTTCCGAATAAGCGTAAATCTGGGAGACTCTTCCAGGCTGGGGCCCGAGAACGCGCCGCTGCCGATAGAGACCACGCCGTCGGGAAGGGTCAACTCTCCGGTGAGGGAGCCGCACCCGTAGAATACATAGTCACCCAAAGCTGATACTCCGCCGCCTATCTCCACCTTTTTTATGTCTTTCCCGGCAAAGGGGGCGGTTTCAGGGGTAAAATCCTTTACATCGCCCACACCGGACAAGGTTAAAACGCCGTCGGCAGTCAACTCAGCCGTAACGCTTTCGGGATTTACACCGATATCAAAGGTCTGGGTGTCGGCGGCCGCAGCCCCCAGCCCGCCCAGGGTCAAAGGCGCGGCAACCAGGCAGAAGGTGAGCAGCAGACCCAGGGCCGACCGCCATCTCCGGTATTTTTTTCCGTAAAGGACCTTCATGTTCCGCGCCTCCTTTCTGTTGTCCGTCCTGCCTTCAGTCCCCGTCTTAAGATGAAGAAACCTGGAAATCGCTTTCGCTGTAAGTTTTGGAAGCGTCAGTTTTCAAAAAGGTAAAGGCGTATCTGGTGCTGCTCTCCGCCGCAAAGGTGACGGATGCATTCCCCGCGCCCTGCAGCATTTGATTGGAACGGTCCGGAACCAGGTCCTCGGGCCAGGTCACCGTAAGGGACCCTTCGGCTCCGCCCACTTCCAAAACTACGGCGCCGTTTTTTTCGGAAACGCTGTACTGCAGCTGGGCCTGGCCCGCGGAGAAACCAAATTCAGCCTGGATGACCTTTTTATAGGGGGATGTGGTCCTGGCCGTTACCGTAACTTTTTTCCCCTCGCTGAAATACGACGCATCTACAGGAAAACTGATCTCCTTCACTTCCGGCCCGCCGCCGGTAAAGTCAACCGAACCCGGGTTCTCCGCTGCGCTCCCGTCCGCCGGGAGGATCACCGTGCCGTCGTCCGCGGTGATCTGGTATGTACAGGAAAAACCGGAGTCGGTGCACCGCAGCTTGTCAATGTAATTTCTCAACTGAAATTTTACCGTTACCGTACCGTTCGTTCCCGAATCCAGCTGATAATACGGCGCGGTCTCGTCCAACTTGTCGCTGGAAAAGTAGAATGGCTTTGCCACAGCCGTACCCTCTTTTTGGGCGGATATGATATATTTGGCCAGGGTAACGGCTCCGTTTGAAAGCAGCAAAGCCAGCGCCGTTAAAAAACACAACGCCGCCAGCATGGAAAGCTTTTTCTTTTTATCTTTTTCTGCCTTAAAAAGCTTCATCTTGCCGTTCCTTTTATCATGTTAAGCATTAAGCTGCATGGTGGTGATCGTCACAGCTACCCGATCGATCTCGTCGCTGTACCCGTCGTCGGCCAGGTCTGCAGGCCAGGTGATCTCAAGGGTGTACACGTGTTTCTTACGACCGGAAAGCTGCACGACGGGCAGCCTGCCTCCGGCGGCCTTCAAGGTGGATGAAAAATCGGTGCAATCCGCCAGCACGCTGTTGGCATCATCCTCATCGGCGGTACCGTCGGCATTTATCTTCTGCCCGGTCAGCGAGAACCTCAGGGGCAGATTCCCGGTGGTCTTTATCTCAATTTCATATCCAAGCAGAATATCGCTGTCCATATCGGTTTCGCTGTTGTAATTTGTGATTGTAAAGTCGGCGGATTGGGTTGAGCCCGGCGACAAAAGGTCGGACAGCGGGACCTCAAGGTCCTGCGAGGTGTTCGATACGAAAGCCGCCACCACGCCGGTTGCCACGCCGTCTATCCCGGCGGAATATTTTGCCAGAGTTACGGAGGTGACCACCGAAGTCACAAGCGCCACATACAGCAGACATCGAATGATCCCGGACCGTTTACCCTTTCTCATCGGCATGCCTTCCTTTCCCTTTCTTTCGAAAAGCCCCTGTCAGGGAGGGAAGCTCTATAAGCAGTATGCCCGCCGCGATAAGGATCACCATACCCAGAGGGGTGCGCAGGAACAGCAGTACCTGCCCCACAGCGGGCACATATGTAACCAGGGCCCCCACGATCCTCTCGGGGGGCAGCAGTTCCTGGTCCTCCACGTTATTGGCGTCGCCTTTCGTGATGAACTGACCGCCGGTCCTGCCCACCAGCCTGTGGGTCACCAGATTCCCGGATGAGTCCCGGAAGGTGACCACTTCTCCAAGCTGGTAATCATCCTTCGCCTTAATCAGAAGCACGTCCCCGGCGGAAAATTCCGGCTCCATGCTGCCGGAAACCGCCACCAACTGGGAATATCCAAAAATCTCTGGCGGTTCCCTGTGGAGGACCGACTGCTGTATCCCCAGCCACAGGTTTATTCCCACAACAAGCAGCAGCAAGGCGGTGATGATCCCGCGAAGTATCTTGATGGCGATTCTCATAAAATCCTCCACTTACCGCGTCAATATTATTTCCTGCCGGGTACGCGGGTCCCGGAGTCTGCCCCGGAAGAGGTATAGACCTCCTCCGCCGTAATGTTCACCGAAACGATGTAGGTGCCGTTCTCCTCCAAAGTGGCCGCCGTATCATAAGCGTCGTCCTGCTCGGGATAAAGCCAGTCCTCATACTGCCACTCCCAGCCAAGACGGTACCGCCGCCGGGAGTTGGCAGGCAGCAGGATCGCCTCGGTGCTGATTGCGGAGCCGTCGGTGTTTATCTTACTGCCTCCCTTGTACACCCATCCTGTCTCCATATCCCGCACAGAATACAGTATGGGAAGATGGAACGAACCCTCGGAAATACTCAAAACAAAGCGGATATTGTAATCCGCGGAATTTTCCAGGTTGAACTCGTAATACCCTTTCGAGCCGGGGGCGATAATGGGGACCTCCCGCACCTGGCCGTCTTCCCCCTCTATCTCCGCCTCTCCCAGTTCCGCGCCGCTGGTGCGGTATTTAAACAGGTCCACAATTGACTGCTGCCTCCATGACTGCCCCACGATCCACTCCCCGGAACCGGGGTCCATCTCCAGATGGTTCACATCCAGAGCGTCCGGCGTGGGAGAGGGTGTAAGAGACGGCACGGGAGATAGTGTGGAAGAAGGCTCAAGGGAAGGCTCAAGGGAAGGTGCGAGAGAGGGTTCCGGCGACGGGGACGGAGAGGGGTTTGTCTCTTCATACGGGGAGGCGCTCTCCTCCTCCGATTCCTCCCGGGAGGAGGAATCCTCTTCCTGTCCGCCGCTTTCCTCCTGCGCCGCGACGGGAAGCTGGGAGACCTCTTCCGCTTCTCCCTGTACAACGGTGATAACATTCTCAGCGGGCCCTACCGTCTCGTCCTGATCCGCCAGGATGACCTGGCCGCCCGGGGCCACTGTTACGTCATTCAGCAAAAGGACGGAACCGCCCGCCTGGACGGTCATTCCCGATTCGGCTTCCTCCTGCTCGGTAAGTTCCTCCGCCGCGGCGGTCTGTCCGCTGGGCAGGATGACCACCTGGTGAGATGGAATGGCGGCATAGCCGGCTGAACTGACCACATCGCCGCCCGGGATCACACTGTAGCCGCTGTTTTTTCTCGGCAGCACGCCCCCGCAAAAGTCCAGGACGTCGCCGCTGGTGGTCACCACATATCCCGTGTCCTCCTGAAAGGAAATGCTTCCCTTATCGGGATCTACGGTCAAAACGAGTTCCACCATCCTGGCGTCCGCGGGAAGTTCAAACACCGGCACGGTCACATCCGCTCTCGCTTCTCCACCCTCCACGAACCGGAAGGTCACCAGCGTGTCCGCCAGCAAAGTTCCGTCGCTGTCCAGTACCTCTACTGTGGCGCCGCCCCCATGAATATCGGAAAAGAAAAACTTGCCGTTTTCGTCGGTCAGGTCGGTTTTGCCTTCCTCCGCCAGACGGACGGTAACGCCCCTGCAGGGCTCGCCGGGAGCGTACACCACCCGGCCGGAAAGAAAGTGGGTGGCCTCGCCGCCGCTGGCCAGGCCGCGGTCGGGAGACAGAACGATAGTATCCACCAGCTGCCCCTGCCCGTTCGAAGCGCTCCTGCCCAGAACAAAGCCCAGCATACCGGCGGAAACGGCAAACAGCACCATAATAAGGAACAAAAGGAGGGGAAGAGGGGACCGCTTCCCCGCGCCTTTCCGCTGTTCCGGTTCCCGGTCCATCCTTTTCCCTCCCTTTCCGGCTTACGTTCTCCTTACGGCAAAGACCCCGACAAAGGGCGCGCTTTTTGCCCTTTGCCGGGGTCCTCCCATCGGCTGTGCCCTTAAGGCGGCTGAATTTTATGTACGTCCAACACGCGCTGTCAGGCATTTAAATTGCCCGGTCCAGGCTGTTGTGTCAGGCAGTGGTATCAGATATCAAGTATGCCACTATTTGATGAATTATATGCTTCTTCCGAGCTGGCCTGCCATACCGTTATGATGATGTCGAGTTCGATATTTTTAGCTTCTGGATTTTCATCTGTAATATAAAAGGTGTCATTGGAGTTTCCTTCGCTCTCGCCACCGCTTGATTCTACTGTTTCAAATGGCCACTCAAAACCAATATCTACAGTTGCATACCCCGGGGTACTAACACCGAAGCTTGTATCACCCATTTTATACTTATTAGCAATGACGCCCTTTACGACAGTTGCAGGTGCAGAACCTACTGTGACACTGTTATTATAGCTACCTACCGAACAGGTGAATTTCATATGTCCAGGTATCCGCATAGCCATATTTGTAGCGTCGACGTCGCCTTCACCAGTGCCGTCGTGGGCCGCTATTTCCACCTGGTAAACCGTATCTACACCAAGATCTGCACCCATATCGATCTTAATGGGTATGGTACCCGATACGCCGGGAGCCAAATAGTAATCGTCATCGTTCTCTGTATCATGGGCCACGGTATCTCCCTGATAACCATTCACATAATCGTTTAATTTAATAGTAAATGTCTCCTCCCTTTTTACATTACCTACTAAAACACTGGGAGACCACTGGGCCACAATAGCGGTAGCAACTCCTTTGACCGTTGTGGTGTACTTTGCCAGGGTGCCGGACATCAGGCTTGTGGTTGCAAGAGTGAGAGCAGCCGCCATCACGCCGACCCGGGCTATGACGCTTTTCTTTTTCATAACAATTCCTCCACTTTCCTTTATTTACCTTCTCTATCTCATTCGGAAACACAGGCCCGCGAGAAGCCTGTTTTTTCGAAGGAAAGACCATGCCGGGAAATCATGGGGCCGCGGGCGGCCGGGGATCGTCGGACCGATCGGTCCCGCTCTGATCCCGCTGCGCCATCTGGGCCCGCAGGCGCCGCAGTTCCTCCTCCATGCTTTCCGTCTCCGCCTGCGCGGCGGCGGCTTCCTCTTTCTCTTTCCTCGAGGAAACCATCCTGCGGAACGCGTCCCACAGCAGGAAAAGCCCAAGAGGCGTAAGGATGCACAGCAGCATACCGGGGGTTGACTGCAGGAACACAGCCACATTTCCCAAACCGGCAATGTAAATACCCATGTACTTGCCCTGCACCATATCCGAAGTGACTACAATAGTATCCTCGGTATTGTTGGCGTCGCCCCGGGTGACGAAGACCCTTTGCCCCTCCCGGTCCTGTATCTCCACGATCCTGTGGGTCACGGCGTTTTCGGGGCCGTCAGCGAAATAGCAGATTACGTCCCCCTCCCGCAGGGCAGCGGGGTCCGTTTCCTGGACCAGGATCATATCGCCGGCGTTAAATTCGGGCCACATGGAGCCGGAAAGCACAATTACCGGCGAAACGCCGAACACAGTGGGAAGCTTGTCGGGATTGATATAAGACCTGATGATGAGTACCATGTTGAAAATGATGAGAGGGATAAAGACCACGCACAGCACAATGCCGATAACATTTGCGGCGGTATGCAGCGCGTTCCCTTTCTCCCTGGTCCTTTTCCCGGTTTCTCCCATTCCTTTTTCTCCAATCCAAATCGCGCTTTACCGGCGGATCTTTATGAAAACAACTGTTCCGGCCGCAGCGCCCGCACGGCCCCGGGGGTTCTTAACAGCATTGGCATTTTTTACGCTTTTTTAACTTTCAGTTATATTTTAATCATATTTCCGGTTTTTTCAATACTCTTCACTGTTTTGGTCGTGTTATTCACTTATTCCGGCTTTTGTAAAATTTTAAAATATATCTTGTGCTTTTTTTGAGAAAACCGCTAAATATCCCTGGATTACAAGTGAAAAAAATGATATAATTAAGTGCGGCCATTCCGTGGCAAAGCTTGTGTGAAAATTTACCGCAAAAAGAGCAAAGGTGTGTGCGGAAAAATGGTGACTATCGCGCTGTATAGTAACGACTCTCTGTTTCTGGAGGGGTTCACGCAAAAGTTGGGAAAAGAGCTTCGGGGCCGGGCCCGCGCTTTTTTCCAGATACGTGCCTTTTCCCTGTCCCAAACCAGCCTGTTTACGGATATGGACCACTCTCCGGACCTGTGCGTGGTGGACATACGGGACGACCAGGAGCGCTGGATACAGTTCGCCGCGGACCTGAGGAGGACCTCAGCCGCGGAGGTGATGGTGGTGGCCTCTTCACCCGGCTGCGCCATGACCGCCTATAACGCAGACATCCTCTCATATCTGCTCGATCCGCCGGACCCGGGCCGGGCCGCGGAGATCATTCTGCGCAGATTTATGAGGAACCTGCCCGCCGAAGAGTCGCAGTTTGCTTTTAAAACTTCCTCCGGGGTACAGTTGCTCCCCGTCCAGCGAATTATATACGTAGAGTATTCGGACCACCGCATGATCGTTTATACCGACTGCGGGAAACCACTGGTCACCAACACCATGCGGCTTTCGTTTGCCGACGCTGCGGCCCAGCTTTTGAAAGACGGCCGCTTTGTGCGGACCCACGCCTCTTTCATTGTCAATATCCTGCACATCTCTCAGTTCGGCCAGGCGTCGCTGCAGATGGACACCGGCGTGTCTGTGCCCATCTCCCACGCCAAACGCAGAGATGTAAAGGAACATTTCCAGCGGTTCTTCCAAACCTGACGCTTCCCTTATTTTGCCTGCTCCGTATTAAGAAAAAACCAGCGCTGTCCCCCTATTTCCTCAAAAGGCAGGTCTTCCCCTTGACCACACCGAAAAGGTCCTTCCGGCTGAAGGGCTGTTATCTCTCTTATGTTTTCATTTACTTTTTCTCCTATTTTTCTATGGCGTCTTTCAGCGCTGTGCTGTCCGTGTACCTGACGGACGCCGGCAAAACCGCCTCGGAGATGTCGTTTATCATATCCGGCGCCGGGCTGTTCTCATTTGTCATGGTACCTGTAGCCGGCTACCTTTGCGACAGGTTAAAAAGGTCCCGGCTCATCAGCGGGACCCTGCTGGTCTGTATGGGCGTTATGGCTGTGGTGTTCTCAGCGTGCCGCCAGGTGTGGGCCCTGTTTTTGCTCAACGGCCTGATTATGTCGTTTTACAACTCCACAATGCCCGTTTCCGAGCGCCTGGCCTCCTTGTGCAGGTACCGGTACGGCATACTGCGGGTATGGGGCACTTTCGGCTACGCCGCCGGGGCCCAGGCCGCGGGGCTGGCCATCCAGAGCCTTCCGCCGGCGTCTCTGTTCGTCATGGTGTGCGTTTCCGCTCTGCTGGCTGCGGCGGGTTTTGCCGGGGCCGAAGATCCAGTTCTGCCGCCCGCCGGGGAGAAGGAGCCGGGAACAGAGCCCGCTAAACTTACCGTATTCCTGAAAAAGCCTGATTTCCTGCTGTATCTGCTCATCTCCTTCATATGCGCCGGCTGTTCGGGGGTGAACATGACTTATTCCCCCATGCTGCTGAATGAGATGGGCGTGCCCACAGGCATTGTGGGCACGGTGCTGTTTTTCTCCACCCTGGTGGAAATCCCACTGATCCTGTTTTCCAACAGATTTATGGACCGCTTTTCCGGCAAAACCCTGCTGGCCGCCGACTTCTGCGTTTTTATCGCCCAGTACCTGTTTTACGGGCTGGCCGGCTCCGCCTGGGTGGTAGTCACGGCTATGGTGCTTTTAAAGGCCATTGCCTCTACCTTGATGATGATGATTATTTTAAAGATCGTCCGCAACCTGGTTTCCCCCGAACTGACCACTACGGGGCTTTCTATCGTCAACTCCGTCAACAACCTGGGAACCATTGTTTTGCAGAATCTGGGCGGCGTTCTGGTGGACCGGGCCAGCGTACGGGCCCTGTACCTTTATATGGCCGCCGCCGCTGGGGCCGGTCTGCTGCTCAGCCTGTTCTTAAAAGTGAAAAACAACGAGAAGGTGTTCGGATGAAAACAGAACGGAATTACCCCTCCGTCTCCATACACCAGCGAGGGGCCTGGCGAATGCGGGAAGGGCACCCCTGGGTGTTCGACAACGAAATAACCGGAACAAATGGGAATCTGACAAACGGCTGCCTGTGTGATGTGCTGAGCCCAAAAGGGAGGTATTTGGGCACCGGGTTCTACAACCGCTTTTCCAGGATCCAGGTGCGCGTTATTTCACGCAGCGCCAACGATGACTTTTCCCCCGAATTTTTCCGCCGGCGATTCCGCTACTCCTGGGAGTACCGGAAAGCTGTAATGGGGCCTGACAAAAACTGCTGCCGCCTGATTTTTGGCGAGGCTGACCGTTTCCCCGGCCTTACGGTAGACCGTTTCGGGGATATTCTGGTGACACAGACCCTCTCTTTGGGGATAGAACAAAGAAAGGAACTGCTGTTCCCCCTGATGATAGAGACGCTGGAGGAGGACGGAGAAAAAATCTCCGGCATCTACGAGCGCAACGACGTAAAAATACGGGAGTTGGAAGGCCTGGCCCAAAGTAAAGGCTGGTTCCCCCTGCCCGGAAGGCCTGTTCCTAAAAGCACCGATACGGAGATCACGGAAAACGGCATACGCTATCTGGTAGATTTTGAAAACGGCCAGAAAACCGGGTTTTTCCTGGACCAAAAGTACAACCGGGCCGCGGCGGCAAGGCTGGCCCCGGGGCGGAACGTGCTGGACTGTTTTACCCATACCGGGTCTTTCGGCTTTAACTGTGCCAAAGCCGGGGCAAAGCATGTGCACTCGGTGGACATCTCCGAAACAGCGCTGGACCGCGCCAGGGAAAACTGCGGGAGGAACGGCCTTTCCCATCTCATCGATTATGAGTGCGCCAATGTTTTTGACCTGCTGCCGAATCTGCCTCAAGGGCAGTACGACTATATTATCCTGGACCCTCCAGCCTTTACAAAGTCCGGAAAAACGGTAAGCGCGGCGGAAAAGGGTTATAAGGAAATAAATTTCCGGGCTATGAAGGCCCTGCCCAGAGGCGGTTACCTGGCCACCTGTTCCTGCTCCCATTTCATGACGGACGGCCGCTTCCGAAAAATGCTGAAAAGCGCGGCGGATGACGCACAGGTGGAGTTACGGCTGATCGAAGCCCGACAGCAGGGGCCGGACCACCCGGTACTGTGGAACGTGCCGGAAACGGACTATTTGAAATTTTACCTGTTCCAGGTAGTGTAGGGCCAGCACAAAAACGCCCTTGCCCGATGAACAGACGGAAAAGGAAGTGTTATGACATGAAAATTGACAGTTTTTCCTATCATCTGGGAGCCGCAGACTGCTTCTGCGAAATGGTCCGGGCCGGAGTCAAGCGGCTGGCCCTGTCCCATCCCTGCGGCACAAAAGCCGAACGGGATTCTTTTTTGCCGGAATTTGAAGCGCTCTGCGGAAAATATGGCGTAAAAATGTATGTGGAGGACCAGCCGCTTTTAACCGACCTGTTCCCCCTGTCCCTAAACCGGGGAAAATATAACGTCCTCTTCTATCTGGAGGACGCCGCGCTCCGGGAATACCTGGATCTGAAAGCGGAAAAGGAGGCCGCGCTGGCCGCCGGGACCTACGGGGCCCATCGGGAGGAGATTGCCCGGCGGTACGGAAAGCTTCTTTCCTACACCCGGGACGGCACAGAGCGGCTGCTTTCGGGGAATACGGAAAAAGAGCCGAATTAAAGCGGCGCCGCGCTGCTTATAACATTTGAAATGGAGGTTTTAACATGGGAATGAAACTGAACAGGGAACTGCCCCTTCCTGCCGATTTAAAGGCGGAATACCCACTGTCCCGGGGGGTAAAGGAACTAAAGTCCCGGCGTGACCGGGAGATCAGAGATATATTTGAAGGGCGGTCCGAAAAATTTCTGGTGATCGTCGGCCCCTGTTCGGCGGACAACCAGGATGCGGTAATGGAGTATGTGCGGAGACTGGCCGAATTAAATGAAAAGGTAAAAGACAGATTGCTGCTGATCCCCCGCGTGTATACCAACAAGCCCCGCACCACCGGTGAAGGCTACAAGGGCATGCTCCACCAGCCCTCTCCTGACAAGGCCCCGGACATGCTGCAGGGCATTATTGCCATCCGGAAAATGCACATTCGGGTTATGGAGGAAACCGGCCTGACCGCCGCGGATGAGATGCTGTATCCCGAAAACCGCAGCTATCTGGACGACGTGCTCTCTTATGAGGCGGTGGGCGCCCGGAGCGTAGAAAACCAGCAGCACCGCCTGGTGGCCAGCAGTATGGATATTCCCGTGGGCATGAAAAACCCCACCAGCGGGGACCTTTCCGTCATGCTGAACTCCATCCAGGCCGCCCAGCTGAGCCATTCCTTTATTTACCGGGGCTGGGACGTGACCACTTCGGGCAACCCCCTTGCCCACGCCATTCTGCGCGGCGGCGTGGACAAATACGGCACCTGCGTGCCAAACTACCACTACGAGGACCTGGCCCGGCTGAACGAAATGTATGAAAAACGGGACCTGAAAAATCCCGCTGTAATTGTAGACGCAAATCATTCCAACTCCGACAAAAAGTACAAGGAGCAGATCCGTATCGTCAGCGAGGTTTTGCACAGCCGCGGCTATGATCCGACCCTGAAAAGGCTGATTAAGGGTGTGATGATCGAAAGCTATTTGGAGGAAGGGAACCAGCCCATCGGCCATGACCGGGTGTACGGCAAGTCAATTACCGACCCCTGTCTGGGCTGGAGCGACACGGAACGCCTGCTGTACGACATTGCGGAAAAGGCTGAAGCTTGATTTTTCCCTTGATTTTCCGCTGAAAAGGGATACAATGTATAGAAAAGCATTTCACGGCGCACCGGCCGGAAGACCAGGGAGGGAGGAACATGCCCCGCAGCATTTTGGAACTTTTTTCGGAAACGGCAAAAAATCTGGAAAACAGAACAGCCGTTGCCGGAGAGACGGACAGCCTTACCTTCCGTGAACTTTTAGGCCTCAGCCGCCGCATCGGCCGCTGGCTTTTGCAAAAAGGCCTTAAAGGACGTATAATAGCCGTAGCGGCACCCCAGTCCGTTTACGTCCCGGCGCTTTATTTCGGCGTAGCTTGGGCCGGGGGCTGCTATGTGCCTTTAGACCCCGACGCACCGGAAGAAAAGCGGAAAAAAATTTTGGCAGACTGCTGCCCGCCTCTGGTGCTGGCCTGGTCAAAAGAGGACGCGGCCGTTGTGAAAACAGACGGCGTGCCCACGGCTGTAATGGAAGAGGAAGATCTGAACTGCCTTTCAGACCAGCCGTTAGCCGAAAGCGGCGTTTCGGAAGGTTCCCCGCTGTATTTGATCTACACCTCCGGCTCTACTGGGGAGCCCAAAGGTATTTTAAAGACCCACGGAGCTGTGCTCGACTTTGTAAAAGCCTATCGCCAGACCTTTTCCTTTACGGAAAACGATGTGCTGGGGTGCCAGACTCCCTTCTTTTTTGACGCCTCAGCTAAAGACCTGTACATGATGGCCTCCGCCGGGTGCAGGATGGAACTGATTCCCAAGCGTTTGTTCACCATGCCGGTACGGCTGATCGAATACCTGAACCAGAGAGGTACAACGATCCTAAACTGGGTGCCTTCAGCCCTGTCTGTAGTGTCACGGCTCAATACCTTCCGCAGCATCCGGCCCGTTACCCTGCGGCGGGTGATGTTCGTGGGGGAGGTTTTCCAGGCAAAACAGTTGAATCGCTGGCGGGAAGCCTGCCCCGACGTGGAGTTTGTCAACCTGTACGGTTCCTCTGAAATTGCCGGAGTATGCTGTTACTTCCGTATTGAAGGCGGGCCGGCAGGCGACAGTCCCGTTCCCATCGGGAAGCCTTTGCCAAACTGTACCGTATGTCTCGTAGCTGATGGAAAGGTTGTGAGCAGGCCCGGCGTGCTGGGGGAAATTTACATTTCCTCCGGAGCATTGGCCGCCGGGTACTTCGGCAACGAAGAAAAAACCGGGCAAAGCTTTTTCACCGCCGATTTTGGGGACGGGAAAACGCGCCGTTGGTTCAAAACCGGCGATCTGGCCCGATACGATGAAAATGGGAACCTGGTGTTTTCCTCCAGATCTGATTTCCAAATTAAGCATATGGGGCACCGCATCGAACTGGGAGAGATCGAAGCTGCCGCTTCTTCCTTGCCGGGGGTAACCTCCGCCTGTTGTCTCTATCAAAAAGAGCGGGACGCCATTTGCCTGTTTTGGGCGGGGGACCAGCGGGACAGCGCCGGGGTCGCAGCTGGTCTCCGGCGGGTTTTACCCGGGTATATGGTCCCCAAAAAATACTTTTTTCTGAAGAAAATCCCCCTTACCCCGTCGGGTAAAGCAGACAGGATGGCCCTGTGGAAAGAATATTTGTCATGAAATCGGTAAAGGACATGGGGGACCGTTTGGAACAGCTTTTTTCTTCCGCTGGGAACGGATATTGCAACTGCCCGGGGCTTTTGCTGCGGCTGAAAGCGGGGAACCTGCCTGCCGGTCTGTTTTACACGGAACCGGAACCCGGCTGTTTTGTGCTGTTGGAAGAATATCAGCGATACTTCCGATTATATCTCACCGGGGGCTTTTCGGGTCCTGTCGCTCTGGAAAATCTTGTAAAGCCTGCCATCTGTTCCCACATAAGGGGGCCCATGCCGGTGATTGAGCGCGCCCGCCTTTTCCGCCGGTTCACCCAGATGACCCGGCCTGTGGAAAATAGGCCTGTCTCCCTCTCTGTGGAGACAGCCGGGCCCCAGGATATCCCCCGGATGCTGGCGCTTTTTGAACAAAGCCTTCCTCCTGTAGATCTTATAGACGACGAAGCCCTGAAAAACGCTGTTTCCCAGGGGCTGTGCCCGGTCCTCCGCCGGGAAGGGAAGATCGCCGCCGGGGCCGTCCTCACCCTTCAGGGCGCACGCTGTACCGTCTCAAACGTGGCGGTGGACAAGTCCTTTCGCCGTCAGGGTATGGGCGGGCAGATCATCGACTTCTGCCTTGCGAAAAGTGCGGAACTGGGCGCAAAAAGCGTCATGCTGTGGGTCAACTGTGAAAATACCGCAGCCGTACGTCTGTACGAAAGCCGGGGGTTCCGTTCCCGGCAAACCGGAGAACAGTGGATCGTTGATCCATTAAAATAACGCAACAGAAAGGAACTGGAAACATGGAAGAATTGATGGAAATTTTGAAGGAACTGCGGCCGGACGTAGACTTTGCCGCCGAGACCCATTTGATCGACGACAAAATCCTTGACTCCTTTGACATTGTCACGCTTGTTGGCGACCTGAACGATGCTTTCGATGTGGATATTTCAGCCGAAGATCTGGAACCGGAAAATTTCAACTCCGCTCAAGCCATGCTGGCCCTGATCCACCGTCTGCAAGAGGAGTAAGCCCATGTCCTTCGTGTCCCTGAGCTTTTTCGTCTTTACGGCGGCGTGTGCCGCCGTGTATTTCCTTGTGCCCAAAAAGGCTCGGTGGGCCGTTCTGCTGGGAGCCAGTCTGATTTTCTACTGGCTGGTGTCTGGCGTTCTTATCGTCTGCCTGCTGCTGACGGCGGCCACCACCTACAGTTCTGCCCTGTGGGTGGAGAAAATACAGAGCAACAGTGCCGCCGCCTGCAAAGACCTTGACAAGTCCCAGCGGAAGGAAGCTAAAATCGCCGCCACTAAAAAGTGCCGGTGGGTGCTGTTTGGGGCTCTGGCCTTAAATTTCGGCTTCCTGGTCTTTTTGAAATACAGCGGCGCGTTTTACTCCGGGCTGTCCGCATTGGGCGGCCTGTGGGGCTTTACCGTTTGGGATTTTACTCAATCCATCCTGTTCCCTCTGGGGGTTTCCTTTTATACCTTTCAGTCCATAGGGTACCTTTTGGACGTGTACCGCAAAAAGGCTGCGGCCGAGAAAAACCCCCTGAAGCTTTTGCTGTTTGTTTGCTTTTTCCCCCAGATCGTTCAAGGGCCCATTGGCCGGTGGGGGGACTTGGCACAGCAGCTGTTTGAGGGTCACGATTTCGATTACCGCCAGGCAAAGTTTGGGGCGCAGCTCATGGCCTGGGGCGCCTTCAAAAAGCTGGTTATTGCCGACCGGGCAGCAGTGCTGGTCAATACCGTGTTCGGCAGCTACCCCGACCCCTACCACGGGCCGGTACTCTGGGTAGCCGTGCTGTTTTACACAGTGCAGATCTACACCGACTTCTCCGGGGGCATTGATATTGCCAGGGGTGTGGCCCAGATCGTGGGCGTCAATATGGCGGAAAACTTTGAACGGCCCTACTTTGCCCCTACTATTGCCGAGTTTTGGAGACGGTGGCACATGACTCTGGGGGCCTGGTGCCGGGACTACATCTTTTACCCTCTGTCTCTCTCCAAGCCATTAAACAGGCTTTCTAAAAAGAGCAGGGCGTTGCTGGGCAACCGGGTGGGCAAGCTGGTCCCCGTCCTCCTCAGCCAGTTTGTAGTGTTCATCGTCATCGGCATGTGGCACGGTTCACAGCTGAAATATATCGCCTTTGGCCTGTACCACGGCTTTTTTATCATCGGCGGCATCCTGCTGGAAGACCCCCTCGCCAGGCTCTCCGAAAAACTCCGTTTAAACCGGAACTCACGGTGGTTTAAGGGCTTTCAAATTCTGCGGACCTTCCTCATCGTGATGATGGGCAGGTTCTTCTCCAGGGCCGGGTCGTTTAAGCAGGCCCTTTCCATGATGGGCAACTGCTTTGTCCCGGCCGCTATGCCCAACCTGCTGGGTCTCGGTCTAAACGGCCGGGAAATGCTGGTTTTAGGGCTGGCGACAGCGCTGCTGTTCGCGGTAAGCGCCGTTCAGGAGCGGGGTATTATAGTACGGGAATGGCTGGAAAAGCGGCCCGCTCCCGTGCGCTGGCTCATCTACATCGCGGGAATCATGGGCATTGTGCTGTTCGGAGCCTACGGCACCCAGTACGACGCCGCGGCTTTCATCTATATGGGGTTTTAATCTATGGGGAAATTTATTGCCAAAAGCGCGCTTCTTACCGGTATAGTGGTTGTGTGCCTGCTTCTGCTGGCTCCTGTTCTCACGCCCAAATGGGTGGAAGGTCATGCGGATAACGGCCACACCTATATGACCACCACCACCGAGGGTTATTTGAGCCTGGAAGACGGTTCTGTGGACACTTTGCTTATCGGCAGCAGCCAGGTCATGCGGGATATCTCTCCCAAGACTTTAACCGAAGAATACGGCCTTTCGGCCTATACCAGGGCGACTACGGTGCAAGCCCCCTCCGTCAGCTATTACTACCTGGATGACGCTCTGGAGCGGCAAAACCCCAAAGTGGTGCTGGCCGACTTTTCCGCTCTGTACACCGACTATGACCCCGATTACAGGGAACCATATGTCCGCTATGCTTTTGACTGGATGCCCCTGAGCCTTGATAAGCTGCAGGCCGTAAAAAACACCTTAGAAAAAAGTAAGACCCAGAACATTTTGGATTATGCCCTGCCCGGCCTTTACTATCATGGCCGCTGGGCCCAGCTTTCCTCCTATGACCTGTCCTATCTGCTGGAAAGTGATCGGACGGATCCCCAGCGGGGCGCAATCCTTCTTGACGAAACGGTCCCACAGGACTTTGTCCCCCTGGAGGGCATAAAAACGGAGCCGGCTGAATACACCGACTCCCTTGTCTGGTACCAGAATATGATGGACCTTTGCAGAGAAAAGGGCATTTCCTTTATCATGCTGCGCTTGCCCCGGGTGGGCTGGACGGAAGCCCAACACGCCGCCGACGCGGCTTTGGCCGAAAAGAACGGCGTGCCTCTCCTGGACTTTAACCTCCGTTCTCTGTATGAGGAGATTGGCCTGGACGCCCAGACAGACTTTTACGACCAGAGCCATTTAAACCGCTCCGGCGCAAACAAACTGACTGCCTGGCTGGGTGAATACCTTCGAAAGAACGGATATTCCTGAAAAA
This sequence comes from uncultured Acutalibacter sp., assembly GCA_964525985.1. GTDB lineage: Bacteria > Bacillota > Clostridia > Oscillospirales > Acutalibacteraceae > Acutalibacter. The sequence continues at coordinate 28,502 of CAZGLW010000001.1, read as the reverse complement.
GCCGCGCGGGGCCCGCAGATAACCCCCGCGGATAATCATTACCGCTGCGGCGCCTGCTACCGTTGCCGCAAATTCTCCGATTCTTTTGATTGTATTCTTCCCGAACTGCTCACGCCGGGTTCGGCTTCTTTGCCTGCTGGAAATCACTCATGCAAGAGCCAGCCGCTGGCGCTCACTGAGTGGACACGGCCTTCATATCACAGCCACGCCTTACCATATCCGCATCAGCTTCCGGCACGGGCAATGAAAACTGACAGCACCGCCATGTAGACGGCTGCTAAAATGAGCGGAATCATGCCGTCGATATATCCTGCCCGGTCCCCAAGTCCGTAGTACAGCACATAACAAATCATGCTTATTACTGCTGCGATGATTGCGATCACAAACAGGCAGATTGTACTGCTCCGGCCGGTGATTCCCATGCCATAAAGCGCGTTGCTCTCAAAGAATACCAGCGCGGTCCAGCCGACGATCAGGAGAAGCTCGGTGGTGACCTGCCTGTGAAACGCCGCTATCGTTACAAGAAGCAGCACAACATAAGAGATCACAGCGGCCAGAAGGATCCCTCTGGCGGAAAAGAAGGATCGGGCCGTATCCGCGCTGTTTGCCCCCTTGATGATCATGACCACTGCCCCAATACCCAGAAGAAAAGCGGGAATCAGCAGCCAGCCGGATTTCATTCCCTTGACGGCGCCGGCTGGCTTGAAAGCTAAAACCCACCAGAGCAGGTAAAACACACAGCAACCCACCAGCAGAATATTTCCCAAAAACATCTGCCTTGCCGAATGGTTTGTTCCTGGAATCATTTCGCTCACTCCCGACCGAATATCACTTGAATTTCGCGCCGTCATGGAACGCTTTACCGACAACTTCGCCCAGCTTGATATAGGTACTGTTCACGCCGTCAAAGGTAATCGGTTCCAGTTTTGCGGGATCGATTTTGCCGTCTGTGAGAATGCTCTCATCCGCACAGACATTTATAATCTCACCGAGCATAAGTCCGGTCCCCTTATCATAAGATACCAGTCTGCATTCCAGTGCCATTGGAAGTTCGTCAATCAGCGGGGCGTCTACATTGTCGGCTTTTGTGGTATGCAGGCCGCACCTTGCAAGCTTGTCCGGCACATTGTTGGCGGAAACAATGCCCAGATAATCGCACTCCGCCATATACTTTGCCGTCGCCATGCTGACGGTAAAGTCTTTTTTTGCAAGGATATTCTTGACGGTCTTGTGCCCGGCGCTCAGGCACATACTAACCTGATTTGTGTCGCTGATCCCGCACCATGCGGCGTTCATCGCGTCCGGCTGGCCTTTTTCGTCGTAGCTGCCGATGATGAAAACGGTCTGGGGATAGGTCCACGGTTTCGATCCAAAATTCTTACGCATTTTACCTGATCTCCTTTACTTTAATAAATTGTGTATTAAATATGGGGCGTATATTCAAACCCCTTCGGCACTTTCGTACAGTGCAATACTTGTGTTCCCGTTTGCGTGTGGACCGCCATTAAGCGCTGTGGCCTCCATTTCTGTGTTCCTTTCTTTTCCCGCCCGGTAATTGCCCGCACGTTACAATGCAATCAGCTTTTGTATCTGTTTTTGGTCTGCGCCGTCCAGGACGCCGGACAAGTGCTGTAAAATCTTCTCTTTGGATTCATCCGGCGCACAGCGGTATACCTGTTCCGTAAACTCCGCACCAAATCTGTATTCAGCGGTTTCATAGCGGGCGACGCCCCAGCCGTATTCCCGCCCGGTTCTGTCCCGCCGGTACTCAAACGCCCGAATCACCACATAGCCCTGCATCTGTAATCTCGTGATAATCCCGTCAAAACCCTTGTTGCCGTCCTTGCGAAAATTTCCCAGTTGCTTCAACTCTTTGGACAGGAGAGAACCGCGGCTTTCCAGCGTGTCATAGACGGCCTTATCTGCAAACCTTGACAGCCCATCGTCGTACCTTGCGTCAAAGTCATAGCCGTCCCTCCGGTAATTGGCGTAATCCGGGAACCACTCCTTGCTGATAAATCCCGCCTTGCCCCTGAAAAATTTTCCGTACGCGCAGTCGGAAAGCCCGATCACCGGGGTTTTCCATTCCCAAGCGCCGTCTCCTTCAGCCGGGAACCAGTACCGCGGAGCAATGATTTCTTCCAGAGAAAATCCCTCCACCTGATTTGCGAAGAAGGGCAGAAAGCCGATTTGATTGATGAGTTCCGCCAACTCCTGCGGAGAACGTATTGTGGGTAATTTTATTTCTGTCACGGACTCTCAACACCCCCCGACATCTAACTCACGAACCCGAATTATTGACATCTACCCCGGCAGTTCCTTTCTCACTTTTTCCTCATAACTGTTGCGGGTAAGTTACCGCAGAGCGATTGCCGTCCCGACCTGCCCGAAGCGGTGAAAACTCGAAATGTGCCCGAAATCAATGGCTTTCGAGCCTCTCATGTATCTTTCCGCGACATCAACACTACGCACTCCACATGCCTGGTATGGGGGAACATATCGACCGGCTGGATGCGTTTGACACGGTAGCGATTAGCCCGCAGAAAACTCAGGTCCCTACTGAGCGTTTCGGGATTACAGGAAATGTACACCACCCGTTTGGGAGCCAGAGAACACAGAGCGGTGAGGAATTCCCGGCTGGCACCGGCCCTGGGCGGATCCATAAAAACCAGGTCCCAGCACTGGCCCTCAATAGCGGCCCCCTCCATAAACTCCCCGGCGTCAGCGCAGACGAACCTGGCGTTTGTTAGGCCATTTTCTTTCGCATTTACAGCAGCGTCCTTCACGGCGTCCCGGTTCAGTTCCACACCCAAAACGCTCCCGGCTCCGCTTTTCGCCGCCACTATGCCAATGGTGCCTATTCCGCAGTAGGCATCCAACACCTTTTCCCGGCCGGTCAGCCCGGCAAATTCCAACGCCTTGTCATAAAGGACCTGGGTCTGGACCGGGTTTATCTGATAAAAGGACTTTGCAGAAATTCGGAACCTGCATCCGCAGAGCAGATCGTTGATATACCCCGGCCCGTACAGGATTTTTTCATTTTTCCCCAGAACCATTGAGGTTTTTCCGCCGTTTACATTTTGCACCACAGTGGTGATATCAGGATGAAGTTTTAAAAGCGCCTCCACAAAATGATTTTTACCCGGAAATACCGGCGTGCCGGTGGCCAGCACAACCATAATCTCATTGGTGCCAAAACCCCGTTTTACCAACACATGGCGCAAAAAGCCGCGGCCCGTGTCCTCGTCGTAGGGCCGCAGCTTAAAATCCTTTAACAGTTTACGAATGGAAATAATGATCTGGTCGGCCTTTTCGTCCTCAGTCAGGCAGGAATCCACCGGCACTACACGGTGGGTGCCGGACTGATACACCCCCGAGACGATTTTCCCATCCCGCCTGTTCCAGGCAAAAGCTGCCTGCACCTTGTTCCGGTAGTGATAAGGAACTTCCATTCCCAAAATAGGTTCAATTTTTCCAAAGGAACCCAGCAGCTTCTTGCACCGCCCCTGCTTATATGCCAACTGCCGCTCATAATTCAGGTTTTGCAGCTGGCAGCCCCCACACTTGCGGTACACGGGACATTGTGGCTCCTTGTGTTGACGGTTTTGGTTTTCCATTAGAATTTCCGGAACCTCTCATATCTTTTTTGCAGCAATTCTTCCACCGGCAAGGCGGAAAGCTCGCCGAGAGCCTCGGTCAGTTCCTCGCCGATCCGGCGGTATGTCTCGGAAAAATCCTTTTCCTCGGGGATAACCTTTTCCACCACGCCCAGTTCCTCCATATCCTGGGCGGTCAAGTGCAGGCATTCCGCCGCGTCCTTTACTTTTTTCGCGTCCTTCCACAAAATGCTGGCGCAGCCCTCGGGAGAAATGACGGAGTACATGGCATTTTCCAGTATCCACACCCGGTCCGCCAGGGCCAGGGCCAAAGCCCCTCCGCTGCCGCCCTCTCCGATTAAAACGGCAATGACCGGCGTTTTCAGTACTGAAAGTTCCATGAGGTTCTCGGCAATAGCCTGGCCCTGGCCCCGCTCTTCGGCCCCTAAACCGGGCGCCGCGCCAGAAGTGTCTACAAAGCACACCACGGGCCTGTGAAATTTCTCCGCCTGCTTCATCAAACGCAAGGCCTTCCGGTAACCCTCGGGATTGGGAGAACCAAAATTTCTCCGGACCTTTTCCCGCATATCGGTGCCTTTTTCCATTGCCAGCACCGTTACGGGCATGCCGTTAAGGAATGCCGCGCCGCCCACAATAGCCGGGTCGTCGGCGAACCGGCGGTCGCCGTGAAGCTCGGTAAAGTCTTCAAATATGTTCTCGATATATGACAGGCCGGTGGGCCTGCCTTTGGCCCGGGCCAGAAGTACCTTGTCATATGCGCTCACAGTTCCCCGCCCCCTTTCACATCGGCGTCAAACGTCCTGTGGAACCGAAGCAGCTTTGAAATGGTTTCGCGCTGCTGCGCTCTGGGCACGATCAGGTCCACAAAGCCGTGTTCCAGTAAAAACTCCGCCTTTTGAAAACCCTGGGGCAGCTTTTTCCTAATGGTCTGCTCGATAACCCTGGTCCCGGCAAAACCGATAGTGGCCCCCGGCTCTGCCATAATGATGTCGCCGTCCATAGCGAAGCTGGCAGTTACCCCGCCGAGGGTTGGGTCTGTCAAAACCGTAAGATAAAAGTTCCCCGCGTCACTGTGACGCTTCAGGGCCGCGCTGGTCTTGGCCATCTGCATTAGAGACAAAATGCCCTCCTGCATTCTGGCCCCGCCGGACACGGTAAAGCCCACTACCGGCAGACCATGTTCGGTGGCATACTCAAACAGCCGGGTAATTTTCTCTCCTACAATAGTTCCCATCGTGCCCATCATAAAATTTGGGTCCATCAAAAACAGAGCGCAGGGCTGGCCCCCTATCAAGGCGGTACCGCACACCACGCCTTCCTTTTCCCGGGAAGCCAGCTTTGCGTTGCGCAATTTCTGGTCATATCCGGGAAAGTCCAAAATGTCCCTGCTCTTCAAATCCCTATCCAATTCCTGAAAGGAATCCTCGTCCGCCAGATAGGCGATCCTCTCTCTGGGGCCTATCCGGAAATGGTAGCCGCAGGAGGTGCATACATTTAAATTCTCCTGCTGCTCCGACAGGGGCAAAAGTACCCCGCAGTGAGGGCAGGCGTTGCGGATCCCCGCATTTTCTGCCTCTGTGCCGCCCTTTTCCAGTTCGTTCTGGGGAGAGCGGAACAATCCCATCAAATTCATAACGCCAGCCTCCGAAAATTATTTTTCAGCTTCGAAACGCCTGATAAAATCGGTATAGTAATCGCCCTTACGGAACCTTTCGTCCCGGATGATGGCCACCTGGTCCTCGATGTTGTTTTCAGGGCCGTCTACGATCAATTCGCACAGGGCGGACTGCATCTTGCGGATGGCCTCGCCCCTGGTGGATGAATAGACAATCATTTTCCCCAGCATGGAATCGTAATAGGGGGGGATGTCATAGCCCTGATACAAAAAGGTGTCGAACCGCACGCCGGGGCCGCCGGGAATATGCAGAAACTCCACCTTGCCGGGACCCAGAGCGTTTATTCTGCACTCGATAGCCGCGCCCTGTATCTTTACGTCCTCCTGGGTAAAATCCAGGGGAACGCCGGCCGCCACCCGTATCTGCCATTTCACGATATCCACATTGGATACCAGCTCGGAAACGGGATGTTCAACCTGCAGCCTGGTATTCATTTCCATAAAATAAAATCTTTCCTGGCTGTCCAGCAGGAATTCTACCGTGCCTGCGTTGACATACCCGGCAGCCCTGGCGGCCTTTGCCGCAGCGGCGGTCAGCTTTTCCCTCAGGGCCAGGGTCACGGCGGGGGAGGGGGATTCTTCGATCAGCTTCTGGTTGTTCCTTTGGATGGAGCATTCCCGCTCCCCAAGACAGACCGTGTGCCCCTCTTCATCAGCTAAGATCTGTACCTCGATGTGCTTGACCGGATCTAAGTATTTCTCCAAATACATGCGGCCGTCGCCAAAGGCCTTTTCCGCCTCGCTGGACGCCGTTTGGAAGGCCTGCTCCAGGTCCTCCGGCTTTTCCACCAGGCGAATGCCCTTGCCGCCGCCCCCGGCGCTGGCCTTCAGCATAACCGGGTAACCGATTTTTTCCGCTTCCCGCAGGGCTTCTTTTGCATCCCGCAGAACACCCGTGCCGGGGGTAACGGGCACCCCGTTTTCCTTCATCAGCCGCCGGGCCGCGTCCTTGTCCCCCATGCGGGAGAGAATCTCCTCCCCGGGACCGATAAACACAAGGCCGTACCTTTTGCAAAGCCCAGCAAAGGCGGCGTTCTCTGACAAAAAACCGTAGCCGGGGTGAATGGCCTGGGCCCCAGTAGCCAAAGCGGCGCTCATAATGCGTTGGGCGTTCAGGTAGCTGTCCTCAGCTCTGGGACCGCCGATACACACAGCCTGGTCCGCCAGCGCCGCATGAAGGGAATCACGGTCCGCCTCGGAATACACCGCTACCGTGGTAATTCCCATCTCCTTGCACGCACGTATGACTCGAATTGCTATCTCGCCCCTGTTGGCAATGAGAATTTTCGTGAACAATGGGTGCTCATCCTTTCCAAAAGGAAATTACTCTGCCTGGACCAGGGCAAAGGAAAATTCGGCGGAAACGCAAAGCTTGCCGTTTACCTTTCCTGTACCCCGGGCAAAATAGAAATTCCCGCGCTGCCGTGTAATCTCGCATTCGGTCTCCAACGTGTCCCCCGGCTTTACCTGGCCCCGAAATTTCACCTTGTCAAGGCCGGTGAAAAGCGGAATCATTCCCTGGGCGGAACCCGCCAGCAAAACACAGGCCGACTGGGCCAGCATTTCACATTGTATCACGCCGGGCACTACGGGATTTCCGGGGAAATGGCCCTGCAAAAAGTATTCATCCCCCTTAATGCGGCATTTGCCGTGGGATTTCCCATCTACCAGTTCCACCTCGTCCACAAGCAGCATGGGCTCACGGTGGGGGAGGATCTTCTTAATTTCTTCTCTGTTCATACGGGTACTCCTTACACAATTCTAAACAGCGGCTGGTTATATTCTACCACCTGTCCGTTGCTGGCACAAACCTCCGCCACAGTGCCGTCCAGTTCGGCGGGGATCTCGTTCATCAGCTTCATGGCTTCGATAATGCACAGGGTATCCCCCTTTTTTACTCGGTCGCCCACTTTGACAAAAGACTCGCTCTCCGGTGAAGGGGCCGAATAAAACACTCCCACAGTGGGGGAAAGGACCAGAGTCCCTTCCTTCTGGGCGGCCGCGGGAACTTCGGCGCCGTCTACCGCGGCGGGACTGAATGGCCCTGCCTGCCTTTGGGACGGCTCTCCAATAATTCCCAGGGAAACGGCTTCCGGTTCACGCTTCCTCTCCAGGGTAATAGAGGTCCCGTCCTCGCTCACCTCCAGCCGGGTCAACTCGTGGGTTTTCATCACCTTTGCCAGTTCTTCAATGGTCCTGATATCCATGTGTGAATCCCTCCAAAGCCTTTATTTCTCGCACTTCCTAAACGCCAGGTACGCGTTGTGGCCGCCAAAACCCAAAGACGCTGACAAAGCAAGGTCCACAGGGGCATACCGGACCCGGTTTGGGACATAATCCAAATCGCAGGCCGGGTCCGGTTCCTTATATCCGATGGTGGGGGGAACGGTGTCCTCCCTAACCGCCAAAACACAGGCAACGGCCTCAGCAGCGCCGGCGGCTCCCAGCATATGGCCGGTCATGGACTTGGTAGAACTCACCATACATCTTCTGGCAGCTTCCTCACCCAGCCCTTTTTTGATGGCCAGCGTCTCGCTGGAATCGTTTAAAGGTGTGCTGGTGCCGTGAGCGTTTATATACAGTCTGGCGGGGTCCTCACAGCCGCCGGCTTCCTCGTAGGCCATTTTTAAAGCCGCCGCGCCGCCGACAGCTTCCGGGTGGGGAGCCGTGATGTGGTGGGCGTCGCAGGTAACGCCATAACCGCAAATTTCGGCGTATATTTTCGCGCCCCGCTTTTTGGCGTGTTCGTATTCCTCCAGCACCAAAGCTCCGGCGCCCTCGCCCATGACAAACCCGTTTCTCCGGGCATCGAATGGCACGCAGGCTGAAAGGGGGTCCTCAGTGGTGGAAAGGGCCTTCATATTGGCAAAGCCCGCCACGCCGACCGGCAGAATGGCGGCTTCGGCGCCGCCGGCCAGCACCGCGTCCAGATAGCCGTGCTTGATAGCCCGGTACGCCTCGCCGATAGCATTGTTTCCCGTAGCGCAGGCTGTAACCACCGGCAGGGCCTCGCCCCGAAAATCGTATTTAATTGCAATAAGCCCCGCCGCCATGTTGATAATAAGCGCTGGAATGAAGAAGGGGGACACCCGCCGGGGGCCTTTTTCCATTAAAACCTGGTACTGCTCCGAAAAGGTGTTGATGCCGCCTATGCCGGAACCGAAATATGTGCCGATGCGCTCCGGCGGCAATGTACCCCTGACGCCGCTTTCCTCTACGGCCTGGGACGCTGCCGCTAAAGCGTACTGGCAAAACAGGTCATACTTCCGCACGTCGGATTTCTCCATGTACAGGGAGGAGTCAAAGTCCTTTACCTCCGCTGCTACCTTCACCCTGTACTCCTCCGTGTCAAATTTTGTGATGGGCCCGATGCCGCATTTCCCGGCTTTCAGGCTTTCCCAAAAGCTGTTCACGTCGTTGCCGATGGGGGTGACGGCCCCCATACCGGTAATTACCACGCGGTTCACGTTGCCAGCCCCCCGTCTACCCGGATGGTTTCGCCGGTGATGTAATCGGACTCGGGAGAGGCCAGGAACAGGGCCACGTTCGCCACATCCTCTGGGGTGCCCATTTTCTTCATGGGGACCTGCTGTAAAAGGGGATTGTCATCCTTGATATCCTTTGTCATATCAGTGGCGATAAAACCGGGAGCAATACAGTTGCAGCAGACATTCCGGCTGCCCAGCTCCTTTGCCACAGATTTTGACATGCCGATCAGCCCGGCCTTTGAAGCGGCGTAATTCACCTGGCCCACATTGCCCACCAGACCCGCAATGGAACTGATATTGATGATTTTTCCGTACTTTTTCCTCATAAAATCCCGGTAGCAGGCCCTTATCATGTGGAACGCGCCCTTTAAATTGATGTCCAGCACCATGTCATAATCCGCGTCCTTCATGCCCACCATCAGTCCGTCCCGGGTAACGCCGGCGTTGTTCACCAGAATGTCGACCCTGCCCAGATCCTCCTTTACGGCGGCCACGGTAGCTTCCACAGCTTGTTCGTCCCGCACGTCACAGACATAAGCTTTCACCCTCCGGCCCAAAGCCTCGATCTCTTTGCAGGTCTCATTTGCCGGATCTTCCGGTCCCACATAAGCGATAGCGATGTCGGCGCCGTTTTCTGCCAGCTTTAAAGCGATAGCTTTTCCCAGGCCCTGGGAACCGCCTGTAACCAGCGCGATTTTTCCTTCCAGTTTCATGCTGTTCCTTCCTTTCTCAGTTCCATTCTCAGCCCATCAGGGCGTTCACTGTCTCTTCCAGCGTTTTGGCATCCTCCACACGGAGCACCCGAACGTTTTTGTTTGTCTTTTTCACCAGGCCGCACAATGTCTTCCCGGCCCCGCACTCGATAAAAGTGTCCACACCCTCCTTAACCAGGGCCTCTACAGTCTCCTGCCAGCGCACCGGGCTTTTCACCTGGTTTAAAAGGGTTTGGGCAAAATCCCCCTCATAGGGCTTTGCCGTAAAGTTTGCGTATACAGGCAAACGGGGCGCTTTCATAGAAATTCCCCTTAAAACCTCTCTGAGTGTTTCCGCCGCCGGCCCCATCAGGGGCGAGTGGAACCCGCCGCTGACCGCCAGGGGCACAGCGCGGCCCCCGGCTTCGGTGACCCTTCGGCAAAAGTCGCCGAGTTCTTCTTTTTTCCCCGCTACAGTAAGCTGACCGGGGCAGTTATAGTTCACGGGCCACATATTTTGGAACTCTCCGCACAGGCTTTCCACCGTCTCGTTAGAAAGCTTCAACACAGCCGTCATGGCGCCGGGGTCCTGCTCCGCCGCCTGCTGCATAGCTTCTCCCCGTTTGCACACAAAGGAGAACCCGTCCTCAGGGGAAAAAACGCCCCCGAAGGTCAGCGCAGCCACCTCGCCCAAAGAGAAGCCAGCGGCATAGTCGGCGCGGATTCCCGCCTCTTCCAGTGCTTTCGCGGACGCCAAATCTACGCAGTATAAACAGGGCTGGGTGTTTTTTGTAACAGACAGTTCCTCCGTTGTCCCCTCGAAGCACTGCTTCGAAGTGCCGGGGCGGATAATGTCGGCAATTTCAAAAACCCGTTTCGCGGCGGGGCTTGCTTCAAACAATGACTTACCCATGCCGCCGTACTGGGCACCTTGACCGGAAAATAGGAATGCTTTTTTACCCATATCATTTTTCCTCAGGGCTTGTCTCCAGCCCATGCTTCTCAGCCTTGCTTTCTCTCTGCAAAGCTTCTGTTTCCACCGCGCTCATTTCCGCGCGGGCCTCCCTAACGACGGCTTTCACTGCATAAAAATTACAAAACACAATCTGCCAGAACAGCCAATATGATACTAAAAACAAAAGGTCCCATATTTTTCCCCTTTTTATCGCAGCCAGCGCCCGGCGGTCTTCAGCACTTCTTCCGCTTCGCTGAACATCTCCTGAATGATCTCGGCGGCGGGCTGCTCCCTGTTTACCATGCCGGCTATCTGTCCGGCCAAAAAGTCACCGGTTTTTTCATCGCCCAAAACAGCAGCCCGGTATAAAGCACCCCCGCCCAGCTTTTCCAGATCTTCGTCAGACATGGTGCTGTACTCGGCTTTTTGATATTCCCTTGCAAACTGGTTCCTGATCTGCCGTACAGGGTGGCCAAGCCGTTTGCCGGTGACCATTGTGGCAATGTCGTTTGCATTTAAAACCTTCTTTTTATAGTTGGGGTGCACGCCGCATTCTTCGGCCACCAAAAAACGGGTCCCCACCTGCACGCCCACAGCCCCCAGCTGGAATGCAGCCGCAATGCCCCGGCCGTCCCCAATACCGCCGGCAGCCAGCACCGGCAGGTCTGTGGCATCGCATACCTGGGGCACCAGGACCATAGTGGTCAAATCGCCCACATGTCCGCCGGATTCGCCGCCTTCGGCTATGACAGCCGAGGCTCCGGCCTTAGTGACCAGCCTTGTCATGGCCACAGAAGCCACCACAGGCACCACCTTTATCCCGGCCCCCAGCCACATGGGCATGTACCGAGATGGATTCCCCGCGCCGGTGGTAACAACGGCCACGCGCTCATCAGCGGCCAGTTTTGCCACCTCGTCGGCAAAGGGGCTCATAAGCATAATATTTACTCCAAATGGCTTATCGGTCAGGCTCCTGGCAATGTCGATCTCATGCTTTAAATGCTCCGAGTTGGCGTTCATAGCGGAGATAATGCCCAGACCCCCTCCGTTAGAGACAGCGGCGGCCAGCTTGCCGTCGGAAATCCAGGCCATGCCTCCCTGAAAGATGGGGTATTCGATTCCAAGCAGGTCGCATAAAGGTGTTCTGATCATGATGAAATTCCTTCCATAAATAAAAGTTTCGTCCACCCTTTTAGGGGCGGCGGGGTACATGGCCCTACCAGCGGATCACACAACTCGCGCTTGAAAGGCCTCCCCCGAAAGCGCTCATCACTACCAGGTCCCCGGGCCTTAAAACCCCAGCCCGGTTGATCTCGTCCAATAGAATGGGTTCACTGGCGGAAGAGGTGTTCCCCACCCTTTCGATGTTCATATAAAACTTCTCCGGGGCTATCTCCGGCAGGCGGCGCCTGGCCTCGTTTATGATGCGGTAATTTGCCTGATGCGGGATGACTGCCCTGATCTGCTCGCCGGTGATGCCCGCCTTTTCCATCACGGAACGGATATCGCTTACCATAGAAGTGACTGCAAATTTATAAGTTTCCTGACCGGCCATGTTCACCCTGTTTTTTGGCATCTCGTTTTGATAGAAAGGAGAATTATTCCAGGCCGTGGGAATGGAAATGACGTCATCCCCACCCTTAGTGTGAAGTTCTGAGGCAAGATAGTTGTCTCCCTCGCCCAGTACGGCCGCCCCCGCTCCGTCGCCGAAAATACAGCAGGTAGTCCGGTCAGTCCAGTCCAAAAGGCCGCTCATGCGCTCAGCGCTTACCACCAGAACCTTTTTCACGGCCTTCCTGGCAAAAAAACCCGCCGCCACGTCCAGGCCGAACAAAAACCCGGGACAGGCCACGTTCATATCAAAGCTGGGGCATTTTGCCCCCAGTCGGTTCTGCACCATGCCCCCCAGACCGGGAGAAATGGTGGCCGCGCTGATAGTGGGGGCGATGATCAGATCCAGTTCCTCCGGCTTTACCCCGGCCATTTCCAGAGCCCTGCTGGCAGCCCCTACGCCCAAGTCCGTCACTGTTTCGGTAACGCAAACCCGGCGTTCCTTCACTCCCACCCTCTTTACGATCCATTCGTCCGAAGTCTCGACCATAGCGGACAAGTCGTCGTTGGTCACAATCTTCTCCGGCAGGAAACTGCCGGTGCCCAAAATGCGAAAACTCATGCTTTTTCTCCTGACGTCCTTTTTTAACCTTATCATTGTACCGAAAAAGCGGCGTTTTGTCAAATTACAAAACCGCCGTTTATACCAAGCACCTGGCCGGTGATAAATGGATGTTCCGCCAGAAATACCGCTGCCGCCGCCGTCTCCTCCGGCGTACCAATCCGGCCCAGAGGCGTTTCCTCCCGGAGCGCCGCCAGTTCCTCTGGCTGCAGGTCCCCGTTCATGGGAGTATCTATCACCCCGGGGGATACGCAGTTTACCCGTATACCCGAGGGGCCCTCCTCTTTCGCCAAAGCCTTTGTCAAACCGATCAAAGCCGCTTTCGAAGCGGAATAAGCCGCTTCGCAGGACGCCCCTGTCTCTCCCCACATGGAACCGATATTGACAATAGAGCCCTTCTTTTCCCGGATCATACCGGGCAAAGCGTATTTGCAGCAGAGGAACGCCCCGGTGGCGTTTACGCCCATCACCCGGTCCCAATCCTTTAAACTCATATCGGTCAAAAGCCCTTTCCAGTCCGTACCGGCATTGTTTACCAGGGTACCGATAAACCCGAACCGGGCTTCCACCGCCTGAAACATGGCTTTTACCTCTTCCTCATTGGAAATATCCGCCCGGAACACCTCCGCACTGCCGCCCCGGAACTGAATTTGCGCAGCAATTTCCCGGGCGGCGCTTTCGTTTTCATAACAGTGAAGGGCCGTCCCATAGCCCCGTTCTGCAAACGCTAAAGCCACCGCCCGGCCAATTCCGCCGGAGGCCCCGGTGATCAACACATTTTTCAACGCTCCATCTCTCCCTTTTCATACATGACCGCAGAAAGCGCCGCCAAAGGGGCTGTTTCCGCCCGCAGAATACGGGGGCCCAGGGTCAAAAGCTTTGCCCCCAGGCCCTCGGCAAAGGACGCCTCCTCCGGGGTAAAGCCCCCCTCTGGGCCCACAAACAAAAACAGCCTGTCCCCGGCGGCCCCCAGGGTCTCCTTCAGGCTGACCGTACCCTTCTCATAAAAGAACAGTACGTCCCCCATTGACGCCGCCTGTTCCAGCGCCTTTTTCAGGTTCGTAAGGGGCAGCACTTTGGGGACGATCCCCCTGCCGCTCTGCTGGGCGGCTTCTAAGGCGATCTTTTGTAAGCGTACAGTTTTCCTTTCCGCCGTTTTCCCGTCCAGCTTTACCACACAACGACTGCTTTCCAGGGGCCATATCTCCACAGTCCCCAATTCCACAGCTTTCTGAGTGACGGTCTCAAGCTTGTCCGCTTTAGGCCAGCAGGAGCATACCGTCACCTTTACCCGGGGCTCTGAAACGCTTTCCTGTTCCCGGTCAACCCGCACCAGGGCCCCTGCCGGCCCGCAGGAAAGCACCGTACAGAAAAAATCCTTTCCGGTGCCGGCACACAGGGTCATCCGCTCTCCCGGCTGCATCCGCAGGGACTTGACGATGTGAACGCCGTTTTCCCCTCCCACAAAATAGTCGCCGAAAGGCTCTTCTTCTACAAAAAATCTGGGCATCGCGCCGCCCTTCCTTCCTGCTGTTATCTCACCTGAATTGTACCTTTCGTTGGCTTGTTTGTCAATGCGGGAAGCTTTGCAAATCGTTCATGACTTTTTTCCGCAAGTGTGATATAATTGTCTTCAATTATTTAGTCGTCAGGGAAAGGGGGCTGCGAAATGGGTAAAAAGTTTTGGGCCATTTTGCTGGCGGTATGGTTGTGCGTCAGCCTGTCCGGCTGCTCGTTTTCAGTCTTCAATTCAAAGTCCCTGATGGCTCCTCCAAAAGCTAACTCCGACCAGCAGGCTATTCACCAGCTTTTGCAGGGTTCAAATCCCGACGTGACCTTTGTCTACCCGAAGAGCGGGGAGTACCGTTCGGCCATTATTATGCGGGACTTTACAGGAGACGGCAAAGACGACGCTATCGGCTTTTACTCTCTGGATGACACCGGAGGGGGCGTAGAGGTACAGTTTTTGGAGAAAACGGAAAAGGGTTGGCGCACAGACGCAGCCTTTAAAAACACGGCCAACCAAGTAGACCGGGTCTGCTTTGCCGACCTCACCGGAGACGGTGTGGAGAATGTATTGATCGGCTGGGGCAGCACCGCCGGGGCCACAGGCCGGACAGCCGGTGTAAACGCCTATATCTACGACGGAAATGGCGGAGTGAGCGAGTATGTTCTGGGCATTTACGGTGAAATGACCCCTACTGACATGGACGGTGACGGGGTAAGCGAGGTCTTTACTGTGGACAAGTTCGTGCCCGCCGAAGAAGAGGGCGACGACCCTTCTCCCGCTAAAGCCCGGCTGTACGCCTGGCGGAACAGAACCATGACAGAGATCTGCTCCGCCGATGCTGACAATTCCATTTCCAGCTATTCCTCCATTTCTTTCGGCAGCCTTACCTTTTCCCTGCAGGGAGTGGTATTAGACGGCGCCAAAGCCGACGGCAGCATGACCACTCAGATTTTTTACCTGAAGGACGGCGCCCTGATAAACTCCCCGCCGGAAGTGAATACGGACAACTACACGAACCCCTTTGCCCGACCGTCATCCGCCCCGTTTTCAAGCAGGGACATCAATGCAGACGGGATCATTGAGATCCCCGCGGCGTCCCTTTTGCCCGGCCTGTCTGAAGATGTGGTCCCAGACTCCACCAGCTACCTTGTGAAATGGAACGCCTTTCAGGAAAAGAATTACGGCCGCCCCGTGATGAGCTCCCTGATGAATTTGACGGAAAATTATTGGTTCCGTCTGCCCTCGGGCCTGGAGGGGCGGATAACCGCCTCTAACGATCCGGATCGCCGGACCGTGACCTACACCGAAGTGACAGAGCCGGGGGAGGATGGGCTCCAGTTCCTGGGCTCGCCCCTGTTTTCCATCCGGGCATTTACCCAGTCCGCCTGGGAAAGCCGGGGCCAGAGCGGCGGTTATGAGCTGCTTGCCTCTCAAGCGGATACGGTGTACGGCATCCAGATATTTACGCAAAGTGAGCAGATGTTAAATTATATCCGCCGCATCCGGCAGAACTTTAAACTGATTACGGAATGATTTCCGGAAATTTCGAAAGAAGGGATAAAGCTGATGAAAAGGATCTTAATAGCGGAAGATGAGCAGAACATCAGGGAATTCGTGGTCATCAACCTGCAGCGGGCCGGCTATGAGACCGCCGAGGCGGAGACCGGTGACCAGGCGTTGGAGATGTACCGCCAGGCGGACGGCTGCTTCGACGCGGCTGTGCTGGACATTATGATGCCCGGCGAACACGACGGTCTGGCCGTGTGTAAGGAATTGCGCAGACTGAACCCTTCCATCGGTATCATCCTGCTCAGCGCCCGTACCCAGGAGATGGATAAGGTGAGCGGCCTGATGATGGGGGCCGACGACTACGTCACCAAACCCTTTTCCCCCTCGGAACTGGTGGCCCGTGTAGACGCGGTGTACCGCCGGGTGGCTCTGGCCGCGAAAAACCAGGAGGGGAACCTGCGGGAAGAGATCCAGTCCGGCGATTTCTCTTTAAACCTGCGCAACCGTTCCTTCCGCAAGGGGGACAGACCCATAGAACTGACCCAGGTGGAGTTCCAAATTATGGAATACTTCTTTTCCAACGCCGGCGTTGCTTTGCCCAGAGGTGATATTTTAAAACATGTGTGGGGCGCCGGATATGTAGGGGAGGAAAAAATCGTGGACGTGAACATCCGCCGCCTGCGCATGAAGGTTGAAGACGAGCCTTCCAGCCCAAAGCACATCGTCACCGTGTGGGGTTTGGGGTATCGCTGGGATATTTAGCTTTTTAGCTGTCAGTCGTTAAATATATGGAGGGGAGACGGATCATGGCGCGAAAACGGAAAAGCCTTTCACGGCGGTGGTTCATGAATACCATCGGTGTGGTCTTTGTAATTCTGCTGATATCCATTGTCGCTCTTTCCTTCACCATACGAAACTCCACTTACAGCGGCATTGAACAGGCCCTGACAGGCCGCGTGGATGAGCTTTTAAACTGGCTGGGCTCGGGGGACCAGACCGCCTCCGAATTCGCCGCTATTACCCGGGATTATATCGAACGCTTTCCCGATAAAAACGAGATGGAGGTCATGGCCCTTAACAAAAGCGGGCGGGTTTTTATCACCTCTACAGGCTTCGAGCCGGAGCAGGACCAGAAAATGCCCGATTATGAGGAGGCGCTGGCGAGCCAGGACAATACGGGGAAGTGGATCGGCGTTTTGAACACCGGCGAAAAGGTCATGGCCATTACCCGTGTAGTGCGGGACAGCGGCGGCGGGCTTATCGGCTCGGTACGGTACCTGGTTTCTATGGAACGGGCGGATCTTCAGACCCTGCGGCTGATCCTGATTCTTGTCCTGGCCGGCGTGTTCATCATGCTGCTCATCACCCTGTCAGGCGTGTATTTTATCCGGTCTATCCTGCGGCCTGTCCGCCAGGTCAGCGCCGGCGCCAGACAGATTGCCCAGGGTGATTTCGATGTGCGGATCGACAAGGCCAGGAATGACGAACTGGGCCAATTAGTAGACTCCATCAACGATATGGCAGGGGAACTTGCCGCAACGGAACGCATGAAAAACGATTTTATTTCCTCCGTGTCGCATGAACTGCGCACGCCCCTTACCGCCATCAAGGGATGGGCCGAAACCCTGCAGGAGGGCGCTGATCCAAAGACCGCGGAAAAGGGCATGACCGTCATCATCCGCGAATCAGAGCGGCTTTCCGGTCTGGTGGAGGAGCTTCTGGACTTCTCCCGCCTGCAAAGCGGCCGCATGCACCTTACCGTGTCAAAGCTGGACATTCTGGCGGAACTGGACCAGGCGGTGTACCTGTTTACCGAACGGGCCAGAACCGAACAGAAAAGCCTGCATTACGAAGAAACAGCCTCTCTTTCACCCGTGTACGGAGATGTGGACCGGCTGCGGCAGGTATTTGTCAACATTATAGACAACGCCTTGAAGTACACCGGGGCCGGGGGTTCTATCTCCGTGTCCTCCCAAGAGTCGGAAGGGTGGGTACGGGTGATCATCAGCGACACGGGCTGCGGCATTCCGGCCGAACACCTGCCAAACGTGAAAAAGAAATTCTACAAGGCTAACCAGCTGGTGCGGGGTTCCGGCATCGGCCTGGCGGTAGCGGATGAGATCGTCGCCATGCACGGCGGCACTTTGTCCATTGAAAGTCAGGTGGACGTGGGTACATCGGTTGCCATTAGTCTGCCCACCTGCGCCGCGCTGGAGGCCCATCCCGACTTGGTCCAAACACCGGAGATCCAAAAGGCTCTGCCGGACCGCTCCCAGCCCCCTACAGAACAGAAAGGATTGTGACGAAGCATGACGAAAAAGATCACGACTATCGGCGGCCAGGCCCTTATGGAGGGCATTATGATGGTGGGGCCTTATAAGACCACCGCCGCCTTTTGCAGCGAAAAAGGTGAAATAACCACCGAAGATATTTCCGTCCCCAGGCTCACCAAAAAATATCCCATTCTTGGGAAACCTTTTATCCGGGGCATTTTTTCCCTGATCGATTCCTTCCGGCTGGGGTACAAGGCCCTGTCCCTTTCCGCCGACAAAATCACCGAGGACACAGGGGATGAAGAATTGACCGGTCTGGACAAATGGCTGGACGAGCATCTGGGAGACAAACTGACCGGCGTGGTGATGACCGTAGCCTCCGTTTTGGGCGTCGCTTTGGCAATAGTACTGTTTTTCTTTCTGCCCACGTTACTGTTCAATCTTCTGCAAAAAGCCGTGCCGGCTGACATTGCGGGCTGGCGGTCCATTTTCGAGGGCGTTTTGCGGCTGGGTATTTTTATCGGCTATATTCTGCTCATCTCCCTTATGCCCGACATCAAGCGGACCTTCCAATATCACGGCGCCGAGCACAAGACCATCTTCTGTTATGAAAACGACCTGCCCCTTACGGTTGAAAATGTCCGGAAACAGGGGCGGTTCCATCCCCGCTGCGGCACCAGTTTTTTGATCCTGATGCTCCTGATAGGCATTATCGTGGGATTTTTTATTCCCTTTTCCAATCCCTTTCTGCGCACCTTTACAAAGATCCTCTGCATTCCCATCATAATGAACATCGGCTATGAGATACAGAAGGCCTGTGCCAAACACCAGGGACTTCTTTCCCGGATCATCACCGCTCCAGGACTGTGGGTCCAGCGGCTTACGGTAAAAGAACCCAACGACAAAATGATCGAAGCAGCCATTACCGCCATGCAGGCCGTTATTCCCGAAAACGGCGAGGACCTGATTGGATGACCTTTCGCGAACTCTATTTACATGCAAAAAGGCAGCTGACCGCCGCGGGAGTGGATTCTCCCGGATTTGACGCCGCCGCCCTGACCGAGCGTTTTTTCGGTCTGGACCGGACGGGGCTGGCCCTGCACGGTACGGACTCTCCTTCTCCCTCTCTGGAAGCGGCCTTTCAAAAAGCGGTGGCCGAACGATCGGCCCGCAGGCCCCTGCAGTACATTTTAGGCTCCTGGGAGTTTATGGGCCTTTCCCTCAAGGTGGGCGAGGGCGTCCTTGCCCCCAGAGAGGACACCGCCGTGCTGGTAGAAGCCACGGCGGCGGCCCTGAAGGGCCGTTCAGCCCCAAAGGGGCTGGACCTGTGCGCCGGCACAGGCGCCGTGGCCCTGGGGCTTTGCTCCCTTTTGCCAAACGCCCGGGTACGCTGTGTGGAACACGACGAAATTGCCTTTTCCTATCTGCAAGAAAATATCGCCGCTTATCCTCAATACCGGATAGAAGGGGAACAGGCTGACATCCTACTGCCGGAAACAGCGGCGGAGTTTTCCCCTAAAAGCCTGGATTTTATCGCCGCTAACCCGCCTTATGTGCGTACCGCGGACATTGCTTCTTTGCAGCCGGAGGTACAAAAAGAACCCGCCGCCGCGTTGGACGGTGGACTGGACGGACTGCTGTTTTACCGGGCTATTGCGGAATTCTGGACGCCCCTTTTAAAGCCCGGCGGGGTCCTTGCCGTAGAAACAGGGGAGGATCAGGGTCCGGCGGTAAAAGATATCTTCTCTGCTCAGGGCCTTACCGATTTGAAAATCCTCCGGGACTGGTCCGCTCTGGACCGGGTCGTGACAGCGAAAACCCCCTCTTGACAGGAGCAAGAGAGGGTTTTTTACACGGCTTCTTACGGCTGTTTTTCAGTTCTCTTCCAGACTCTCAATCCACAGATCCAGGAGCCTGGCGGCGTTGAACCGCTGGCGCGGGGTCAAACTGTCCAGCTTGGCGGCCAGCGGGTTCGCCGGCATTTCCCCCACGCGGCCCCGCAGCAGATAATCCAGGGAACAGTCCAACAGGTCGCTGGCGGCAATAAGCACATCTATCGACCCGATCTTTTCCCCCCGTTCCAGCATTTGATAGTACCTTAAGCTGATGTCCAGCCGTTCTGAGGTCTCCTCCTGGGTCAGTCCTTTCCGTATACGAAGGGCCCGAAGCCGCTCTCCACACATCAGCTTTTCTTTTTTTTCCACGTCATCACCCCATAAAGCGCCCTTCCGGTTTTCAGACAACTAATAGTTCATATTTTACAACCTAAAGTGCGTTAAATTTACGATATACTGGTTGACTTTATGAACTTTTAGTGGTACTATCTTTGTTGAAAGGAGGGCGGTCCCATGAATGAGGATGAGTTTTTTCAGGCACTGTCAAGCCCTTATCGCAGAGATATTTTGCGGCTTTTGCGGTCGGGCAGCATGAGCGCCGGGGATATCTGCGCCCACTTTGACATTTCCCAACCCTCCATTTCCCGGCACCTGGATATTTTGCGGCGCACCGGTCTGGTAGACTCCCGCCGGAACGCAAACCAGATCATCTACTCCCTTCATCCGGAAGCCCTGAAGCAGTGGGGCCCCTGGCTGAAACAGCTTTTATAAAACAACAACGGATGAAAACCCTTGAACAGGAGAACGTCTCCTCTGAAAATCCCTCTTGACAGGAGGGATTTTTAGAGTATAATAAGTATAACTTTTCATACTTCTTATACTTGGAGGAAGCTTATGCCACTGCAAATGCCGAAAGGGAAATTCATCTCTACCGTAAAGGTGGGGGAAAAGGGACAGATCGTCATTCCCAAGGTGGCCAGGGACATGTTCAACATCCAGCCCGGGGATACGCTTCTGCTGATGGCCGACGAAAATCAGGGCATCGCCATTGTGCCAAACGACGCCTATCTCAATTTCGCCAACATAGTGCTGGACGTTCAAAGCCAGCCGCCGGTAGACCCGGAAGACAAGTGAGGTTTTTTCATGAACATACTGGCTGTGCAAAATCTGAGCAAAACCTATCCCTCCTTCCGGCTTGACAATATTTCCTTTACTCTGGAAGAGGGGACGATCATGGGTTTAGTGGGCCGCAACGGCGCGGGGAAAACCACCACGCTGAACTCCCTTTTAAATCTGGTCCACGCCGACAGTGGAAAAGTCAGCTTTTTTGGCATGGATTTTCAGGACAGCGAATGGGAGATCAAGCAGCGGCTGGGCTTTGTATCCGGCGGGGCGGACTGGTACCCTCGTAAAAAGTGCGGGACTATCACCCGGGTGGCCCGCCGCTTTTACCGGGACTGGGACGACGGCGCTTACCGCCGGTACCTTTCCCTGTTTCAGCTAAGCGAAGAAAAAACGCCGGCGGAACTTTCCGCCGGCATGAAGGTAAAATTTTCATTGGCTCTGGCCCTTTCCCACAAGGCAAAGCTGCTTATCCTCGACGAACCCACCAGCGGTCTGGACCCCGTCTCCCGGGAGGAACTTTTAGACGTGTTCCTCTCTTTGGTGCGGCAGGAGGGTGTATCCATCCTGTTTTCCACCCATATTACCTCTGATTTGGAAAAGTGCGCCGACTCCCTGACCTATATCCGGAAAGGGAAGTCGCCGTATTCCGGCCCGTTAAAGGATTTCCTGGGGAAATACCGGGTGGCCCGTTTCCCGGAAAAACCGGCCCCCGGCCGGGGATTAACGGGCATCAAGCGGGAAAAAGAAGGCTGGTCCGCCTTGCTGGAGCAAGAAGCCCCGTGCCCCTCCGGCGGGGAGCTTTCCCCTGCGGATCTGGACGCTGTGATGGTACATTTAGAGTGCGGGGACCTTTTTGAAAGGGAGAGTAAATCATGAAAAACCTGCTGTATAAGGAATTCAGACTGGCTCTGCATCCGGCAGCCGCGTTGTTTTTGGGATTGGCCGCCATGATGCTGATTCCCAATTATCCCTTGTCCGTCACCTTTTTTTATTCTTGTTTGGGTGTGTTTTTTATCTCGCTGGGCGCCAGAGAAAACAAGGATATCCTATACACCATGCTTTTGCCTGTAAAAAAACGGGACCTGGTAAAGGCCCGGTTTTCTATGGTAATTTTACTGCAAACAGCTTTGGTCGTTTTGTGCGTGCCATTTTTCTTCCTCCGGCAGTTGTACCCGCCCGAAGGCAATGTGGTGGGCATGGACGCGAACCTTGCTTTACTGGGCTTTGGCTTTATCATCATGGGCCTTTTTAACCTGGTGTTTTTCCCGAAATTTTTCCGGGACCCAAACAAAGTGGGAGCGCCCTTCCTGCTGGGCTCTGCCGCCGTATTTCTGGCCGTCGCCCTTACGGAGGCCCTGCCCCATTTTGTCCCCTTTGCGCGGAACAGGCTGGACACAGCACTGTTTCAGTTCGTGCCGGAAAAGCTTTTGACTCTTTTGGCCGGGGCGGCGCTTTACACCCTGTTTACCGTTCTGGCTTACCGCTCCTCCGCAAAAGCTTTTGAAGCGCTGGGCATAAGCTGCTGACGGTCCTATTGACGAAACTTCCTCACATATCCTTTGGCTCGCGCCTGAAAAGGAACATCCCCCGCCGCCTGCGGGGGATATTCCTTTACTCCTCCGGGCCCATCGCCCGTCGGATAAGATCATACGAATAGCCCAGCCGCTGGAGGGCCCCAAAGGCCCGGCGGCTGGTTTTTTCATCTTCACGCCAATTGGCGTACTTGCGTTCCAGCACAGCCCGAATATTTTCCAGCGCCTCTTCTTCGCTGCCATACTGCTCTAACAGCCGGTCAATCACTTCCCCGTCTATACCCTTCAGGCGAAGTTCCTGCCGTACACGGCCCGCGCCGTAGCGCTTTCGGGTAAACAGATCCCGGGCAAGGTCGTTTGCGTAGGTTTCATCGTCGATCAGCCCCAGATCCTCCATCCGCTGTGCGGCGGCTTTGGCTGCTTCTCGGGTGGCGGCGGTACGGGCGATCTTATCCTCCAACTCCTTTTTCGAGTGGTTCCGGTGCTCTAAAAGATACAAAGCCTTTTCCTGCGCCCTGCTGGCGTCGGAAGCCTTGATAAGCTCGTAAAGCTCCTCATCCGTAACGGCGTCTCCCGGCTTGAAACCGGAACGGAGGAATGTCTCCGTATCGATCTTTACGGCAGGCTCGCCGTCCAGGTACAATTGCGTCAGGCCTTTCCGCCTGGGTTCCGCAGCGGTAAGTTCCATCAGTCGTCGTCCACCGTAATGTCAATGCTCTGCTTGGCCGCCGCCTTGCTGGTGGGGACGGGGGCAGGCTGTTTCTCTTCTTCCTCGGCGGTCTCTGCTGGCGCCTCTACGGCCTTTATCCCACCGGCTTTACCGCCGCCCTTCTCGTAAAGCTTATCCACGTTCTCCCTTACCTTGCTTTCCACTTCCTGGGCCACGTCGGGATTGGCGGCCAGGAAATCCTTAGAATTATCTCTTCCCTGGCCTATGCGTTCGCCGTTATAGGAAAACCAGGAGCCGCTCTTCTGGATAATATCCAGTTCCACAGCGATATCCAGCAGTTCGCCCGTGCGGGAAATACCCGTACCGTACATCACATCGAATTCCGCAACGCGGAAAGGCGGGGCGATCTTGTTCTTTACCACCTTTGCCCTGGTGCGGGACCCAATCACTTCTTTCCCGTTTTTGATGACCTCTCCCTTGCGGACCTCGATCCGGACAGAAGAGTAAAACTTCAAGGCCCGGCCGCCGGGGGTGACCTCCGGGTTGCCGTAAATAACGCCCACCTTCTCACGCAGCTGGTTGATAAAAATGGCCACACAGTTGGATTTGGATATGGCGCCGGCCAGCTTTCGCAGCGCCTGGCTCATTAAGCGGGCCTGCAGTCCCACGTGGGTGTCGCCCATCTCTCCCTCAATCTCGGCCCGGGGCACCAGCGCGGCTACAGAGTCCACCACGATCACATCAATAGCGTTAGAACGTACCAGCGCCTCTGTGATTTCCAGCGCCTGTTCGCCGGTATCCGGCTGGGAAACCAACAGGCTTTCCACATCAACGCCCAGATTCCCGGCGTATACCGGGTCCAAAGCATGCTCCACATCAATAAATGCCGCGTTGCCGCCCCGTTTTTGACCCTCGGCAATGCAGTGCAGGGCCAGCGTGGTCTTGCCGGAGGATTCCGGCCCGAATATTTCGATAATCCGTCCGCGGGGCAGGCCCCCGATACCCAGCGCCAGGTCAAGGGAAAGAGATCCTGTAGGGATGGATTCCACATTTAAAGCGGAATCCTGTCCCAGCCGCATGACAGCTCCCTCGCCAAACTGCTTTTTGATTTGAGCCAGAGCTGTTTCCAAAGCCTTTTTCTTGTCGTCAGAGTTCCCCGTGTTCGCCTTTGTGCTGATGGGCACAGCCTTATTCTTATCCGCCATTTCCATGTCCTCCTCGCCCGTTTTCCGGGTATGTATTTCTCCACCTATTATAAAGAAAAATTTCCGGAATTGCAATGCTTTTCCGGAAATTTTTCGAACAGATGTTTTTAATTCTTTATGCTTTTCGCAGTCCTCCCGCCGTCAGTTCGTAAAACACGTCGCATACCTCTTTGATATATTTCCTGTCGTGGGACACGCTGATGATGCAGCCGCCGAAAGCCTTTAACATCCCCCGTATCACCGGGCCGGAAAGGGGAGAAAAGTTGCGGGTGGGCTCATCTAAAATCAGCACGTTGTTCCCGTCCAAAATCATCTTTAAAAAGAACAGCTTGGCCTTTTGCCCGCCGGAAAGCCGGGCAATGCTGTGGCCGCACTCTTCGACGGTATATTTCATGCTACCCAGATAGGTCTTTGCCCGGGTAACATCACCCTTTCTGCCGGAGGGCGCCAGGTATTCCGCCGGGGTCAGGGTCTGGTCCACTGTCTCGGTGTAATCCTGAGGCATGTATGCGGCTTTTATATCCGGGCGGTCCAGCAGTTCCCGGGCGATTCTCCGCAGCAAAGAGGTTTTTCCCGCCCCGTTTTTTCCGAAAATACACACCCGCTCCGGCCCTTTAACATATAGCCTGATATTTTCCGCCAGGATTTCTCCGCCCGCTTCCAGCTGAGCTAGGGAAAAATCCAGCACAGTCTTTCCGGCGGGAAGGGACACCCCCTCGTCAAAGCCGGCAAGAATTGCGTCCTCGGCTTCCGGCAGTTCGGTCATTTCCGCACGCTCCCGGTCAAACCTGTGCTCCATAGATTTTACGGACTTCATTTTCTTTTTCAGCAGCTGCCCCGCATGGTCCCGCTCCGCATGGGAGATAGAATCCAGGCGGTGCTGGACCTTCTGTTCCATCCGCATGATTTTTTCCTGCCGTTTCTTGTCCTCCTCCCGCTCCTTCCGGGCCATCTGCTCCTGATGGGCAAAGCCTTGCAGCCGCTCCTCTACATACTGTCGGTAGCCCATTTTCGCCACCGTGTGCCGGGGCAAGGTCTTCCGGCGCAGCTGCTCCAGGTGAATGATCACATTTGCCGTATTCTCCAACAGCGTCTCGTCGTGAGAAATGAACAGCATCGGCTGGGAGCAGCTTTGGATAAAGCTTTCCAGCCATTCCAGGGTCTCGATGTCCAAATCGTTGGAGGGTTCGTCCAGCAGCCAGCAATCCGGCCGCCTGAATGTCAAAAGGGCCATGCGCAGCTTTACCTTTTCCCCGCCGGAGAGGGTGGAGAGCTTCCGGTCGGAATAAAACATGTCCGGCGAAAGCCGCAGCTTGGCTGCCGTATTGGCGATCTCTTTGAGAGAACTCTCCAAAAAGGCGGGCTCTTCACAGCAGAACCCGTAGACAGTCTTCTTCCCGTCTTCCTTCGCCGCCTCCTGGGGGAGATAACCCAGCACCATGCCGTCCTTCTGCACGGTACCGTTCCACTCGGCGTAGTCCTCCACAAGGGTTTCATCGTACAACAGCTTTAACAGGGTGGATTTGCCGTTTCCCTCCTCCCCGATAATCGCCGCTTTGTCACCGGGGTTTAAAGAAAAGGTGAATCCCTTTAAAAGCTGTCGGAGGTCCTTTTTCATAGATAAATTTAAGTTCCGTATTTGCAGCACACATATTCCTCCTGTCAAAAAGGGCCTGTCCCGGCATTGCCGGAACAGGCCCTTCTCTTTCACAGGGGAAACCCTCCCGGAAACTCGTTCCCGAAAGGTTCGGAGGAAAGATATGTAAGGCATGAAACGGCAACAACAAACAACCCCTTCGAGCATAACCGCTTCATACCGAAGCGCTGCCCAAAAGCATTCTGTTTCGCGTTCATCCTTACAGTTTCATTCTTCCACTCCATTCTGTTTTCTTGTTGTATATCCTATCAGACCCAAAAGGGAATGTCAAGGGGTTTCGGTTTTTTCCCGTTCCTCCGCTGCCTCCGCCAGTTCCTTTTTGTACAGGTACTTCTCCACGTCCTCCACAATATTCTGGGGGATGGTTTTTTCCACCGGAAAAACTTTGGCGTTGGCCATAGCCTTGCCGAAGGTAAGGACTCCGGCGGTGGTTTTCGCCAGCATGTCGGCGGAAAGGAAACTCAGGGTATCGTAGCGGTTGTGGATGTAAGCGGCCCCGTGGACCCCGGCCCGGCCAAAGTTTACAGCGGGTACGCCGCTGTCGGCGAAGGGGATGGAATCGCTGGAATAGATGGTCTGTTTAACCTCTACGGACAAGCCGTTCATTTTCATCAGATAGTCGGCGTAAGCTGTCAGCTTTTCGTCGGCGGTCACGCCCAACTCATCCATTCCCAAAACGGGCCCTCCCACATCAATGTTGATCATAAGCCGATGGTTCTCGAGTTCTTCTCTGTGGGCCTTTACAAACGCCCAACTGCCCTCCAGGCCGATCTCCTCCGAGCCGTACCACATGAATTTCAGGGTGCGCTTCGGGGGGGTCTCCTTAAAATAGCGCATCACTTCCATATTGATAACAGAGCCCGCGCCGTTGTCGTACACACCGGTGGAGAAAGGCACAGAATCGTAATGGGAGCCAAAGGAAACGATCTCCTCCGGCTTTTCCGTGCCGGGGATAGCCGCGATTACATTGTGCGAAGTGCGTTCTACAATAGTATTTTTCAACACGATTTTTGCTTTTGACGCGCCCCGATTCACCAGGTCGAAAGCATCCTTTACCCGCATATTGACCAGTGGCACGCTGCCAAAGGCCCGCAAGGTCCGGCGCAGTTTTCTGGTAGAAAGATCGGTCTCATCCAGCCGGTCCCGCAGGTCCCCCTCCATAGTGACAATGCCCGCTACTCCGGCCTTCATCAGCTTTCTATACAGGGGCACCCGTAAAAAACCGTTTACCAGCACGATTTTCCCAGCGGCGTCGGCCAGATCCACGTCCGTGCCGTTTTCCACATATAAAAACTCAGCCGTCAGGCCCTCCTCCGGGGTGTTTTCGGCGCACTTATAGCCTGTCACCTCATACTCCTGACGGAAAGGCTCCAAAATCTCGAAAACAGCCTTTTCAATTTCCGCATCCTCTATCTCAAAGGGCTCGATGACCGCCGGCACACCGACAGACTCGCATTCGGCTTTCAATATCTCGGCGGCCTTCAATTCCTCCGGTGACCCCGCCACTCGTACAAACCCGATCTTCTTTAAAAGTTCCATTTCCCGTTCCGCGCAAATTTGCATTCGGTTTTCCTCCTTTTCTTAACTGCTTGTCTCTATGTGCCATTCCACGCCGTTGGGCGTATCCTTCATAACCACGTGCATAGCCGCCAGCTGGTCACGGATGGCGTCGGCAGCGGCCCAGTCCTTATTCTTTCTGGCCTCCGACCGTTTTTGAATCAGCGCTTCGATCTCCGCCTTTTGTTCCTGCGGGACTTCAGCCTCCGTTTTTTTCAAATGCTTCTCCGGCTCCGTCAGACCAATGGAGAGGACCGAATCAAAATCCGCCGTAAGGTAAAGCTTGTCAGCGTCGGAAAGATCGGACTTGAGCATATCGTACAGCACAGTCAGGGCAAGGGAGGTACTCAGGTCATTGCCCAACGCCCGGGAGAATTTTTCCCTCCACGGTTTTGCAGCTTCCAAATCCGGCTCGCCGCCCTTTTCCAGGGACGCCACCCGGGAGAGAAGTTTTTCATATGCCTGCGAGGCGTTGTCAAGGCTTTCAAAAGAGAATGTCTGCGGCTTGCGGTAATGGGACTGCAGGCAGAAGAACCGGTATGCCAGTGGATCGTACCCTTTTTCTTCCAGATAGGACACGGTCAGGGGGCTGCCCTTAGATTTGCTGATCTTCCCGTTCACGTCGTTTAAATGGAGCACATGGAACCAGTATTTGCACCAGGGGTGGCCCAAATAGGCCTCTGACTGGGCAATTTCGTTGGTGTGATGGGGGAAAGCGTTGTCGATGCCGCCGCAATGGATGTCCAGGTATCCTCCCAGCTCTTTAATACTGATGGCCGAGCATTCGATGTGCCAGCCGGGATAGCCGCAGCCCCAGGGACTTTCCCACTTCAACTCCTGGTCTTCAAATTTAGACTTGGTGAACCACAGCACAAAGTCCGTTTTATTTCGCTTGTTGGCGTCCTCGTCCACGCTGTCCCGGACGCCCACAGCCAGATCCTCGCCGCTCTGATTGCCGAACACATAGTAATTGTCAAGCTTTGAGGTGTCAAAGTACACGTTCCCCCCGGCCTGATAGGCGTAGCCCTT